>CAZMNP010000093.1:0-10819 GCA_964567675.1 uncultured Actinomycetes bacterium
ACCGAGCTGACGACCAGCGGCGGGATCCCCGGCGGGACCATCGACTTCGGGGTCCGGGCCGTCCGGCTCGTCGACTAAGCAAAGGGTTTCTCCGACGAAACAGAACTAGGGCTAAAGGAGTACCGGCCGCGTTCCGAGAACGGAACTCAGGCTCGGCAAACGGAACAGGGGGGATACACATGAGGTCTCGTGGACTTGTCGTGATGCTGGCGCTGGTGCTGGCCACGCTCGCGACCGCAGGGGTGTTCCTGTACTCGCGCGGCGTCAAGGAAGACGCCCGCCAGGGTGGCGACCTCGCCACCGTCGTCGTCTCGAAGGTCGACATCTCGGCGAACACGGATCTGAACGGCCTGATCCGGGACGAGATGTTCACGACCACCGACGTCCCCAGGGACGCGCTGATCGACGACCCGATCACGCAGGTCTCGCAGCTGCGGAACCTGCGGAACAGCGTGTACATCTTCGCCGGCGAGCAGATCCCGCTGGCTCGCGTCCAGGGCGGAGAGGTGCCCGGTGGGCTCCTCAGCATCCCCGAGGGTCATCAGGCGATGACGGTTGCGCTCGAGGCCCCAAGGGCCATCTCGGGCGCCCTCGCCGGAGGCGACAACGTGGCGATCTACGCGACGTTCAACGACGTCGAGATCACGTTGATCGAAGGCGCCGGCACCGGGGCGGGAACCAGCTTCCTGAAGTCCGTGCAGGCGGCCATCAGGGCAGCGCAGGCGGCCCAGGCAAGCAACGGGTCGCTCGACATCCCGAAGTTCGACACCACCACCGTGCTCTCGCCGCAGGTCGAGGTCCTTCGCGTGACCCGTCCGACCACGCAGGGGATCGATGGAGAGCAGGAGGCCGATCAGGACGCGAACGCCAACCTGATGGTGACGCTCGCGTTCGAGCCGGAGGAGGCCCAGCAGTTCGTCTTCGCGCTCGAGCTCGGACAGGTCTACCTGTCCCTGATCCCGCCGGATGAGGAGGGCACCAACCTCCAGCCGATCACTGTCGCCCAGATCCTGTTCCCGGAGAGGTAGAGCCGACCCTTGCTGCAGTCCGTCATCGCCGTCGGGACACCCCAGTCGTTCCGGGCCACCCTGGCCCGGGCGCTGGAGGTCGAGCCCGAGGACGTCGGGTGGGCGCAGTCCGTCGTGGCCGCCGAGGAGCTTCTCGTCGAGGCCGATTCGCCGATCGACGTGCTGGTGCTCTCTCCCGACGTCAAGGAGCCCGACGCGCTCGGCCTGGCCGAGTTCGTCGGGCGCACGGCGCCGACGACGGCGATCGTCATGGTCCGGGACAAGGCCTGGAACGGCCTCCTTCCGGCCGCGATGCGCGCGGGCATCCGCGACGTCGTGGACAACACGCAAGGGAGCGAGGAGCTTCGGGACGCGGTCGAGCGCGCCATCACGTGGGCGGACAGTCTGCGTCATAGCGGTCAGAACGGATCCAAGCCGACGAAGCGCGGGATGATCATCTCGGTCTTCTCTTCCAAGGGCGGGACCGGGAAGACGTTCCTCGCGACGAACCTCGCCACGGCGATCGCGGAGATCTCGGGCGAGGACACCGCGGTCGTGGACCTGGACGTCGACATGGGCGACGTCTTCAGCTACTTCGGCCTGGAGCCGAACAAGCAGATCCTCGACCTGATCGCCCTGGGCGAGGGGGCCGACCGGGATACGGTCATCGCCGCCTCGACGCCCCTGGCCGACCACCTGTTCGGCTTCGGTGCGGTCCCGGACCCGGCGATGCAGCCGCCCGGGGGCGAGGCGGTCGGCAAGTACCTTCGCGTGCTTCGGAGCAACTTCTCCTATGTCGTGGTCGACGCGTCCGCGGACTACACGGACCTGGCGCTCGCGTGCTTCGACCTCTCGGATGCCATCTGCCTCGTGACCGGCCTGGACGTGGTCGGCGTCAAGCACCTGTCGAAGGCGCTCGAGACGCTCCTGTCGATCGGGCTCCCGCGGGAACGGTTCCGCATCGTCTTGAACCGCGCCGACAGCAAGGTCGGGCTGGATGCCGGGGACGTCGAGCGCGTCATGAAGATCCGCGTGGACACGATGGTGCCTTCGAGCCGTCTTGTCCCCACCTCGTTGAACAAGGGTCGACCCGTCTATCTGGAAGAGCCGGGCTCCGAGGTGGCGGACAGCATCCGCCAGCTCGCGCAAAGGTTCACCGGAGACAAGCGCGCGCCAACCGAGCCACTTCCTGAAGAGCAGACTCAGAACGGAAAGCAGCGTCGCGGCCTGTTCCGGCGTTCATAGGAGGAAACGATGTCGCTCGCAGACCGACTCGCCAAGTCTTCACAGAGGGACCGGATCGCCGATATCCGGATGCACGTCCAGGAGCGCCTCGTCGAGGTGCTCGGCCCGAGCCTGTACGACGCCTCCATGTCGGACACCGAGCTCGAAGGTCTGGTGCACACTCGCCTTCGCGAGCTGCTCGACGAGGAGGAGCCCGGGCTCTCCGCCCAGGAGAAGCTCCTGGTCGTCCGGCAGATCGGCGACAGCGTCCTGGGTCTGGGTCCGCTCGAGCCCTTCGTCCGCGACTCGGACGTCACCGAGATCATGGTGAACGGCTGGGACTCGATCTACGTCGAGCGTGCCGGCAAGCTCTACTGGACCGGCGCGAAGTTCCACGACGAGGGCCAGCTGCGTCGCACGATCGACAAGATCGTGGGCAAGGTCGGCCGCCGGATCGACGAGTCGTCTCCGTACTGTGACGCTCGCCTGCCCGACGGTTCCCGTGTCAACGCGATCATCCCGCCACTCTCGGTGGACGGGCCGACCCTCACGATCCGCAAGTTCGCGGCCGACCCGTACCACGCCGAGGACCTGGTCAACTTCGGAACCATGACCCGCCAGACCGTCGAGGTTCTCGACGCATGCGTGAAGGGCCGCCTGAACCTGTTGGTGTCGGGTGGAACAGGTGCCGGCAAGACGACGACCCTGAACGTCCTGTCGTCCTTCCTGCCCGATGACGAGCGCATCATCACGATCGAGGACGCCGCCGAGCTCCGTCTCCAGCAGCCCCACATCGTGCGCCTCGAGTACCGTCCGCCGAACATCGAGGGCAAGGGAGAGGTCACGATCCGCGACCTCGTCCGCAACGCCCTTCGCATGCGCCCGGACCGCATCGTCGTCGGTGAGGTCCGCGGCGGCGAGGCACTCGACATGATGCAGGCCATGAACACGGGCCACGACGGCTCGATCACCACGATCCACTGCAACTCGCCGAGAGACGCCCTGGCCCGCCTGGAGACGATGATCCTGATGTCCGGGATGGACCTCGGTGTGCGCGCGATCCGCGAGCAGATCTCCTCGGCCCTGAACGTCATCGTCCACCAGGCCCGCATGAAGGACGGATCCCGGCGCATCACACACATCACCGAGATCGTGGGCATGGAGGGCGACGTGATCACCCTTCAGGACCTGTTCCTGTTCGACTACGCGGCCGGGATCGACGACAACGGCAAGTTCCTCGGCGGCCTCAAGTCCACGGGCCTGCGCCCGCGGTTCATGGACCGCTTGCAGGAGCACGGCGTCACGGTTCCCCCGGAGGTCTTCGCACCGACTCCGGGAGGTCGAGCGGCGTGATCGCGGTCGATTCCTTCTGGGGTTCGGACGTCGGTCTGATCGTCGTCCTTTCCGCCTGCTTCGGCGCGGTCTTCCTGGTGATGACCTTCCTGGCCGGGACGCGTGCGCGCGCGCGGCGGGACCGGAGCCTGGCACGGCGGCTCGGCCGCAAGCCGGCGCCGGGCGAGGACCCGGCGCAGATCCTGACGCAGTGGGTTCCGGGGTCGTTCGCCCAGATGGGGCAGCGCCTGGCGAGCGCCTCGGGCTTCAGCGGCAAGCTCGACGAGCGCCTCGAGCAGGCCGGCCTGCCGGTCCTGGCAGGGGAGTTCGTGGCGCTCACGACCTTCGCGGCGCTCGGCGGCGGGATCGTCGCCGCCATCTTCTTCCAGAACGTGATCTTCGTCCTGCTGTCGGCCGGCGTCTTCTCGATGATCCCGTACGGCTGGTTGCTGCGCGCGCTTCGCAAGCGGCAGGGACTGATGATCGACCAGCTCGCCGACACGCTCGCCATCCTGGCGAGCTCGCTGCGGGCCGGCTACTCGTTCCTGCAGGCCCTCGACACCGTGTCGAAGGAGATCAGCGAGCCCTCGGCGGGCGAGTTCCAGCGCGTCGTGGCCGAGATCCGCCTGGGCCGTCCGATCGACGACGCGCTCCTGGCGATGGCCGAACGCGTGGACAGCCAGGACCTGCGGTGGGCCGTCATCGCGATCAACGTGCAACGGCAGGTCGGCGGCAACCTGGCCGAGGTCCTCGACATCGTCGCCAAGACGGTGCGCGAGCGCGCCTATCTGCGCCGGCAGGTCAACGTGCTGTCGGCCGAGGGCAAGTTCTCGGTCGTGATCCTTTCCGCACTGCCGTTCCTCATCTTGCTCTACCTGTCCATCGTGAACCCTGGGTACATCGAACCGTTGTTCACCACGACCGTGGGACTCATCCTGCTGGCCGCCGGTGGCACGTTGATGGGATTGGGGATCTGGGTCATGACGAGGATCGTGAAGATCGATGTCTAGCCTCTGGCTCGCACTCTCACTCGTCGGAACGTTCCTGGCGATCTTCCTGATCGGGGTCGTCGTCGACATCGCGATGCGAGAGCGCAACCGTCCGGTCGCGCTCCTGCAGTCTCAGCTCGGGACGGTCAGCGGACCGGTCGACCTGCGGCAGCAGCAGCTCCAGGGATCGGCGCTGGAACGCATCCTCCTGCCCGGTGCCAAGCGCATCGGCCGCAGTCTCGTGCGGCTCACGCCGTTCGACCTGGACCGCAAGGTCGCCGAACAGCTCGTCTTCGCGGGCAACCCGCCGGCCTGGGATGCGGAACGGGTCGTGGCGTTGAAAGTCGTAGGCGCGATCGGCGGTGGCATCGGAGCCACGATGCTGATGGCCATCGTGCCGCTCCGCCCGGTCCTCGAGATCGTCTTCATCTCGCTCGTCGCCGCCGTCGGCTACACGCTTCCCAGCGCCCAGATCAAGACGATGGCCGCCAAGCGCCAACGGACGATCCGCAAGCAGCTCTCCGACGTGATGGACCTGCTGACGATCAGCGTCGAGGCCGGACTCGGGTTCGACGCCGCGCTGGCCCAGGTCACGAAGAACGTTCCGGGACCACTCGCCGAGGAGATCGGGCGCCTGCTCCAGGAGGCGCAGATCGGCGTCTCGCGACCCGATACGTTCCGCCATCTCGCCGAGCGCACCAACGTTCCCGAGCTCCAGGGCTTCGTGCTCTCGATGATCCAGGCGGATCTGTTCGGCGTCTCGATCGCCAACGTGCTGCGTTCGCAGTCGCAGGAGCTGCGGCACAAGCGTCGCCAGCGCGCAGAGGAAACCGCGCAGAAGATCCCGGTGAAGCTCCTGTTCCCGATGATCTTCTTGGTGCTGCCGGCGCTGTTCATCGTCGTGCTGGGTCCCGGCGCCATCAAGATCTACCAGCAGTTCGCCGGGTAGACCTCCGCGGAACGTCCTCGGTTCGTCCGAGCGGCCGCTGCGCGGTTCGTCCGCAGCGCGCTGCTAGCCTTCGGCCATGCAGGGGAGCAAGATCCCGACGGCGAGTCGATGAAGGTCGCCTACCAGGGCGAGCCCGGCGCGTTCAGCGAACGGGCGGTGCTCGCGATGTTCCCCGACGGCGAGCCGCTTGCCTGCGACACGATCCGGCTCACGTTCTCGCGCGTGACCAGCGGTGAGGCGGACTTCGGCGTCGTCCCGGTCGAGAACTCCCAGGCGGGCTCGGTGAACGAGAGCTATGACCTGCTGCTTCGCTCGACCCTGGTGAAGGTCGTCGGCGAGGTCGTCCTGCGGGTCGATCACGCCCTGCTGGCTCCCGCGGGGGCCCGGCTCGAGGGGATCGAGCGGGCCTACTCCCACTGGCAGGCGCTGGCGCAGTGCGAGGAGTTCCTCACCTCGCACCGGATCGACCCGGCACCCGTGCACGACACGGCCGGCGGCGCGCGCATGGTCGCGGAGCGGGGCCGCCTGGACGAGGCGGCGATCGCCAGCGTCGAGGCCGGAGCCCGGCTCGGCCTCACGGTGCTCGCCGAGCACATCCAGACGTACCCCGACAACTTCACCAAGTTCGTCGTGATCGGGACGCGGGACGCGGATCTGGGGAAGGCGAACAAGACGTCGCTCGTCATGGCGGGTGACGATCGGCCCGGATCGCTCTTCCGCGCGCTGAAGCCGTTCGCGGATCGCGGGATCAACCTCACGAAGCTCGAGTCGCGTCCGCGACGCGGCGCGCCGTTCGAATACGTCTTCTACATCGACCTGGACGGGTCGGCCGATGACGCGAACGTGGCCGAGGCGCTGGAGGAGGTCCGCCTCCACACGTCGATGCTCAAGGTCCTCGGCTCGTATCCGTCCTCGAAGGGTCCCGTCTGAGGTCCTCCGCATCGCCCGTGGGATGATGCGGCCGATGCCGCCGCGCTCCCGGGCGCACCACGCCTCCCGATCCCGTGTCCCGTTCGCCCTCGTCGTGACGGGTCTCGCGGTCGTCTTCGCCGGCCTCCTCGTGTGGCGGCTCGACCTCTTCGACCCAGATGGAGATCCCGGCGCTGCGGCGTCGGTGGGCAAGGAGCCCTCGCCGAGCGGGTCGCCGGCGCCGAGCGCGAGCCCGACCGCTACGCCGACCCCGCGGCCGAGCCCGACCCCGCTCCCGACGCCGGGGCCGATCAACACCTCGTTCGCCGGCATGACGACCTTCCGCGGAAATGCCACGCGGAGTTGGTACGGTGCGGGACCCGTCCCCGAGGACCCACGGGTCGTCTGGCGATACCCGGAGACCGGGAGTCTGTGCTCGGAGTCCTCGGATCAGCACGGGGTGCGTCTTTGGTGTGGCACGGGATGGACGGGTCAGCCGAACGTCATCGTGGACGACGACGGCGGGATCGAGGTCCGGATCAACGCGTACGACGGCGCCTACCATTTCCTCGACGGACTCACGGGCGAGCCCGTGCGGCCCGAGCTGCAGACGGGCGACCTCGCGAAGGGCTCGGCGTCGAGCGATCCCGACGGCTATCCGCTCTACTACGCGGGTTCGCGGGACAACTTCCTGCGCGTGATCGCGCTCGACCGCGCCGAGCCCGCCGTCCTCTGGTCGCTGAACGCCTCGACCAGCGTGCCGAACCCCGTCTGGAACAACGACTGGGACGGGGCACCGCTCGTGATCGGCGACTACCTCCTCGAGGGCGGGGAGAACTCGTGGTTGCACGTCATCCGGCTGAACCGCGACTACGACCGGAACGGCAAGGTGACCGTGGATCCCGAGGTCGTCCTCACCGTTCCGGGGTTCGACGACGAGCTGCTCGCTGCGCTTGCGGACTCGAACGTGTCGATCGAGAGCTCGGTCGCGTTCGACGACGGCGTCGTGTACTTCGGGAACTCCGGCGGACTGATCCAGGGCTGGGACATCTCGCGCGTGCTGGAGGGTGGCAAGCGCGCCAAGCGCGTCTTCCGGTTCTGGACCGGCGAGGACACCGACGCCACGGTCGTCATCGACGAGGAGGGGTTCCTGTACGTGGCGAGCGAGCTCGAGCGGTTCAGCGCGAGGGCGCAGGAGGTCGGACAGCTGATGAAGCTCGATCCGTCCCGTCCGGACGACCCGCTCGTGTGGTCCTTCGCGATCACCGAGCGCGGCGCCGAGGGCGCGGGCGGAGCCTGGGCGACCCCGGCGATCCACGGGGACATGGTCTACATCGCTACGAACTACGGCGACCTGATCGGGATCGAACGGGAGACCGGCCTGGAGCGCTGGCGCATCCACCTGGCCGGGCCGACGTGGTCCTCTCCGGTGCCCATCGACGACGTGTTGTTGCAAGGCGATTGCGGCGGAACGCTGCATGCGTTCGACATCTCGAACCCGCGCCGCGAGCCGCCCGAGCTCTGGGCGCTCTCCCTGGGAAGCTGCATCGAGTCCACGCCGTCGGTGCTCGAGGGCATGATCTGGGTCGGGACGAGGGGCGGCGGGGTCTACGGGATCGCCGATCGGCGCTGAGCGCGAGCGACGCGGTCGCGAACGCTCGCGAGCGCGGTCAGCGACCGAAGAAGGCCACGCCCTCGTCGAAGAAGGGGAGTTGGCGGATCTCGACGGTCCGCCAGACGACGAGGGCGATCCCGGCCACGATCAACGCCGTGAACCCGGCGATCTGCACCATGCGACGTTGCGTCGCGTTCCCCCCTGCGCCCTCCGCGATCGTTCCGGCGACCACGCCGGCGATGGCCCCTCCGAGGTGGGCACGCCAGTCGATGCCGCGGAAACCGAACGCGAGGAGCACGTTGAGCAGGATCATCGTCATCGCCCAGCGCAGGTTCGCCGCGGCGAGGGCGAGGTGACGGCGCCGGTAGTTGTAGGCGATGAAGGCCCCGAACACGCCGAAGATGGCGCCCGACGCGCCCACCCCGAGCGCATCGACCGGACCGAAGGCGTAGGACGCCGCGCTCGCCAGGAACCCGGAAACGAAGTAGATGAGGATGAACCGCGTCCGGCCGTACGTGGACTCGATGCTCGAGCCGAACAACCACAGCGCGTACGCGTTGAACCCGATGTGCAGCAGGCCCCCGTGAAGGAACATCGCGGAGAAGAGCCTCCAGTACTGACCGTCGGCGATCAGGAAGGGCTGGAGACCGCCCAGATCGATCAGCCGGCGGAAGCTCGGGCCGTTGAACAGGGCCTGCGGGCCGCCCACGATGACCTCGACGACGAAGACGGCGGCGATCGCGAATAGCAGCGCTTTCGTGGCGACGACACCGCTCTGCACGGCGCGCCCCGGGCCGCGCCGGAAGTCCCGGCGTGCCTCGTCGACGCAGTCGGGGCACTGGAAGCCGACGGGCGCCGGGACCATGCAGTCCGGGCAGATCGGGCGGCCACAACGGGTGCAATGCACGCCGGTCTCGCGGGTGGGGTGCCGGTAGCAGAACTCGACCGTCGGTGCGGGTGTCTGCGGCAGCGGCTCTTCGGACATCGGGCTCATCCTACGGACGGTTGGCCCGAATGCTCGGGACCGACCCGCTCGAGACCTCGCTACGCCTTCATCCGCGGAAGCGCTTCGAGGCCCGCGACGACCTCGTCCTCACGCCAGAGGTTCGCCCAGCGGTCCACGATGATGCCGTCGGCGCCGATGAGGAACAGCCACGGCTCGGTGAACCCTCCGTTCCGAAGCAGCCAGTCCGCCGCCCCCTTGTTCATGACCGGAGGGCTGTCGTTGAAGTCCCGCCAGATCTCCACGTGGATGAAGACGGCGCGATCCTCGTAGCGGGTCGCGAGATCCTGGACGACTTCGGTCACGGGACCGCAGAACTTGCTCACGCAGTACACCGGGGTCGAGAACACCACCAGCGCGGGGCGGCCCTCCTGGAGCGCCCGGGCGATCGTCCACTCGTGGAGCTCGGGGTCGGGCACCTCGCCCTCGTTCGCCGCGCGCGAGTCGATCGCCTCCGGCGGCGCGTCCCTCGAGTCGAGCGTCAGGTTCTCGGTCTCGAGCGCCGCCTCGCCGGGCGCGGGGTACGCCGGATCATCGAGGACCTCCAGGGTCGTGCTCGCCCGCTGCGCGCCGAGTCCCTCGACGTCGGCGGTGACGTCGGCCTGCCAGAACCCGGCACGGTCGAACGTGACGTCCTCGGCCTCGTACACGCCCCGAGCTTCGGACGGAAGGCTGAGCGTCGGACCGCTCGCTTCATCCGCGGTTCCAGGCGTCGGCAGGTAGACCGCCACCGCCGCCGGCCCCCGTTCCGGGGGATCGACCGGGGCCTCGGCGGTCCCGAGATAGGAGAAGGAGACGTCCACCGAGCCGAAGGTCACGAGCCGGCCGTCGCCCAGCTGCAGCCCGATGGCGACCCGCTGCGGCGCCCTCACGTAGTGATCCGACGAGGCCATCCCCGCGCTGACGACGTTGCCCGTCGGTCCGGTCGGGCTGGGGCCGGGTTCGCTGCCCGACGTGCACGCGGCGAGCGCGGAGAGGACGAAGAGCACAACTGATAGGCGGGATCGGGCCACGGCATCCATCTTCCCGCGCCGGCCTCGGTTCGTCAGGCCGGGCAGGCGGGGGCCTCCAGCCCGATCGCTCCGAGTGCCGCGCGGGTCGCCTCGATCAGCGCTTCGACGTCCGCGGCGAAGTCCGGCGGCAGCTCGGTCTCGGCGAGGTCGGCCTCGACGCGCTGCTTGGTTACGAGGAGGCCGGCGGCCGCTTCTCGGTCCCGGACCTCGGTCGCCGCGGCGATCACGTGAAGGGTCTCGTGGGACCGGTCCAGGAAGGTCGCCTCGGCCTCGGCCCGGTCGGTCGCGGTCCGAAGGTCGCACAGGCCGCGGACGGCCTCGGTGGCCGCCTCGGCCGTGACCGGCCCGAGGGCGCCCGACGGGGGGGCCGAAGGGCCATCGCTCCCGCCGCCGTTCGATCCGCAGGCCGCCGCGACCAGCGCGAAGGCGAGCAGCGTGGAAGCGAGGAGCCGGGGCACAGGACCATCTTCCCATCGCCCTTCGATTCGCTCGGCCCGGGCAGGCGACCGATCGCTCGTCCTCAGTCGGGGGGCGCGACCGCCCCTTCGAGCTGCAGGAGGAACTGCTTGCGCCATTCCTGCCCGCCGTACTTGCCGATGCCGCCGACGGATGGCACGACCCGGTGGCAGGGCACGATGACCGGGATCGGGTTGTCGTGGAGCGCGTTCCCGGCGGCTCGAGCCGCCCTCGGGCTCCCCGCGACCTTGGCGACCGTGCCGTAGGTCGACACCGAGCCGAACGGGATCCGGACCGTGGCCTCCAGCACCCGGCGGAAGAA
>CAZMNP010000094.1:0-7430 GCA_964567675.1 uncultured Actinomycetes bacterium
GGTGTCGACGACGACGTTCACGACCGCGGGAAGGACTCGCTGGACGACGTCGACCACGCCGGTCCCTTCCGCCGCCGCGGGGACCGGTGACGGGAAGTCCCGGGGCTCGGCCCGGTCGGGCTGGACGGTGTCCGACGTGCACCCCGCGAGGAGGAGAGCAGAGCCGGTGAAGAGCGTGAGGAGGGTGCGTCTCATGGCCTGACTCCCAGTCTGTCGGTTGCGATGCCGTTCGACACGCCCAGCCAACGCGTTCGGACCGAGTCGGCGATGGTGACCAAGGACACACCCGCCCGGGCGGGCGGTCAGCCCACGGTGAGCGGCACCGAGGAGGGTCGCGGCAGCAGGCCGGCCTCCTCGACGACCCGGACGATGCCCTCCTCGTTCCCGATCGACATCAGGTGGACGCCGCTCACGCCGGGGATCCGTCGGACCTGCTCCACGATCTCGAGCGCGATCCGGATCCCCTCCGCCTGCTGGCCCTGCACCGGGACGGCCTCGATCCGGTCCACGACGGCTTCGGGGACGTCGAGGCCGGGAACCTGGTCCCGCAGGTACCGCACGGCACGCGCAGACCTCGGAACGAAAACACCGGCGAGAACCCACACGTGGTCCAGCAGGCCGAGCTCGCCGGCACGGGCCATGAACAGCCGCAGCTTGTCGAGGTTGAAGCAGATCTGGGTCTGAACGAACTCCGCCCCCGCCTCGATCTTCGTTCCCAAGCGCATCGGCCGGAAGTCGAGCGGCGGCGCGAAGGGGTTCTCCACCGCGCCGATCAGGAAGTTCGGCGCCTGCTCGAGCGTGCGTCCCGAGAGGTAGGTGCCCCGGTCCCGCATGATCCGGGCGATCCGGAGCAGATGGATCGAGTCGATGTCGTAGATGGGCTTGGCCTCCGGGTGATCGCCCGCGCTCACGTCGTCGCCGGTCATGCACAGGATGTTCCGGACGCCCAGGGCCGCGGCCGCGAGCAGGTCCGCCTGCAGGCCCAGGCGATTCCGGTCGCGGCACGCGATCTGCATGATCGGCTCGATGCCGGCGTCGAGCAGCAGGTGCGCGGCGGCGATCGGCGCGATGTGCGTATGAGCCGAGCTGTTGTCCGTGCAGTTGACCGCGTCGACCTTGTCGCGGAGCGGCGCGGCCAGCTCGTGAACCCTCTCGGGGTCGGCCGAGTCGCTCGTGGGGAGCTCGGCCGTGACGACGAACTCGCCGGCGAGAAGGAGCCGGTGAAGCTCGCTGCGGGCGCCTGCCGCTTCCGTCACGACTCCGGCCTCGGCGCGGAGCCCCACCCGTCCGGCACCCGCCGGTCGCGGCCCGAAACCAGGTTCTCCCACGACGAGGTCTCCTGCAGACGCCAGTCCACCGGGCGCTCGACGTGCTGCATGTGGTCGCGCCAGAGTGGGAGCTTCCTCGACCCTTCCCACGCCGAGACCCACACGCACTTCATCTCGGGAACGACCTCGCAGTTGCCGTTCTGCAGCGTTCCGCCACACGGGCCGTTGCGCAGGTGCTTCGGACAGCGCATCGGGCAGGACATCCCGGTCGAATGCAGGATGCACTGTCCGCACATCCGGCAGTCCCAGATCGCCTCCTTGGTGCGGCGCTCGACGAGGAGGATCGCCTTGCGGAGCCCGCCCGGCGGCGGCGCGGATGGAGGTGGCCTGCGGTCGAGCGTGCGTGCCATGTCCGGGGCGGCGCGAGCCGCGGCAAGGGCGATCAGCCCTGGCGCAGATCCTGCGCCGGAACCTCCTTCCGCGGATCGACGAACGGGATGGCCGCGGTTCGAACGGTGAGCGGCCCGTGCTCGGATTCGACGTCGATCGGGGTGCCGGGCTCGGCGAGCGCGATCGGTACCCACGCGTAGCCGATGTTGCGTTCGAGCCTCGGCGACCAGATCGCGTCCGTGACCTTGCCGATCCGCTCGCCGTCGCGCACGACTGGCCAGAACCACGAGAGCTCGGCGGGCAGTTCGTCGCCCGGCCACTCGATCCCGACGAGCTTGCGATCGACCCCTTCGGCCTTCGCCGCCTGGAGCGCCCCCTTACCGATGTAGTCCTGCGGCTGGTCCTCGACGAGGTGCTCGAGGCCCATGATGTGCAGCGGCGTGTCCTCGTGCGTCATGTCCGAGTTGTAATTCATGATCCCGGCCTCGAGCCGCCGGGCCTCGACGGGCGCTACCGGCCTGATCTGATGCTCCTCCCCGGCTTCGAAGACCGCGCTCCAGAGATCGTCGCCGCTGTCGGGGTCCAGGAGGTTGATCTCGAAGCCTTGCACGGCGGTCCACCCGGTCCGGCTGATGAGGACCGGGATGTCCCGGATCTGGAACCAGTCGCACCAGTAGTACTTCAGGTCGTAGATCGCCGAGCCCACGAGCTTCTCGAGCGTCTTCCCGGCCTTCGCGCCCTGGACCTGCATCGGATAGGCGTGCGGATAGGACACGTCGACGTCCATGTTCGAGCTCGCCGCGACGCCGAGCGCGTAGAGCCCCGCGTCGGAATCGGCGAGCTGCATCCACCATCGGTTCTCCCCCACGTGCAGGAGGACCGGGTCGTTCAAGATGCCGCCGTCGGGCGCGGTCACGATCATGTACTTGCCCTGCCCCACGGCGCACTTCGTGAGGTCCCGGCACGTCAGCATGTCGACGAAGCGGTCCGCGTCCTTCCCGGAGATCTCGACCGTGCGCTCGACGGCCACGTCCCACACCGTGACGTCGTTGAGGAGCGCCCAGTACTCGGTGATGGGATCATCGAAGTACGCTGGCAGCAGCATGTGGTTGTAGACGTCGTATGCGGTGCACCCGGCGCGCCGAGTGGCATCGAAGAACGGCGAGCGTCGGTACCAGGGTCCGAAGTAGATCGTCGCGCTCTGCTCGAGCATCTCCGGCCGTTCGTTCACCATCTCGCCGCTCCCTTCAGCCCGGCCGGGAGACGGGCCGCGCCCGGCGCGGTTGAATCATCGTTCAAACATGGCCGTGACCGCAACGCCAGCGATGCGGTCCCCAGCGAGGGCTTGTCCCTACGAGACCGGGATCTGCTTGTTCGGGTCGATGAACGGCATCGCGACGACCCTCGCGGTGCGCGGCCCCCACTCCGACTCGACCTGGACGGTCGACCCGAGCTCGGACCGGTCCGCCGGCAGCCAGGCGAACCCGATGTTCCGCTCGAGGCGGGGCGAGTAGATCGCCGAGGTGACCTGTCCGATCGGGCGGCCCCCTTCGACGATGGGCCACTTGACGTCGTTCAGTCCCGGGAATGGCTCGCCGTCCATCTCGACGCCGTTGATCCGGCGATCCACGCCGCGGGCGCGGATCTGGCGGAGGGCGCGCATCGAGATGCTTGCCTCGTCGGGAAGATCCCAATCCACCAGGCGGTCGAGCCCCATCTCCACCGGGTTGTTCTCGTACGTCATGTCGGCGCCCCAGTTGAAGATCGCGCCCTCGATCCGCCGGATGTCGGACGGACCGGTCGGCTTGATGCCGAACTCGCGACCCGCCTCCATGATGGCCTCGTAGACCTCGTCACCCTTGGTGGTGTCGGTCAGGTACACCTCGTACCCGACCTCGGACGTCCACCCCGTGCGCGTGATCACCACGGGTGCGCCGGCGATCTTGGCTTCGGTCCAGTAGTAGTACTTCAGGTCCAGGATCTCCTCACCGAGGAGCTTGGCCATCAGCTCCTTCGACTTCGGACCCTGCACCTGGAGCGGCGCCACGTCGGCCTCTTTGATCGTCACGTCGAGGTCCGGGTACGCGTTCTTCAGCCCGCGAGCGAACAGCAGGGCGTCCGATGACGCCAGCGCGAACCAGAACGTGTTCTCGGCCATCCGCGTGAGCACCGGGTCGTTCACGATCCCGCCGTCGGCGTCGCAGATGAGCACGTACTTGGCCTGGCCCACCGCGCACTTGGAAAGGTCGCGCGGCGTGAGGAGCTGCGCGAAGCGGAACCCGTCGGGACCGGAGATCTCCAGGCAGCGCTCGACGGAGACGTCCCAGAGGGTGACGCCGTTGAGCAGCGTTTCGTACTCCGCCTCGAACGTGTCGAAGCGGATCGGGAAGTACATGTGGTTGTACACCGTGTAGCCCTTGGGGTCGTAGCGCTGCGCGGCTTCGTGGTACGGCGTGCGGCGGTTGCGGGCGCCGCGCTGGACCTGGCTCATGTCGAACGCCATCGTGGGCCTCCTCCGGATGCTGCAGATGCGGATCGAGGGTGACCGGGTTCGGGCCCAGGACCTGCGGGAACAGCCGTATCGTGCGGCCGGGTGACCGGACCGGCAAGGACGGTCCCTGACCGGAAGTCAGCAGACCTCGGGGTTCCGACCTCGCGAGCTACGCGAAGTTCTCGGCCGCGTAGACGCGCTCGCCCTCGATGAGGGTCAGCTCGACCTTCGCGGCGTAGACCTCGGTCACCGGATGGGCGAACAGGTCCCGGTCCAGGACGACCAGGTCGGCCAGCTTGCCGGACTCGATCGAGCCGGTCACGTCGTCCAGGTGGTTCACGAAGGCCGAACCTCGCGTGAAGGCCTCGATCGCCGTCGGCAGGTCCACCGCCTCTTCCGGCAGGAACGGGTCGTCCGTCGTGTCGGAGTTCGGCGCGTACGTCTGATCGGGGAACCCGGTGCGGTTCACGGCGACGTGCATCTCCTCCAGCGGGTTCGGGCTCGAGACGGACCAGTCGCTTCCGAACGCGAGCGTCGCGCCCGCGCGAGCGAGCCGAACGGATACTGCCAGCCCGATCGCTCCGGCCCGAGGAACGGGATCGTCAGGTTGAGCATCTGCCCTTCGTTCTGGGCCCACAGCGGCTGCGCGTTCGCCACGACGCCGAGCTGCTTGAAGCGGGGGACGTCGTCCGGATTGACGACCTGGAGGTGCGCGAGATGGTGTCGGAGGTCGTTCATCCCGTTCGTCCGCCTCGCCTGCTCGATCGCATCGAGCGCCTCGCGCACCGCGCGCTCGCCGAGCGCGTGGAAGTGCACCTGGAACCCCTCGGCGTCGAGCCGTGTGACGTGGGCCTTGAGCTCCTCGGGGTCGACGAACGACTTCCCTCGGTTGTCCGTCGGGTTGCCGTCCGCGTCCAGGTACGGCTCGAGCATGCCGGCGGTGAAGTTCTCGACCACGCCGTCCTGCATGATCTTCACGCTGGTCGCGGCGAACCGTCCGGCGCTCCCCCGCTCTCGGGCCGCCAGCAGGTCGTCGATCTGTTCGGCGTCTCGATAGCGGTCCCACCACAGCGCTCCGATCACGCGGGCGGTGAGCTCGCCGTCGCGCGCGAACCGGAGGTAGGCATCGAAGGTCCGGTAGCTCGAGTCGACTCCGACGATCGCGTCCTGCCAGCCGGTGATCCCGAGCGAGTGGAGGTACGCCTGCGCCACGCGAAGCCCTGCGATCCAATCGTCGATCGTGTCTTCCGGGAGGAACCGTTCGACGAGGCCGACGGCTCCTTCGTGCAGCGTTCCCCAGACCTCTTCGCCCGGACCTCGAACGATCACCCCGTCCTCAGGCTGCGGGGTCTCGCGAGATACGCCGGCGATCTCCAAGGCCTTCGAGTTCACCCAGGCGCTGTGACCGTCGCGGCTCGTCAGGTACGCCGGCCGATCGACCACGACCGCATCGAGGGCCTCCTTCGGCGGATTACCGCCGGGGAAGACGTCCATCGACCAACCGCCGCCGAGGATCCATGGCTCGTCCGGGTGGGTCGTCGCGTACTCGCCGACGATCCGCTGGTAATCAGGCAGGGAAAACGCGTTCGACAGGTTGCAGCGCAGCATCTCGAGCCCCGAGGAGGGCGGGTGGACGTGCGCGTCCTGGAAGCCCGGGAGCAGCATGCGACCTTTCAGGTCGATCACGTCGGTGGACGGCCCGAGGAGCTCGCGCACGTCGTCGTCGGATCCCACCGCGACGATCCGGCCGTCCCCTACCGCAACGGCTTGCGCGCGCGGTCGGGCCGGGTCGACCGTGTACACGGCGCCGTTCACGAAGGCGAGGTCGGCCGGTGCGGTCACGATGTTGGCTTCTCGATCACGAGCGCGAGAGCATATCGAGCCCGAGGGCTATGCTCCGCGAACCGGAGCGAGGAGGGATCGGTGCGAGGCCGCGGGTTCGTCGCGATCGCGTTCGCCCTCCTCATCACATCGCTGACGACGGGTTCCTCGAGCGGACAACCCACCCCCGAGTCCATCGAGCTTCGCGTGATGACCTTCAACATCTGGTACGGCGCGACCCCGACCGATGGCCTCGGCGAGGTCATCGAAGCCATCGAGGCCGCAGACGCCGACGTGGTCGGGATGCAGGAGCCGTACGCGCGACTGCGCCGGATCGCGCTCGCGCTCGGTTTCCACGCGTCGCCGCGGATGCACGTCATCTCGCGGTACCCGATCCTGGAACCGGCGGGCAGCGACGGCGATTGGGCCTTGTTGCTCCTCGGTCCCGGTCAGGTGGCCGCCATCGCGAACGAGCATCTCCCGTGTTGTCCTTACACGCCCTACCGGATCGTGAACCGCGGCTACGATCGCGAGACGATCCTCGAGCAGGAGCGGCGGACCCGCCTTCGCCGGATCGAACGGCACCTGGCCACGCTCGCGCCGGTGCTCGGGGCGGACATCCCGACCTTCTTCACCGGTGACTTCAACGCCCCGTCACATCGCGACTGGACGCAGCGAGTCGTCGAGGCCCGAGGGCTCCCCTACCCCGTGCGGTGGCCCGTCTCGCTCGCGATGGAAGCGGCCGGATTCGTGGACTCCTATCGGTCGGTGCGCCCCGATCCGCTCGCCGATCCCGGGTTCACGTGGACGCCGGGCTATCCCGCGCCGTTCGTGTACCCGTGGGATCTCCACGACCGCATCGACTTCGTCTGGGCCGCCGGGCCGGCGGTCCCCCTGGAGAGCGATGTGGTCGGCGAATCGGCGGCGAACGCCGACATCGTCATCGATCCGTACCCGACGGACCACCGAGGCGTGGTCTCGACCTTCGACGTCACCCCCGCGACCCCGCCCGTGTTCGTCGCCGCGGCGTCCGAACGGGCCCGGCCCGGTGTTGCGCTCGAGGTCACGTTCCACGCGCCGGGAGGTGCGGGCGAGCACGTGACCCTGACGCCGGCCGGATCCGCGCCCGCGGCCGATGAGCCGACCGGCCCCGGCACCCCGAGCGACGGCACGATCGTGTTCGACACCACGGGCCTCGAGCAGGGGACGTATGAGCTCGCGCTGCTCGACGGCGACGATGCCGAGCTCGCGCGCGACACGGTGGTGCTCGTCTCCGAAGGCCAGCCGCCGATCCTGACCGTCGCCGACGAGACGCTCCCGGGCGATCAAGCGCTCGAGGTCACGTGGGCGTTCGCCCCCGGCAACCGCTTCGACTGGTTCGGGGTCTTCCGCGCCGGGTTGACCGCCAAGACCGGCACGATCAAAGCGTGGCGCTACCTGGAAGGCCGGGTCGGTGGCTC
>CAZMNP010000095.1:0-7832 GCA_964567675.1 uncultured Actinomycetes bacterium
CCGATGCGCGAGGCCGTGGGCGGCACCAGTTCGGTGCTCTGACGGTCGATGAAGTTGGGCGGTTGCTGGCGACCCGACCCGACCGGGGCCTGGAGCCGACGGAGGCTGCCGCGCGGCTCGCGCGCCATGGCACGAATGAAATGCCTTCGTCACCCCCAACACCCTGGTGGGCTCGGCTGGCGCGGCAGCTCGTCGAGCCGATGGCGGTCCTGTTGATCGTTGCGGCCGTCGTCGCCGGACTGGCCTTGCGAGAGCGGCTCGACGCGGCGGCCATCCTCGTGATCGTTGCCTTGAACGCGGTCATCGGCGTGACGGAGGAGGGGAAGGCGGCGCGGGCGCTGGACGCCCTCCGCTCGATGGAAACGCCGATGGCACGGGTCGTCCGGGCGGGGGCGACGCGGCTCGTCCCCACGCGCGAAGTCGTCCCCGGCGACCTCGTGCAGCTGGCCGCGGGTGACCGGGTCCCCGCCGACCTCCGCATCACCGAGGCCACGGCGCTGGAGATCGACGAGTCCGTGCTGACGGGCGAGTCGCTCCCGGCATCGAAGGACGCGGGTGCGGTCACCGAGGCAGATGCGGGCCTGGCGGATCAGCGTTGTATGGCGTTCACCGGCACGCACGTCACGCGCGGAAGCGCACGTGGCTTCGTCGTGGCGACGGGCTCGGCCACGGCGCTGGGGAAGATCGCTGGGGGTCTCGCCGGAACGCAGGCCCCGACTCCGCTCCAGCGCGAGCTCCGCGTCCTCACGGCGCGTCTGGGGATCATCGCGGTCGGGATCGCCGGCGGAGTCTTCGGGCTGACGCTGCTTCGCATGGGGACCTCGCCGGAGAGCGCGGAGCGCGCGTTCCTCGCCTCCGTCGCCCTTGCCGTGGCGGCTGTCCCGGAGGGTTTGGCCACCGTCGTGACCGTGGCGCTGGCACTGGGCGTGCGGCGCATGGCGTCCCACGGAGCGATCGTTCGCCGGTTACCGGCGGTCGAGACGCTCGGCTCGACCACCGTGCTCCTCACGGACAAGACGGGCACGCTGACCGAGAACCGCATGGAACTGAGCGCCGTCGTCGTGGCCGACCGGGATCCGACGCCGCTGGAAGCGTTGCCGGCATCCCTGTCGGACCGTGTGGGCGAGGTCGCGATCCTCTGCAACGACGCCACCCTGGACCCTCCGGTCGGCGATCCGATCGACCTCGCGTTGCTCGAGGCGTTCGGGACCGAGCGCCTCCGCACCCTGTCGGCACGCCCACCGCGGATCGCGGGGCTCCCCTTCGACGCGGCGCGCCGGAGGATGACCACGCTCCACCGACGGGACGACGGGGTTCTATTGCTGGTGAAGGGTGCACCCGAGACGGTCCTCGCGCTCTGCTCGGAGATCCTGACGGCCCAAGGCACCGAGGAGCCCTTGGACGAGAGGAGGAGGGCGATCGTTGCCGCTCTCTCGGACGAGCTCGCAACGCAAGGCATGCGAACGCTGGTCTTGGCACGCCGAGAGCTCCGGGAGGTCCCGGCGGATCTCGAGGAGTCGGAACACGACCTCGTCGCCATCGCCCTCGTCGGACTGCGGGACCCCGTCCGCTCGCAGGCGCGAGAGACGGTGAAGAACTGCCGCAAAGCGGGGATCTCGCTGCTCATGGTCACCGGCGATCACCCGGGCACGGCCACCTCGGTAGCCGAGGACGTGGGCTTGCTCGAGGGGAACGGCCGGGTCCTGACGGGAGCGAGCATCCGCCGCAACGGCATCCCGAACGATCCGCTCTCGTTCGCGGTCTATGCACGTGTCGACCCGGACCAGAAGCTGGCCCTCGTGGAGACCCTTCAGGGTCGTGGTCATGTCGTGGCCGTCACGGGCGACGGCGTGAACGACGCTCCGGCGCTGCGACGAGCCGACATCGGCGTCGCCATGGGCCGGACGGGCAGCGACGTGGCGCGCGAAGCAGCGGACATGGTCATGACCGACGACGACCTCGCCACGATCGTCGCGGCCGTTCGGGAGGGTCGCGGCATCTACGACAACATCCGCAAGGTCATCGACTACCTGGTCGCCGGGAACCTCTCCGAGATCACCGTCGTCGTCCTGGGCCTGGCGCTCTTCCCGGAACTCGGCGTGCCCCTGCTGCCGCTTCAGCTCCTGTGGGTAAACCTGCTCACCGATGGACTCCCGGCGGTCGCACTCGGCCTCGACCCGCCGTCCCCCTCGCTCATGACGCGGCCGCCCCGGCCCGGTACGGACCGCCTGCTCGGAGGACGGCGGTCGGCTCTTCTGGCCGCCCGCGGAGCGCTGATCGCGTCGTTCGCTCTGGGCGCGCTCGTCGTCGCACGTTTCGCGTGGGGTGAGCCATGGCACCACGCGCGCGCGGTGATGTTCACCGTGCTGGTCTTCGCGCACCTGTTGTATGCGTTCGTCGTGCGAACGAACGATCTTCGCCGACCGCTGCAGTGGGTCTCATCCAACGGGTGGCTGTTGTTCGCCGTCGCGGCTGGGATCTCCCTGCAGGTCCTCATCGTCGCGTGGCCGGCGGCCCACGGATTGTTCGGGACCGCGCCGCTCTCCGCGCGGGAGTGGCTGCTGGTCGTCCTCGCTGGAGTCCTCCCGGCGGGGATCATGCTCGCGCTACGAACCGGTACGCCTCCTCTGGCGCAGAACTAGGCCGAGCGGCCGCGACCCTGGGCAACGCCTTCTGACTCCGTTGCACGTCGGCGCCGAGCCCGCCGGCGGACCACGGCCTTCCGCGCCTCTTCCGCCGTGAGAAGGATCCAGGGTGTAGCGAGGACGGGAAGCCACTGTGCCGCGCTGAGCGGATGGTGACCGAGGGTGTTCCGGATCGCTGGTACGTAGATGAACGCCGCCAGAGCGACGGCCTCTACAGCAACCGCACCCACGAGTAGACGGTTCGAGAGCGGGCCGATCGAGAGGATCGAGGCGGGTGTCGACCGGCACTCGAAGGCGTTGGCCATCTGCATCAGGACGATCGCCGCGAAGACCATGGACGACAGCGTGTCTCGCTCGACGCCTGAGATGGGCAGAGGCTCGCTGGGCCAGCCGAAGAACAGCGCTGCGCCGAGCGGCAGCAGGGCCAGCGAGGCCGTAGCTTCAACCGGGCCGAGGAAGCCGAACGCTCGACCGAGGACTCGCCCGTCCAGGAGGCGCGCGCTCCTCGAGCGAGGCGGACGATCCATGACGCCGGGGTCCGGCCTCTCCGCTCCCAGTGCGAGAGCCGGCAGCAGGTCCGTCCCGATGTCCAGGGCGAGCACCTGGAGTACCGAGATCATCAGCGGGATCCGTCCGGCGGAGAGGGCCCAGACCACGAACGGAGCCAGCTCCGCGACGTTGTCGGTGAGATGGTAGGTCAGGAACCGCTTGATGTTGTCGTAAGCGGCTCGACCCTCCTCGACCGCCTCGACGATATGGGCGAAGTTGTCGTCGAGGAGCACGAGATCCGCGGCTTCCCGAGCGACGTCGGTGCCGACCTTGCCCATGGCCACGCCGATGTCGGCCTGCCGGAGGGCAGGGGCGTCGTTCACCCCATCGCCGGTCATGGCCACGACCTCGCCCCGGCCCTGCAGGGCCCGGGCGATCCGCAGCTTCTCCTCTGGGGTGATGCGTGCAAGCACCGTCTCATGGGTGCTCAAGAGATTGCCAAGAGCCTCGTCGCTATCGGGAAGCTCGGAACCGAGCATCACGGTGTGTGCCGGAAGACCCGCTTCGCGTGCTACCGACATCGCGGTCGCGGGGTGATCACCGGTGATCATGACGACGTGGATCCCTGCACGCCGGCATCTCGCCACGGCCTCCGGAACCTCCGCACGAACGGGGTCCGCCATACCAACCAGCCCGAGGAACTCCATCTCCGCCTCGGCCTCCCGTGCCGTTTCTGGAACCTCGCTCTCGATCTCGCGACGGGCCAAGGCCAGCACCCGTAGCCCCTGGACGGCGAGCGAATCCACGGCTTTCAGGACGTCTCGCTCCTCGTCCTTGCCGAAGGGTGACGCCGCCGCGTTCAGGCGGATGCTCTTGCACAACGGGAGGATGGTCTCGGGAGATCCCTTCGCGAGGACCTCGTATGCGCCCGAGGCGAGGATGTGGACGGTGCTCATCCGCTGGCGCTGGGACTCGAAAGGGAACTCGCGAACCCTGGGGGCGGCTCGCTCCTCGGCCTCCCGCTCGACACCGCCCTTCCTCGCGAGAACCAGGAGGGAGCCCTCGGTCGGGTCTCCGATGCACCGCCACCGGCCGTCATGCTGCTCCACTCGGGCGTCCCCGCAAAGGACGGCCGCGTGAAGAAGGCGGTGGATGTCGTGCAACTCCTCTTCGACGAGGGGCCGACGCTCGCTGGTGAGGATAGTGCCGGCCGGTTCGTAGCCCGAGCCCGTTGTGACGTATCGGCCGTGAGGAAGGATCACCGCATTCACGGTCATCTGGTTGGTGGTGATCGTCCCAGTCTTGTCAGTGCAGATGACGGTGGTGGATCCGAGCGTCTCCACCGACTCGAGCCGCCGGACGAGGGCTCCTCGACGAGCCATGCGGGTGGCGCTCATGGCCAGAGACAGAGAGAGCGTCGGCAGGAGCCCTTCTGGGACCAGCGCGACGATGACCCCCACCGAGAACAGGAACCCATCCCGAGGAGCGGTACCGAGACCGAGGGCCACGCCGAAGAACGTCAGGCCGGTGACGACGGCGAAACCTGCGAGCAGACGCACCGCACGGTTCAACTGGATCCGGAGCGGCGTGGGCCGGCGGACCACTCCCGCGGTCAGGCGTGAGATCCCCCCCAGCCGGGTGGTGGCTCCTGTCGCCGCTACCGCCGCGGTGCCGGAGCCGGAGGTCACGAAGGTTCCCGCGAAGACGACATTCGGCGCGTCGAGTGGGTCGACGGGCGCCTCCGCCAGCGGCTCGGAGAGACGCCCGACCGGTTTCGACTCCCCGGTGAGGGTGGACATGTCGACCTTCAGCTCAGAAGAGTGAAGGACGCGGGCATCCGCCGAGATCCGGTCGCCCTCCCGAAGGAGCAGGATGTCCCCGGGCACGAGCTCGGACGCCGGAACGGTCAGCTTCCGGCCTACTCGCCGCACCACCGCCGTCTCCGGAAGAAGGGCTGAGAGCGCGCGAACGGCGCGTTCGGCCCGATACTCCTGAGCGAAGCTGAACGCCCCGTTCACGAGGATGACGACGACGATCGCCGTTCCGAGCTCTGGCATACCACCGATGAATGCAAGGCCGGCGGCGACCCACAGCATCAGGGCGAAGAAATGCAGCAGTTGGTCGAGGAAGTGTCGCACCAGGCCGGGCCCGTGTTCCTTCGGGAGTTCGTTCGGCCCGGTCCGTGCCAACCGAGCGGCCGCCTCATCGCCCGAGAGGCCCTCCGCGGTGGATCGGAGGTCCATCAGCGCGGCCTCGGGCGTTAGCACGGTCACCCGCCGGAGGGCAGTCCACTCCGGATCAACCATCGTGGGTAACCCCCGTCTCGGCCCCGACAGCCGCGGATGGCCGGTGCCCATCGGCAGGGCGCGACGCCGGGTTACGCGGCCTCTCTGAACAGGCCGACGATGTTCCCATCCGGATCGCCCAACATGGCGAAGGCTCCGATCCCCCTGACCGGCATGGGTCCGAGGACGGTACTGCCGCCGAGCTCTTCGGCGCGCTTCAGGTACTTGTCGAGGTCGTCGACCGCCACGTAGAAGGTGAGGTACGGAGGTGCCTGCGGCGGCGTCTGCATGATCCCTCCGCGGATGCCGGTCTCCGACCTCGTGTCGACGAGCCCGTACCCTGCCTTATCGATCCCGATGTCCCAACCGAACAGCTCGGAGTAGAACGCGCTTGTCCGCTCGACGCTTACTCCTCCGATCTCGAAGTGCACGACCGGGTTCCCCACGGTGTTCCCCTTTCCACCCCCGTCTCGTGTCCCCATGTCACCGGCACGGCGCGAGGCCTGCAGGAGCCCTGGACCGACCTCCGGCCGGATCCGTCATCCATCGGTCGCTCCCGCCGTTTCCATCTCCGCCTCGGCAACCAGCGGAACGAAGGCGGCGCTCTCACCGCGGAACAGATCGAGCGTCCGGACCCGGATGGACTCGGTCCGTGTGCCGGCAGCGAACACGACCGTGTCGCGGTCGAGCACGGAAGGGTCGACGAGGGTCTCGGCGTCGAGCAGCCATCCGAGTACCGGAGCGCCGCCCAGCTCGATGGCGGGGAAGTCCCCCTGGAGCTCGGCCTCGGGCGCAAGATGCGCCGATGGATCGTCCAGCGCGCCGTGGACGAGGTACATATCGAGCCGGCGCGATGCAGGGATCACGGCAACCGCGTGCCGGCCCCGTGTGTCGATCACGACCGCCTTGAGGACCTGGCCGGCGTCCATGTGCAGGGCGCGAGCCTCCTCGAGCGAGGTCGTCGAGGGATCGTGGTGGATCACCTCGTAGGGGATGCCACGTGCGTCGAGGTACTCGGTGACGAGTGACATGTCGCACCTCCTTTCACCTCGAAGCTATGTGTCCCGCGCTCGGCCTCGGAGGGCCGAACGTCCTCTCCATTCCGGGCACCTGGGGCCGAGCGCTTGGATCCCCTGGGAACGGGCGACTGCCCTGGAATGCACGGACGATTGGCCCTGGTTCCGTCCAACTCTTGGAGCCCAGACTGGATCGGTCGCACCGGGCTGACCAACGCCGATCGGGGTCTGGGGAGGAGGGAGCCCATGTGGATGTGCTATCTCGAGATGATCTGGAGCTGCTGACTCAGCAGCCGCGGTCCACCTGCGTGTCGCTGTACATGCCGACCCACCGGAGCGGCCCCGAGACTCAACAAGACCCCATCCGCCTGAAGAACCTCATCCGCCGCGCGGAGGAGAGTTTGGTCGGTACCGGGATCCGACACCGGGATGCGAGCGAGGTTCTCCACCCAGCCCGAGAGCTCATCGATGACGAGGCTTTTTGGAGGCACCAGAGCGAGGGGCTAGCTCTGTTCCTGCGGGCGGGATGGTTCCGTTGCTATCGGCTCCCTCTCGATCTCGAGGAGTTGGTCGTGGTCTCGGACCGATTCCACGTGTCCCCGCTGCTGCCCTTGCTCACCGGCGACGGTCGCTTCTTCGTCCTCGCGCTGAGCGAGAACGAGGCTCGACTGCTCGTTGGAACACGCTCCGCCGTTCATGTGGTGAACGTGCCGGGCCTGCCCGCGGGCGTCAAGGACGCCCTTCGATACGACGACCCGCAGAGAGAACTCGGGTCCCATGCCGCAGCGAGCGGCGGGCCGGGAGCTCGCGTGGTCGTGCATGGGCAAGGGATCGGCGAAGAAGTCCAGAAGGAGCGCCTCGGTCGCTATCTCCAAGCCGTTGACGGCGCACTGCGCCCATCGTTACGGGAACAGGATGCTCCCCTCGTCCTGGCCGGGGTTGAGTACGTTCGGGCGATGTACCGCAACATCAACACCTATCCTCACGTCCTGGAGGCGGGGATCTCCGGCAGCCCCGATCGGACGTCTTCCGAAGAGCTCCACAGAGCTGCATGGGCACTGGTGGAACCCCTATTCGCGCGCGGCAAGGACGAGGCAGCGGCCGCCTACCGAGAAGCTCTCGGCACCGGACGTGCGTCTGACAACGTGGAGGAAGTGCTGACGGCCGCCGAAGCAGGGCGTATCGATGTCCTGTACGTTCCCACCGGCCCCCGCGTTTTGAGCGCGCCCCACGGAAGCGCCGGCGTTGCCCATGCCGACGGAGGGCAGGAACTCGGTGGACGTGACTTGATCGAGCAGGCGGTCGTTCGCACGATGCTCAACGGTGGGACCGTCTACACCGTCCCCGAAGGCGAGATGCCGAAACGGGCGCCGGTCGCGGCGCTCTTTCGCTATTGA
>CAZMNP010000096.1:0-5039 GCA_964567675.1 uncultured Actinomycetes bacterium
TCGGACTCGGATCGGGCGTCGGACTCGGATCGGGCGTCGGACTCGGATCGGGCGTCGGACTCGGATCGGGCGTCGGACTCGGATCGGGCGTCGGCGGCTGTGTGGCGGAAGGTTGCGGTTGCGGCTCCGGCGAGGGCTCCGGCGACGGGGAGGGCCGCGGTTGCGGATGAGGTTCGGGCGGAGGAACCGGCTCGACCGATGGGGTCGGCGGCGCCTCGCCGTCGGTGAGGAGTCCGCCGAGGATGGCCACGAGCGTGGCGGTGGCCGAGGGGGGTAGCGACGGGAGTAGCGGGCCGAGCGTTGCCGCGATCTCTTGGTCGAGTGCGGAGACATCCCCCCCTGAGTCGAGAGCCAGCGCGCGCTCCGTGATCAATGTGCTAGCGAGAGAGGCCAACTCCGCAGGAGTCGCCGTCGGAGCGCCTTCTGCGAGCTCGTGCAGAGACCCGTAGGCGGCTGACAAGTGGATTCGAACGGCACCGGGCTGCTCACGGACGGGAGGTGAGCCGCCGTTGGAACCAGCCAGCACGACGGCAAGCACGAAGATCGAGGCGGCAGCGGCCCCCTGAAACCTCTCGACCCATCGTCGATAGGTGGGAGAGGCCCTATCCACCAAGGCCCGACGATCGACGCGTCGCTCGATCAAGCGTTTGGGGGCCGGGGCGCCAAGACGCATCTGGGGAAGGGCGAACGCCAGTTGTTGGATCCCGGCGCCCTCCTCGATAACGGCATCGGCCTCGTGGAGAAGATCGGCAGGGGCGGAGGAATCGATCCAGGTGACGAGGATGACTCTCGTCGATGGTGAGGCACCGCGCAGACTACCGAGGATCGAGCCCCCCCGATCGACCGCCACATTCTCGTGGAGCACGAGGACGTCCGGGTGGTGGGCTTCGAGGGCTCGAGCTGTGTCGTGCGCGGTCGCTGCTTCGGACACAACGTCGTAGCCTGCCTCCTCGAGCAGGAAGCGAACGAGGTTGCGTTCGAGCGCACGCCCATCGGCGACGACGGCGCGCAACTGAGGGACTGCTCGCCTCATGTCTCTCTTTCTGAGGATCGATCGTCGGTTCTGTATAGACCATCGACCGGCATGGGGCAGCTACCCAGTCGGACTATTCTTTGTAGCTATCCGATATCGCCCGATCGGCCGTCCCTCGTGCCATGGTCACTGGTAGTACGGCATCGGCACCCCCCGTCGATCCAGAGGAAGGTCGGACCTCGCCTCGGTCGTTGTTTCAGCGATCCCGGTGGCCCAGCCCGCGTCCGGAGCCGCCGACGAGACCGAGGTCCACGGCCACTCCGATGACGATCACGATGATCCCGGCCGCCTCGATCCCTCCGCCCGGAGCGGTGAACTCGTTCTTCGCGATCGCGTAGCCGATCGACGTCGTCGGCAGGAAGAGGAAGCCGAGGATCCCGAACCAACCGCTCGAGAACGCCCGGTTCAGGTAGTCCGAGAACAGCCACATCATGAGCATCACGAACCGAGGTGTGAGAAGCGCGAGCAGAACGAGCAGGCATCCCATCGTCAGCTCCTCACATGCGGGACGCGCATCGCCAGATCCGCGACGAGGACGGCACGGGGCGGCACCCGGCGGTTCCACAGCAGGACGCTGGGACCGTCTCGCTCGGGCGCGAGGATCGAGACCGAGCCGGCATCCAGACGGAGCGCCGTCGCCGCCGAGAGCGGCAAGCCGAGGTAGCGCGCGGCGATCGCGCGGAAGAAGTGCCCGTGTCCGAACAAGAGCACGTTCGTTCCCATCGAGTCGACCTCGGCGAGGAACGCGTCGACGCGGTCCTGCAGCGTCTCGGGGTTCTCGCCGCCCGGGCTGCCGTCGCGGAAGAGCTGCCAGCCCGGCTCTCGTTCCCAGATCTGGTGGGTCGTCAGCCCCTCGTACTCGCCGTAGTCGACCTCGCACAGCGCCTCGGCGATGCGCAGATCGTTCCCGAATCCGGCGAGCTCGGCGGTCCTCGCCGCGCGCTGCCGCGGGCTCGACAGGACGCGGGCGAAGTTGCGCTCGGCGAGGAGCTTCCCGATCGCCACAGCCTGGAGCTCGCCGTCGGGTGTCAGGGGGAGGTCGGTGAAGCTCGTGTGCTGACCCGAGAGCGACCACTCGGTCTCACCGTGCCGGACCAGCCACAGTGCCATGGGCGGACCCTAGAACACCGGGCAGAGCGTTGCGACCGGAACGGTGGGTTGCGGCCACTCGAACATATGTTCTATCGTGACCGGATGCCGGAGCCGCTGTTCGAGATCGGCCGGAAGACCTTCGACACCCCGGAGTTCAGGGGGATGGAGTTCATCGAGGCCGAGTGCAAGACGATCATCAACGCGGTCCCGGGGAACTACCTGCCGTTCAAGTACACGATCAACCCTTATAGAGGTTGCAGTCATTCCTGCACTTATTGCTTCGCCCGCCCCACCCACACCTATCTCGACATGAACGCGGGCCGCGACTTCGAGACCAAGATCCTCGTGAAGGTGAACGCGCCCGAGGTTCTCCGACGTCAGCTCGCGGCGAAGCGGTGGAAGGGCGAAGGGATCGCGATGGGGACGAACACCGACCCCTACCAGCGAGTGGAGGGCCGCTACCGCCTCATGCCGAGGATCATCGAAGCGCTCACCGACTACCGGAACCCGTTCTCGATCCTGACGAAAGGGACCCTGATCCTTCGCGACCTCGAGCTCCTCGTCGAGGCCGCCACGGTCACCGACGTCGGAACGGCGTTCTCGATCGGCACGCTCGACGAGGACGCCTGGCGGCGGAGCGAGCCCGGCACGCCGCACCCACGCAAGCGGATCGAGGCCGTCGCGAGGCTGAACGCGGCCGGCATCCCGTGCGGCGTCCTGATGGGACCGGTGCTTCCCGGGATCTCCGATCACCCTCGGCAGCTCCGCGACGTGGTCCGCGCGGCGATCGAAGCGGGAGCGACGCACGTGTCGCCGATCCTGCTGCACCTCCGACCCGGCGTCCGCGAGGAGTTCATGCCGTGGCTGGCCGAGCAGTACCCGGACCTCGTCCCACGGTACGAGGAGATGTACCGGAAGCCCTACGGTCCGCCGGCCGACCGGGACGCGCTGGGCCGCCGGGTCGGCGATCTCATCCGCGACCTCGGTGGTCTGCGGACGGCGAAACCCCGAGCCGCCCGTTGGCGTGGTCCGCGGAAGTCGGAAGGGCATGCGGCGGAACAGCTCACGCTGGTCTGAGGGCGCAGGGCGGTGGATCCCAGACTTTCGGCGGGTAGCATGACCTACCAGGTGCGCGTGCACTAGGCGCGGCGGCGGCGAGACGAAGGGGCGGGCCTTCGGGCCCGCCCTTCTCGCGTCCGGAGACGTTCACAGGCACGCGTCGCCCGGTTGGAATCACCCCATCGGGCGCTCGATCCGGCTTCAGTTCCGGGCCTGCGCTGCCGACAGAACAGCATGAGTTCCCACCGAAACCCATGTATTCCCGGGAGAACCCGTTGAACCACGGACCCAGCACCCCCGGTGAGATCCAGACGACACCCGCCCTGCCGGATGCCGTCCAGGAGCTCTTCCAACGGATCGTCCAGCTCGCCCGCGAGGTCGAGCCCTACGTCCGGGATCACCACGGCGACAGCGTCTACATCGACTACCGGCAGGGCTCGTGGACCGCGTCGATGCTGGAGCGCTTCCGGCGGGAGATCGCGCCGTACCCGGCGGCCGTGGAGCTGCTGCAGTTCGCCGCGGAGAACGCCGCACAGGAAGTCAACTACCGGGACTTCCTCCAACAGTCTTCCTGGACCGACACGCAGGTTCGCGCCGAGCTGGGCGCCATCACCAAGGTCGCGCGCAAGCTCTTCGGCAGCAAGGTGTGGCCGGTCAGAACGCGCCAGGGCAGCGACGGCGTCATGCGCTATTTCATGCCGGAAGGCATCGCGGAGTGGTGGATGAGAGGGGGCACCCCCGCCCGCACGGGCAGTTAGGCCCCATCCACGATCCACGCATCCGTTCCCGGAACGTCTCGGGAGAAGAGAGTCGACATGACGCACCGCCTCAGTCTCAAGCAGCCCCGCACGATCCTCGCACTCACGCTGGCCCTTTCGCTCTTGTCGATGTACTTCATCGCAAGCTCGGAGCCGGCATCCGCCGCAACGTCCGTCAACCAGTGCAACGGCACCGACAACGTCGGAGGCCAGGCCGTGGAATGTCACTACACGATCACGAACAACCTCAACGGCAGCGTGACGAGCTCCACCGTCGTGCTCCAGGAGTGTCATGGTGCCGCGAACGACCCTCCGACGATGGTCTGTAGCTCGTCGACGACACCGTCGACGGATCTCGTCACCTCGGTCACGCAATGCAACGGTTCCGGGAGCGGTGGCGGGGGAACGGTGGTGTGCACGGTGGATGTCATCAACAACATCACCGCCGCAGTGACTCCGACGGCGGCCACGGTCAACCAGTGCAACGCGGCGGGTGAAGATGGAGGAATCGCTCCGACAGTCCTCTGTAGTCCGTTCCCGGCGACCACGAGCGGTGCCAACGTGACCCAGTGCAACAGTTCGGGGAACGGGGGCGGCGGTACGCTGCGCGTGCAGTGCACGGTCAACTCGAACTCGACGACGACCCCGCTCATCGTCGTATCGGTCAACCAGTGCGTCGGTTCCGGGAACGGCGGCGGAGCCACGGTCACGTGCCGCACGGGTCTCACCAACAACATCTCCCAGCCCTCACCGACCCCGACGGTCACCCCAACCCCGACGGTCACTCCGTCGCCGACGGTGACACCTACCCCATCCCCGACGGCGACTCCATCACCGTCTGAGGGTCCCGGTGGCTCTGGCGGCGGCGGCGTTGGAAGCGGCGGCGGCAGTGGCGGCAGTGGCGGCAGTGGCGGCAGTGGCGGCGGCGGCAGTGGCGGCGGTGGCGGCGGCGCAGTCCCCGCGATCAACCAAGTCACCCCCATCCCCGAAGGCGGCGCAGGTGCCGGTGGCGGATCCACGAGCGGTGTGGAGAACGCGTGGCTGCTCTTGCTCGGTTCCCTCTTGCTCGCAGCCGCAGGACCGGTCCTGGTCCTTCG
>CAZMNP010000097.1:0-6445 GCA_964567675.1 uncultured Actinomycetes bacterium
GATCAGCAGGACGAAGATCGGCTCGCTCCCGTCCAGCACGGGGCTGTGCTCGGCGTGGGCCTGCTCGATCTGAAAGATGGGTGCCGCCCGAGCGGGCGCCGGAGGGCTCGCGGCGCCGAGCGTCGAGCCCGCGACCCACGCCGCCAGCAGAGCGGCCGGGAGCCCGAGACGCCGGCTGCGGGTCACGACGGGCTCGCCGAGCCGGATGGAGCGGGCGACGCCGGTGGCTGCGTCTCGCGGTCCTGGCGCGTGACGTCGAACGCCGTGATCCGCCAGCCGCCGACGTCGCGAAGGAAGAGGTCGCCCTTGCTCACGATCAGGGTGAAGGTGCCGTCCGAGCGCTCGCCCAGCGCGGTGAAGGTCACCCGCGCGACGGCGGTGTTCGGGCTCCCCGCCGGGTCGAACAGCACGGTGAACCCGATACTGCCCCTCTCCGGCGTCACCCGGTCGTACACCTCTCCGGCCGTCGCGCCGAGCGTGAGTACCTCCACGCTCTGCTGGGCGGTCACGGCGGCGCCCTCGGAGAACACCGCGAGCACCTCCTCGTAGTCCCCCTCACGCCAGTTGGCGGGATCCAGGAACGCGTTCGTGTAGAGGTCGTCCAGGAGCGGCGTGATCTCCTCGCCGATGGCTTCGGCCTCGGCCTCGAGCGTCTCGGTGTCGGGTTCCGGAGCGGTCGCGACGGCCTTCGCGCGACCGGCGGTGAAGTCGAACTCCGGGACCACGTCCGAGTCGTCGTCGCCATCGCCGATGAGCCCACCGCCCTCGCCGCCCAGGATGAGGAACAGGGCGACGCCGAGTCCGACGAGCGCGACCGGAACCAGAAGCAGCGCGAGCGGGAGCCGGCGCTTCCGGTTGGTGGCCCGCCGTTGGCTTCGGTCGGCGGTGACGGGGGGTTTCGTGGGTCCTTCGGTCAAAACGCGGGAGAGGTTAGCCGTCACGGCTCCGAGCCACAACCGTGCGCTCCAGTAGGATGACCGGGTTCCGAAGGTGTGCCGGGAAGCCTGGTCGGCGAAAGGGCCCGGCATGAGCAGGGAACCGAACTCCGAGACCGACGAGGGTCTCCGCGTTCCCTGGTCGCGGTCCCAGGGCGCCGTGGCCCGAAGACTCGTCCAGCCCCTCCAGTCCTTCCTCGAGGCAGAGGCCTCCTCGGCCGTCCTCCTTCTTTCTGCGGCGGTGCTCGCGATCGCATGGGCGAACTCGCCTTGGAGCGTCGCCTACGAAGATCTGTGGGGGACGGTCCTGACGTTCCGGGTCGGCGACTGGGTCGTTCGCGAGGATCTCCGGCATTTCGTGAACGACGGCCTGATGTCGCTCTTCTTCCTCGTCGTCGGGCTGGAGATCAAGCGCGAGTTCCTCACGGGTGAGCTGCGGGACCGCCGAGCGGCGGCGCTCCCGGTGGTGGCCGCGCTCGGCGGGATGGTCGTTCCCGCCCTCATCTATCTGGCGCTGAACGCGGGGGGCGAAGGCGCGGAGGGTTGGGGGATCCCGATGGCAACCGACATCGCGTTCGCCCTGGGTGTCCTGACCCTGGCGGCGCGGAGCGCGCCGGCGAGCCTGAAGCCGTTCCTGCTCACGCTCGCGATCGTGGACGACATCGGGGCCATCGTGGTGATCGCGTTCTTCTACTCCGGCGGTGTGGCGATGGGACCGCTCCTCGCGGCCGCCGTCCTCATCGGCGCGATCGTCGTGTTCCAGCGCTTGGACGTCCGCTCGGCCGTCATCTACGTGGCGCTGGGTCTTGGGGTGTGGCTGGCGTTCCACGAGTCTGGGGTCCACGCCACGATCGCCGGGGTCATCCTCGGCTTGCTCACACCCGCCGTGCCCTTCCAGCGCCCCCGCGCCGTGAGCGCCGAGGCCGTCCGGACCGCGGCGACGACCGTCGACGACCCCGAGCCTCCGGACGCCGACTCGCCGCAGTGGCTTCGACTCGCCATGCTGTCGCGCGAAGCGGTGTCGCCGCTCGCGCGAGCGGAGGCGGCCCTCCATCCGTGGACGAGCTACGCGGTGATCCCGCTGTTCGCGTTCGCGAACGCGGGGGTTCGCCTCTCGGCCGAGTCGCTCCGCGATGCGGTGACGAGCCCCGTCACACTGGGGGTCGTGCTCGGTCTGGTTGCCGGGAAGATCCTGGGCATCACTCTCGCGAGCGCCCTCGCCGTTCGAACCGGTCTCGGTCGTCTTCCGTCGCAGTGCGGGTGGCGGCACGTGGTGGGGGTGTCCGCGGTTGCCGGCGTCGGGTTCACCGTTTCCCTGTTCATCGCCGAGCTCGCGTTCGCAGATCCCGCCCTCGCCGTCGAAGCGAAGGTGGGCATCTTCGCGGCGTCCCTGATCGCCGGTGTCATCGGGTTCACCGTGCTGCGCTCCGGTCGGGGCGCGGCCCCTGCGGAGCCCAGCTCGCCAGGCAACGTCTCCGCAGGCCCCGGGGGGTAGCCACTTTCCTATACTGCTTCCGCTCCCGGCGGCCCGGGAGCGGGATCGTCCTTCGAACCCGACCGAGGAGGTTCTGCGTTGCACGGTGTCCTCGCCCAGGAAGGCGGACCGATCCAGGCCGTCTTCGGGCCATTCGAGAACAACGCCCTGTGGGTGATCTTCGCCGTCTCGCTCGTCGCGCTCGTGTTCGCCTACTACCTGGTCCGCGAGGTCCTCAGCGCTCCCGAGGGCACCGAGAAGATGAGGGAGATCGCGCTTGCGATCCAGGTCGGGGCGAAGGCCTACCTGAACCGCCAGTTCCGCACGGTCGGAGTCTTCATGGGCCTGCTGACGGTCGTGCTGTTCTTCGCGCTCCCGGTCTCGGAGAACGCGGCCCACGGCGAGACGTTCATCCGGGTCGGGCGCTCGGTCGCGTTCATCCTCGGCGCCGGGTTCAGCGCGATCACCGGGTACACGGGGATGTGGCTCGCCGTCCGCGCGAACGTGCGCACGGCGAACGCGGCCCGCGAGTCGGGTCTTCGCAAGGCGATGCGGCTCGCGTTCCGGGCCGGCGGCGTCGCGGGCATGTTCACGGTCGGGCTGGGGCTCCTCGGCGCCACCGTGATCCTGCTGATCTACAAGTCCGACGCGACCGCGGTCCTGGTCGGGTTCGGGTTCGGCGGCGCCCTCCTCGCCATGTTCATGCGGGTCGGCGGTGGCATCTTCACGAAGGCGGCGGACGTGGGCGCCGACCTGGTCGGGAAGGTGGAGCAGGGCATCCCCGAGGACGACCCTCGCAACGCCGCCGTGATCGCCGACAACGTCGGCGACAACGTCGGCGACTGCGCGGGGATGGCGGCCGACCTCTTCGAGTCCTACGAGGTCACGCTGGTCGCCTCGCTGATCCTCGGCGCCGCCGCGTTCGCCGGCACCGAGGTGGGCGCGATCGCCGGCGTGATGTTCCCCCTGTTCGTCCGCGCGATCGGCGTGATCACATCGATCATCGGGATCGTCGCCGTGTCGCCGCGCTCGGAAGAGGAGCACGGGATGAAGGCGATCAACCGCGGCTTCTTCCTCTCCGCAATCATCTCGGCCGCCGCGGTCTTCGTGATCAGCGGCATGTACATGAACGAGTACCGGCCGGCGATCGCCGTCATGCTCGGGCTCGTTCTCGCCAGCGTCATCCAGATCCTCACGCAGTACTTCACCGACACCAAGTACAAGCCGGTGCAGGAGATCTCCGAGTCGACGCAGACCGGGCCGGCGACCACGATCCTCTCCGGCTTCTCGGTCGGGCTTGAGTCGACGGTGTGGTCGATCCTGGTGATCTCGGGCGTGATCGTCGGAGCGTTCGTCCTCGGCGACGACACGGCCGAGCGGCTCTATTTCATCTCTCTGACCGGGATGGGGATGCTCACAACGGTCGGCGTGATCGTTTCGATGGACACCTTCGGCCCGGTCTCGGACAACGCGCCGGGCATCGCCGAGATGTCGGGCGAGTTCGAGGGCCGCCCGGCGCAGGTGCTCACCGGCCTGGACGCCGTGGGGAACTCGACGAAGGCGATCACCAAGGGGATGGCGATCGCGACCGCCGTGATCGCGGCGACATCGCTGTTCGGCTCGTTCGAGGAGGCGCTCAAGGAAGCCGGGTTCGACTTCCTCGGCGTCCGCATCGACCAGCCCGACGTCCTCGTCGGCCTCCTGATCGGTGGCGCCGTGGCCTTCCTGTTCTCCTCGCTCGCGATCCGCGCCGTCGGCCGCGCCGCCTCACAGGTGGTGGTCGAGGTCCGGAATCAGTTCCGCGATCACCCGGGGATCATGGATTACAAGGAGAAGCCCGATTACGCGCGCGTCGTCGACATCTGCACGAAGACCTCGCTGCGCGAGCTGATGACGCCGGGCCTGCTCGCGATCCTCAGCCCGGTCATCGTCGGGTTCGCGCTCGAGGCCGAGGCGCTCGGGGCGTTCCTGGCGGGATCGATCCTGACCGGACAGCTCCTCGCCGTGATGTTTTCGAACTCGGGCGGCGCGTGGGACAACGCCAAGAAGTACATCGAGGAGGGGCATTACGGAGGGAAGGGCTCGGAGGCGCACAAGGCTGCCGTGATCGGGGACACGGTCGGCGACCCGTTCAAGGACACGGCCGGCCCGGCGCTGAACCCGCTTATCAAGGTCATGAACCTCGTGGCGCTCCTGCTCGCGCCGGTGGTCGTCCAGCAGGCCGAGAGTGAGGTCGTGCGGATCGTCGTCGTGGCCATCGCGGTGCTCATCGTCGGGTTCGCCATCTGGTGGTCGAAGTCTCGGAAGTCCGAGCTGATGATCGAACCCGCCGATCCCTCCGAGCCGGCGCGAGAGACCTCCTCGGTCACGTAGCCGGGTACGCTCGCGCGATGAGCATCCTCGCTCCGTTCCGCCGGTTCTTCAGCCGCGTGGCTGAGAGCGACGAGCAGCGGTACGCCGAAGAGATCGAGGAGTGGCGCTCGAGCGTTCCGGGGACGGTTCGGATCGAGGATGCGACGCCCCGCTCGCACCTGAAGCTCGCCGGCGTCGTTCGACGGATCACCATCCGGCCACTCGAAGGCAACGAGTCGCTCGAGGCGCTCCTGTACGACGGGACGGGAGAGGTGACCCTCGTGTGGATGGGCCGTCGCTCGATCCACGGTCTCAGGCTCGGGACGCGGCTCGTGGTCGACGGCGTGATCGCCGAGCAGCGGAGCGAGCTTCGGATGGTGAACCCGACGTTCGAATTCGGGGCGTGAGCCGGTTCAGGACGTCGATTCGCCGCAGATCGCGGTTCGGAGCGCGTTCTCGGAATCCGGCACCGTGAGGGCGAGCACCTCGTCGCCTGGAGCGATCACGGTCTCGGGCTGCGGGATCACGACGTGGCTCTCGCGGATGATCGCGACGATCGTCGAATCCGGGGGCAGGCGCAGCTCGTAGAGCGGCCGGCCGGCGTTCGGCGCGACGGCCGGAACGGTCATCTCGACGATCGAGATCCCGCCTCGCTCGAGCGGCAGAAGCCGCACGAGGTCGCCGACCGTTACCTCCTCCTCGACCATCGCCGTGAGGATGTGGGGTGGCGACACCGCTGCGTCCACGCCCCACTGCTCGTTGAACAGCCATTCGTTGTCCGGGTGGTTCACGCGAGCGAGCACACGGGGAACGCCGAACTCCTGCTTGGCGAGCAGCGCGGTCACCAGGTTGTCCTCGTCGTCGCCGGTAACCGCCACGACGACCTCGGTCGCACGCAGGTCGGCCTTCTCGAGCACCCACGGCTCGCATGCGTCGCCGAGGAGAACGTGAACGCTCGGGGCCCACTCCTTCGCGGTCTCGAGGACGTCGGGATCCTGCTCGATCAGCGTCACCTCGTGGCCGCGCTTGGCGAGGTCGGCGGCGAGATGCCGTCCGACAGCGCCCGCCCCGCTGATCATGACGCGCACGTCAGTGCTCCACCGTCGGCCGGAGCAGCGCGTCGAGCTCCTCGAGCGCGTCCTTCTGGACGATGAGGGCAGCGACGTCGCCCTCCTGGAAGGTGCTCGAGGCGACCGGGATGAACCCCTTGCCTCCCCGGTCGACTCCCGCGACCATGATCTTCCCGTCGATGTTCAGCTCGGAGACCTTCTTGCCAACCAGGTGTGGCGGCACCTCGACCCGCATCCGGAACAGGTCGCCCGCCGCCAGCGACTCTTTGATCTCGTCGCCCGGGTGGCTGAGCATCAGGATGATCTGCTTCACGCCCCATCGCACGGTGGAGACCGTCGGGATGTTCAGCCGCTCGTAGATGTCGGCGCGAGCGGGGTCGTAGATCCGCGCGATCACCTTCGGCACGTGGTAGTGCTCGCGCGCGACGCGCGCCGAGACGATGTTCGAGTTGTCGCCGCTGGAGACGGCCAGGAACGCGTCCGCCTCCTTGATCCCCGCCTCCTCCAGCACCTCGCGGTCGAAGCCCAGACCCACGATCGTCCTGGCTTCGAAGTCGGGCGGAAGACGGTCGAAGGCGCCCTCGTTCTTGTCGATCACGGCCAGTTGGTGGCCG
>CAZMNP010000098.1:0-3992 GCA_964567675.1 uncultured Actinomycetes bacterium
CGACTTCGCGCTCTGGAAGAAGGCCGGCCCGAACCGGCTCATGAGATGGGACAGCCCGTGGGGCGAAGGCTTCCCCGGGTGGCACATCGAGTGCTCGGCGATGTCGATGAAGTACCTCGGCGAGCGCTTCGACATCCACACCGGCGGGGTCGACCTGATCTTCCCGCATCACGAGGACGAGATCGCCCAGTCCGAGGGCGCCGTGGGCCACCCGGTGGTCTCGAACTGGATCCACGGCGGGCACCTCCGCTTCGGCGAGCTGAAGATGGCCAAGTCCCAGGGCAACACGGTTCGCATCGCCGACCTCGAGGTGGCCGGCTTCGACCCCCTGTCGTTCCGGTACCTCACCTTCCAGACGCGCTACCGCAGCGAGATGGACTTCTCCGACGAGGCGATGCGCGGCGCCGACCAGCACGTGAGGCGCCTGCGCCGCCGTATGGCCGAGTGGGCACCGGCGACCGGCTCGCGCTCCGATGCGGCGAAGGATCTGGACGCGCGGTTCCGCGGAGCCGTGGCCGACGATCTCGACATGCCCCGTGCGCTCGTCGTGGTGAACGAGGCGGCGTCCTCGGATCTGCCGGGCGGCGAGAAGTACGCGCTGTTGTCGTCCTGGGACGCGGTGCTCGGGCTCGACCTCGAGCGCGAGGCGCTCCAGGAGTGGCAGCCGTCGGAGGAGATCCGCTCGCTCGTCTCCGAGCGGGACGAGGCCCGTGCCGCGAAGGACTACGCCCGCAGCGACGAGATCCGCGACCGTCTGCAGGCGATGGGCCTCGAGGTCATGGACACGGCCGAGGGAACCAAGGTTCGCCGCCCGGGCTGACCTCCCACGTCTGGACGCTCGTCAGAGGCCGGACGCGTTCCACGGTTGAAGCAGGAGATCCTCGGGCTCGCGATACGCGGGACTCGTGGAGGCCTCGCTCCCGTAGGCGATGGTGGGGTTCACGCCTCGCATGGGCGGGCATGACCGGACAGCGGCCGAAGCGTAGGCTCCGCGTTGGGGATGCCCGGACCCGACATCGCGGGAGCGGGACCATGATGCGGGAACCGGCTCAGGGCGCTCGAGGTCCCGTCGCGGGACCGGATCGCCGTGGGCTTCGTGGTCGCGACGCCGAGATCGACGCGATCGAGCGTCTGATGAACGATGCCCGGACGGCCCGTCGCGCCGGCGTCATGACGATCGTCGGCGACGTCGGTCTGGGGAAGTCCGCCCTGCTCGAGCACGCGATCGCCGCCGCGAACGGCATGCGGGTGCTGCGCTGCGTCGGCGCGCCGACGGAGGCCACGCTCCCGTTCGCCGGCCTGTCGCAGATGCTCCGACCGATCCTCGGACTCATCGGGCAGTTGCCGGGCCCCCAGGCAGCCGCGCTCCGAAGCGTGTTCGGGCTATCCGAAGACCAGGTCGAGGACCGGTTCCTCATCTCGGTAGGCGTGCTGAGCCTGCTGAGCGAGGCGGCGGAGCAGATGCCGCTCCTGTGCGCCGTCGACGAGGTCCGATGGCTCGATCACGAATCCGCCGACGTGCTCGCCTTCGTCGCGCGCAGGATCGAGGCCGAGCCGATCGCGTTCGTCGTCGCGCTCGCGGAGGAGGACGCCCTCCGCTTCACGGTGCCGGATCCGCGGCGCGTTCTGTTGTCTCCACTCGCGGAGGAGGACGCGCGCGCCGTTGTGCGCGACGTCGCGCCAGCTGGCGTCTCCCCCTCGGTCGTCGACCGGATCGTGCGGACCGCCGACGGCGTGCCGCTCCTGTTGACCGAGTTGGTCTCCTCTCTCAGCCCGGCCCAGCTGGAGGGTCGCGCTCCGCTGCCGGACGCGCTGCCGGTGTCGCCCGATGTCGAGGCGCTCTACCTCGGGCGCGTTCGCACGCTCCCCGCGTCATCCCGGACGGCTCTCCTCGTCGCCGCCGCGACACCGCTCGAGGACCTCAAGACGATCGCGGCCGCGCTCCAGGTCATGGGGCTTGGCGAGGAGGCGCTGGACGAGGCGGCGCGAGACCGGTTGGTGGACGTCTCGAATCACGTCACGTTCCCCCATCCCGCCGTCCGCCTGGCCGTCTACTCGGGCGCGTCGTCGGCCGACCGTCGACGCGTTCACGACGCGCTAGCATCCGTCTTGGTCGAGGACACTGACGAGGACCTGCGCGTGTGGCACCGCGCTCTCGCGACGATCGAACCCGACGAGGACGTCGCCGAGCAGCTCGAGCGCTCCGCGGATCGATCCGCGGCGCGGAGCGGGTGCGCGACCGCCGCCACGGCCCTCGAACGCGCCGCGGCGCTGAGCGGCGACGAAAACGGTCGCGCAAGGCGGCTCGCGCGCGCCGCCGAGATGGCGTGGCTCGGCGGGCAGGCGGACCGCGCGATAGTGCTGGTGGGCGAGGCGGAGGCGTCGGACCCGGATGCGGTGATCCAGGCCAGGATCGACTTCGTGCGCGCCGCTTGGGAGACCCAGCGGGGCGTCTCGAGCGACGCCATCCCGACCTTTCTCCGCGCCGCCGCGGCCGCGGGTGATCTCGATCCGAGCGTCGCGCTGCGCGTCCTGCTCGCTGGCCTGATGGTGATGTCGTTGACCGGACGGCAGCCATCCCCCGCCGACCTCGAGGTCCTCGAGCGGCTCGCTCGACGAGCGTCCCCGGACGCCGATCAAGGCGTGATCTTCGTCGTCAGGGTCAACCAGTGGATGGCCGAGGGAGCGACGACGCCCGCGCCCGGCTCGTCAGACCGCGTCTGGTCGCTCATCGAAGCGCTCGACGACCCCGTGCTCGCCCCTTTCGCCATCCCGACGGCCGCCTATCTCGGAGATCTGGGCGCCGCGAGGATCAACGGCGAACGGGTCGTACACCGTGCGAGAGCGCGTGGCGCCCTCGGCATGCTTTCGTTCGGTCTGCGCCAGCTTGCGGGGCTGGAGTTCTGGGCCCGCCGGCTCGACGACGCGCGGATCCACGCCGCCGAGGGGCTCAGGCTGGGTCTCGAAACGGGGAACGAGAACGTCGTCCTGGTCGACCACGGGATCCTGGCCGCCGTCGCGGCCGTTCGCGGCGAGGAGCGGACCTGCCGGGACGAGGCGGAGGCCGCGATGCTCGGCGCCATCGATCGCAGCAACCGCGACGCCATGAACTGGGCCGATCTCGCGCTCGGTCACCTCGAGCTCAGCCTCGGACGCCCGGAGGCATCCGATCGCTTCGAGTCGATCTGGGCACGGCCGTGGATCGGCGAACCGCGCCTGATCGGAGCCGCGGATGCGGTCGAGGCCGCGGCTCGCGCCGGACGCGGCGAGGTCGCAGGGGCGCGCCTCACCGAGCTCCAACGCTGGTCGGCGGAGACGGGGGCGTCGTGGGCACTCGCGCTGGTTGAGCGCTGCCGAGCGCTGGTCTCTACGGACGCCGACGCAGAGCGCCACTTCCAGGAAGCGCTCCTGCTCCATGAGGCCTCGGGCGCCGCGTTCGACCGCGCGCGGACGCAACTCCTGTTCGGCGAGTTCCTGCGCCGCGCCCGGCGTCGGGCCGAGGCCCGGACGCAGCTGCGCCCAGCCCTCGAGACCTTCGCGGGCGTCCGCGCGGCGCTGTGGGAGGAGCGTGCACGAAACGAGCTCCGGGCCACAGGCGAGGTGGTACGCCACCGTGATCCGGAGGCTATCTGGCAGCTGACGCCGCAGGAACTTCAGATCGCGCGTCTGGTCGCCAAGGGGGCAAGCAACCGCGACGCGGCGGCCGAGCTCTTCCTGAGCCCCCGAACCATCGAGTACCACCTGCGGAAGGTCTTCACGAAGCTCGGGATCTCATCCCGGACCGAGCTCGTTCGGATGCGGTTCGACGGTGATCCGCACCCCGGCCCGGGCACCGCGTAACGGCCGAGCCTCCGCGGGTGGATCTACTCCATTCCGACCGGTGGTCCCCTGGTCGATCCACGGATGCGAGCGCACCGGTTGGGTCCTACGGTGAACACGTCGGAGATGTGGCGTCGGCACCGATGCCGGGAGGAAGGAGCTGCACGATGGCA
>CAZMNP010000099.1:0-12213 GCA_964567675.1 uncultured Actinomycetes bacterium
TGCTCGAGGGTGTGCTTGCCGGGATCGAGCGCGGCTACTTCCAGCAGGAGATCGCCGAGTCCGCGTTCCTCGAGCAGGAGCGGTACGAGCGGGGAGACCTCGTGAAGGTCGGCGTGACCGACTTCGTCGATGAGGGCGAGCGTCCCCTCGAGCTCCTGCAGATCCCGCCCGATGTTGAGCGTGAGCAGATCGAGCGCATCCGCTCGGTCCGCGAGCGCCGGGACCCGTCGGCCGCCGCGGCAGCGCTCGAGCGCCTGGTCGAGCTCGCCTCGACCGATGCCAACCTCGTCGAGCCGCTCGTCGACTGCGCTCGGGCCCTCTGCACGGAAGGTGAGATCGTCGGCGCGCTCCGCCGCGTCTTCGGCGAGTACGTCGAGACACCCCGCTTCTGACTGCACCCCCTCTCTGTTGCAACTCGCTGCAACAAGCCGATAAGATGTCGTCTCCGCCCCGATCGTGAGGATCCCCGACGTGAAGCGATGGCTCGCCGTCCTGCTGCTCGCCGCCGTCGCTTCCGCGTGCTCGAGCGGCGGGACCTCCGACGAGGATGGGCGGTTGCGGGTCGTCACGACGGTCTCGCCGATCACGAACATCGTGCAGAACGTGGCGGGAGACCTGGTGGACGTCACCGGCATCGTCCCGGAGGGCACGAACAGCCACACGTTCGAGCCAGCACCCTCGGATGCCGCGGCGATGACCGAAGCCGACGTCGTCTTCATCAACGGCCTGCACCTGGAGGAGCCGACCCGCGAGCTCGCGGACGCCAACGTTCGCGAGGGCGTCGAGGTCGTGGAGCTCGGCGACCTCACGATCACGCCCGACGAGTACATCTTCGACTTCTCGTTCCCACGGGAGCAAGGAGATCCGAACCCGCACCTGTGGACGAACCCCCCGTACGCCAAGCGGTACGCGGAGATCGTCCGTGACACGCTCGCCGAACTCGACCCCGGCAACGCGGCCGCCTATGAGGCGAACTTCGAGGACTTCGCGTCGCGCCTGGACGCCCTGGACGAGGCCGCCCGGGCGGCGACCGAGACCGTCCCACCCGAGAACCGCAAGCTCCTCACGTACCATGACTCGTTCCCGTACTTCGCCCGCGAGTACGGTTGGACGGTGATCGGCGCGATCCAGCCCTCGGACTTCGCCGAGCCGACTGCGCAGGACGTCGCGAACCTCATCGACCAGGTGCGCGAGGAGCAGGTTCCCGCGATCTTCGGCTCGGAGGTCTTCGCGAGCCCGGTGCTCGAGCAGATCGCCGCCGAGACCGGCGCGGAGTACATCGACGACCTGCGCGACGACGACCTTCCGGGCGAGAACGGCGACCCCGACCACAGCTACCTCGGGCTCATGGTGTTCGATTTCCGAACGTTCATGGGCGCGCTGGGCGGGGACGCGAGCGCGTTCGAGGACCTCGACGTCACGAACGTCCAACCCGGCGACACGGTCGAGTACCGCTCTTGAGCGAGCTGGTCCGGTTCGAGAGGGTCACGTGCCGCTTCGGCAGCGAGCCCGTCCTCGTCAACGTGGACCTGGCGGTCTCCGAGGGCGACTTCATCGGCGTCGTGGGCCCGAGCGGCAGCGGCAAGACGACGCTGCTACGCGCGATCGCCGGAGCCGTCCGTCCGATCGCGGGCCGGATCGTCCGGGAGCCCCGTGTCACCCTCGCGTACGTGCCGCAGGTCGAGGCCGTGAACTGGTACTTCCCCGTCACGGTCCGTGAGGCCGTCCTGATGTCGAGGATCGACGGCCGCCTCCTGCCGTGGGCCTCCCGCCGCGACGTCCGGGAGGCGGACGAGGTGCTCGACCGGCTCGGGATCGGCGACCTCGGCGACCGGCACATCCGGGAGCTCTCCGGCGGGCAGCAGCAGCGAGTCTTCGTCGCGCGGGCGATGTTACGGCGCCCCAGTCTCCTGCTGATGGACGAGCCGACCTCCGGCGTGGACGTGCGCACCCGCCACGACGTGATGCACCTGATCCACGAGCTCCATCACGACGGCCTGGCGATCGTCCTGACGACGCACGACCTGAACGGCATCGCCGCGCACCTCCCGTGGATCGTCTGCCTCAACCGCGAGGTCATCGCGACCGGTCGTCCGAAGGACGTCATCACGCCGGACGTGCTCGAACGGACCTACGGCGCGCCGCTCGAGGTGCTCTCCCACGGCGGCATGCCCGTGGTGATCGAGCGCTACGCCGAAGATGAGGAAGAAGGCGCGGACGTTGTGCCGCTCCGGGAGGGGCATCATGGACACCCTGCTTGAGCCCTTCCGCTACGACTTCTTCGTCAACGGCATCGCCGTGGCGACGCTGGCCGGTGCCCTCTGCGGTCTGGTCGGCGTGTACGTCGTGCTCCGCGGCATGAGCTACATCGGTCACGGCCTCTCGCACGCGATCTTCGGGGGTGCGGTGGCGAGTTACGCCCTCGAGATCAACTTCTACCTCGGGGCCGGCGTGTGGGGGTTCGTATCGGCCGTGCTGATCATGCTGATCGCCCGGCGGCGCTCCATCGGCGCCGACGCCGCGATCGGCGTGATCACGAACGCGAGCTTCGCGGTGGGGATCGTGATCATCTCGGTGATCGGCGGCTCGTTCATCCGGAACTTCGAGGCCGTGCTGTTCGGCAACGTGCTGGGGGTGAGCTCGACGGACGTAGCGATCGTGGCGGCCGTGGCGCTGCTGGCAGGGACCGCGGTCTTCCTCCGGTACCGGCAGCTGCTGTTCACGACGTTCGACCCCGAGGTGGCCGACGTGTCGGGCGTGTCCACCGCGCGGATGGACGTCCTGCTCGCGGTGCTGCTCACCGCGCTCATCACGGTCTGCATGAGCGTGCTCGGCGTGACGTTGATCGCGGCGATGCTCGTGATCCCGCCGGTGATCGGCCGGCTGCTCACCGACAGCTTCCACCGGATGCTCTGGATCTCAGTGGCGACGGGAACGTTCTGTGGGTTCACCGGCGTATACCTTTCCTACTACCTGGACTGGGCGTCGGGTCCCGCGGTGGTCCTCACCGCGTCTGTCATCTTCGTGGCCGCCTACGTGGTCTCGACGATCCGGCATCGGCGCCTGCCCGAAGCCGCGCTCGACGCCCACGTCTGATGAGGGCTCACGCCGCCATCGCGCGGCGTGCGAGGTCGTCCGCTAGCTCGCGGCCTCTCGCTGCGTCCGGCAGTCCGAGCACAGACCGCTGATCGCGAAGTGCGTTAGGTCGGGCTGGAACCCGTGGTGCTGCTCGATGACGCGCACGAGCGCCTTCGCCTCGTCCATCGAGAGGTCGTCCTCGGCCCCGCAGTTGGAGCAAGTGAGGTGGACGTGGCCGGCCTCCTCCGCCTTGTGGTACTCGGCGCCGCTCTCCAGATGCGCGTGGGCGAGGACGCCGACCTCCTCCAGCAGCGCGAGGGTCCGGTAGATCGTCGAGGCGTTCACCCCCGGCATGTCGCCCTGAACGCGGCGAGCGAGCGCCGTCGGCGAGATGTGGCCCTGGGTCCGCATGATCTCGGCCACGATCGCTCGGCGCTGCGGCGTCATCCGCAGACCCCGCTGGCGCAGGACATCGATGACGTCGGTCCTGGGTTCCCGGCTCACGGCGCGCGAGTGTAGCAGCCCGTTGCAGATGCAAGAGTCGGCGGTCTGCGAGGATAGGGCCGCGATGGGGGAGTTCGTCCGGATCGAACGAGACGGGGCCGTTGCCACGATCCGCATCGACCGCCCGCCCGCCAACGCGATCGCCCGGCCGGTCTCACTCGAGCTGTCGGCGGCGGCCAACGAGGTCGGGAGCGATGACGGCGTGAGGGCGATCGTCGTCTGGGGAGGCGAGCGGATCTTCGCCGCCGGCGCCGACATCAAGGCCATGGCGGCCTCCGGACCCGAGGGGGTCGGTCCCGACGTCGCCGCACTCGAAGCGGCCTGCCGCGACCTCGAGGCCGTCCCGAAGCCGGCGATCGCGGCGATCAACGGCTTCGCGCTCGGCGGCGGGTGCGAGATCGCGCTCGCCTGCGACTTCCGGTACGCCGCGCAGGACGCGCAGCTCGGATTGCCCGAGATCCGCCTCGGCATCATCCCGGGCGCCGGCGGGACCCAACGGCTTCCGCGGCTGATCGGGCTCGCCAAGGCGCGAGACATGATCTTCACGGGGCGTCACGTCGGAGCCGACGAGGCGCTCGAGATCGGCCTCGTCGACCGGACGATGGCCCCCGCCGAGGCGTACCCGGCCGCGCTCGAGGAGGCGAGGAAGTTCGCCGAGGGACCCACCGCCGCCTACGCGGCGGCCAAACGCGCCCTCAAGGCATCGCTGGGTGGCGATCTCGCTCCCGGTCTCGAGGTGGAACGCGAGGTCTTCGTCCCTCTGTTCTCGACGCACGATCAGGAAGAGGGCATGCGAGCGTTCCTCGAGAAGCGCGAGCCTCGGTTCGAGGGGAGGTAGCTGTGAAGGTCAGGCAGGCGACGCCGGAGGACGTGCCGTCGCTCGTCGCCCTGTTCCAGGAGCTCGACCGGATGCAGGCCGACTGGCGAGTGTTCACCCCGCGCCCGGGCTTCTACGACGAGGTCGGGGCGAAGTACCACGAGGCTATGAACAACGCCGAGGCGGTGGTGCTGGTTGTCGTGGACGACGAGGGTGAAGTGGTGGGCATGGCGTACGGCGAGGCCAGGACCCCCTCGCGCTTCTCCGACGAGCGCGCCCTCGAGCTCTCGGGCGTCGTGGTCCGCTCCGGCTATCGGGGACGGGGCGTCGGGCGGGAGCTCGTCGCCGAAGCGGCCCGGTTCGCCGAGGAGCGGGGGATCGCCTGGGTGGAGCTCAAGACCTTCGCTCCCAACCGGGGGGCGATGGAGTTCTGGGAGGACCTCGGCTTCGCGCCCCGGGTCGTCCAGCTCACCAGCCCGACGCGGGACCTGCTCGAACGCATGGACCCGGACTGAGATCGGCTCCCAGGGGAACGAACCGACGCCTCCGATGGTTCGAATACCAGACGGTTCCTTTTCGAGGGACGTCAGGCACGTGTCAGTGCCTCGAACCGAGGAGAGTGCGATGGCAGAATCGGGATACCGCGGAGGCCGCGTCCGCGAGCTTCCTCGGGCCAATCAGACCTATCCGGGCGGCCGCGTCTGCGGCGCCGAGAGCTGCAACACCAAGCTGTCGATCTACAACAAGTGGCAATTCTGCTGGCAGCACGAGCCGGTCCACACGTTCATCTCGCGCGGGAAGCGCCGCAGTCGCAAGGAGATGGAGGCGGCGTAGCGCTCGCCGGATGCCGTTCCTTCCGCCGGAAGCCCTTCGAACAGGAGGGCTTCCGGCCTAAGGAGAAGGTCCCGTCAAGGATCGAGAGCTGTTTCCCGACAATTCGGGTGAGAGACCGCTCCCCCCAACTGGGCGGTAACCACATGCCGAACGATCTCGACGGCACCCCGGAGATGCGGGAGGCCGAGTGCCCGTTCTGCGAGAACCTCGTCCTCGTGTACGAGGTACCGCCCAGTTGCCCCCTGTGCGCTTGTCCGCTCGAATCGGACCGGATGCACCCCTACGCCTGGCCGAACGAGGAGCCTTCGCCCTCGGAGTGATCGCCGCCGGTGAGGACGCGCTCCGCGATCTCCTTGGATTCCTCCAGTCGCTCCCGGTCGACGAACAACCGGACGCCGTGCTCCCAGATCTGGCTGAGGAACCCGGGCGCCTTGTACCACCAGACGATGCCAGCCTCCTCGAGCTTGCCGGCGATCGCCTCCGCGTGCTCGTGGGTGAACTGGCCGAGGTGCACGGTACGGACGTTCCGCTCGCTCACGGCACGATCTCGGCCGGCCGCCAACCGCGGACGGAGCTGACGAGCGCGACCTCCTCCGCTTCGAGGAGCTCCGAGATCCGGATCGGCCGCTCGATCAGGGAGCCCTCACGCAGGAGTTCCTGTCGGTAGGTTCCGGCAAGGAGTCCGGCGTCGAGCGGCGGGGTCACCCACCGGCCCTCGATCCGCACCGCGAGGTTCGCGATGGTGGATTCGGTCACCTCGCCGCGCGTGTTCACCAAGATCACGTCGTCGACCTCCGGACGCTCCTCCCTCCGTCGCTCGTACGGCTGCCGGCGCGTCGTCTTGTGGAAGAGCCAGATGTCCTCCGGGTCGACGGGTTCGTCGTCGAGCGCGAGCCGGACCGGCCCATCGGGGGCCGGTGGGAGCTCGCGAACCTCCGCCTTCACGGAGCCGTCGCGCGAGAGCGTGAGCCGGATGACGAAGGCCCCGTTGCGATCCGCGGCGGCGCGTTTCATCGCCGCGACCGCGGTCTCGGGCTCGAAGCGGAAGCCGAAGTAGCTCGCGGAGCTCCCCAAACGCTCCAGGTGCTCGGCGAGGTGCTGAGGTCCCTCGCCGGGCTCGTGGCGGATCGTCTCGAACAGGTCGAACGCGGGGCGCGCCGTGGTGAGGACGCGTGCCTTGGCGAGGACCTCCTCGTACTCTCCGGCCGCCGAGGAGTCGAACGTGATGCCGCCCCCGACGCCGTACTCGGCGGCACCGGTCGAGGAGTCCACGAGGACGGTGCGGATCGCGACGCTGAAGTTCGCGTTCGGCTCGCCCGAGCCAGCCGGAGCGAGGTAGCCGATCGCCCCGCAGTACATCCCGCGAGGGGAATCCTCGAGGTCTCGGATGATCCGCATCGTGCGCACCTTCGGTGCGCCCGTCACCGAGCCGCTCGGGAACAGCGCGCCGAAGACCTGGAGCAGCGGGGTGCCGGGGCGCAGGTCCGCCTCGACGGTGGACGTGAGCTGCCACACGGTCTCGTACCGCTCGGCGTCGAACATGCGGGTAACCCGGACCGAGCCCGGGACCGCGACGCGGCCGAGGTCGTTCCGCACGAGGTCGACGATCATGGCGTTCTCGGCCCGGTCCTTGTCGGACGAGACGAGCCGTTCGGCCGCCGATCCGTCCTCCGCGAGCCACCGGCCTCGGGCGATCGTGCCTTTCATCGGCCGCGTCGTGACGCGATCGCCGTCGCGACGGAAGAACAGCTCGGGGGAGGCGGACAGGACTCGGTAGCGGCCGAGGTTCAGGTACGCGCCGAACCCACCGCGCTGCGCGAGGACGAGGTCTCGGTAGAAGCCACGCTCGTCGCCGGCCAGTCGCGCGCGCATCCGCAGGGTGTGGTTCACCTGGTAGGTCTGGCCCGCCGCGATCAGCTCGCGGATCCGCGCGATCGCGTCGTCGTAGGCGGGCCGTTCCACCGAGGGGCGCCACGGGGACGGCGCCGGCGGCGGCTCGACGGCGACGGGCTCGAGCGCGGGAACGTCCTGTTTGTCCTCGAACAGCGCGAACCAGACGAGCGGCAGGGCCTCGAACGCATCGCCCGGCGGCCGCTCACGGACCGCGAGGTCGGGGTCCAGGCCCGGCGCCGCGTCGAACGCCACGAATCCCGCGGCCCACATCCCTCGCGCCGCCGCGGCTCCGGCCGCCTCGATCGTCGCCGCGACCTCGTCAGGATGACGGGCCTCGAGGACGCCGACGGGTTCGATGAGTCGGAACGACCGTTCGGCACCGGGGGTGAGGTCGTCGAACCTCGCGTCGATCACGTCGACCGGTCCTCAGCCCTTACGGGCGCGGATCGCCTCGATCAGCGCGGGGACCACCGTCAGCGCGTCGCCGACGATGCCGAGGTCCGCCATCCGGAAGATCGGAGCATCGGGGTCCTTGTTGATCGCGACGATGCGTTTCGACGTCTTCATCCCGACGATGTGCTGCGTCGCGCCGCTGATGCCGACGGCGATGTAGACCTCGGGACGGACGGACTTGCCGGTCTGGCCGATCTGGTAGCTGTACGGGACCCAGCCCGCGTCCACGACCGCGCGACTCGCGCCGACTGCCGCGTCGCCGATCGCCGTCGCGAGCTCTTCGAGCAGGCGGAAGTTCGACGCGTCCTGCAGGCCGCGTCCGCCGGCGATCACGACCTTGGCCTCCTCGAGATTGGGGCCCGAGGTGGATCCCTCGTGGCGTTCGACCCGGCGCGCGGCGCGAAGATCCTCGGGGATCTCGACGTCGACGGGGACGACCTCGGCGGTCCCGCCGGATGGTTCGGTCACGGTCGTCTTCGGCCGAAGCAGCACGAGCCGCGGGACCGGTCCGTTCAGCGCGACGTCGACGACCCGGCTCCCGCCGAAGATCTGGGTCTGCGCGCCGTCCGCACCCGCCACGTCCGTCGCGTTGCCCATCAACGTGGAGCCGAGCCGCGCCTGCAAACGACCGGCGACGTCGCGGGCGTCGTAGCTCGTCGAGAACAGGATGAGGTCGGGAGCGTGCTCGCGCGCGAGCGCCTCGAGCGCGTGGGCCTGCGGGCGCCCGAGGCCCTCGTCGTACGCGGCGTCGTCGCTCGCGTACACGGTCGTCGCGCCGTGCTCGCCGAGCGAGGGAGCGGAGCCCGTCGCGCCGGGGCCGAGCGCCACCGCCGCGACGTCGCCGAGCGATCGAGCCTTCGTGAGGAGCTCGAACGCCGAGGGCTTGGCTCCGTCGGGGGTGACCTCCGCGTAGACCCAGACCGAGGTCACGCTCAGAGCACCTTCGCCTCGGCGAGCAGGTCGGCGAGCTTCGTCGCGGCCTCGTCCCCGGCCTGCAGGATCTCGCCGGGTCCTTTCTCCGGCGCTTCGCTCACCGCGGTCACCCGCTGGGCGGGCGCGACCTCCTCGGCCGACAGACCGAGGTCCGCGAGCGCGATCTGCTCGACCGGCTTGGTCTTCGCGGACATGATGCCTTTCAGGGTCGGGTAGCGCGGCTCGGCGGCGCTGCCGGTCACCGTCGCGAGGGCCGGCAGCGGGATCTCGACGACGTCGTACCCGTCCTCGGTCTGCCGTTCGATCCGCAATGTCCCGTCGGTGACCTCGAGCTTGCGCGCGAAGCTCGCGCTCGCGATGCCGAGCAGCTCCGCGACCGTCATGGGAAGCGTGCCGGTGTAGCCGTCGGTGGACTCCACGCCGGTGAGGACGAGGTCGAACGGGTTGCGCCCGACCGTGGCCGCCAGCACCCTGGCCGTCGCGAGGGCGTCGGAACCTCGGAGCGCCGGATCGGTCACGAGGACGCCGGCATGCGCCCCCATCGACAGTCCCTTGCGGATGGCGCTCATCGCGGCCTCCGGGCCCATCGAGACGAGCATGACCTCGCCGCCGTGCGCCTCCACGAGCTGGAGGGCAGCTTCGACCGCGTACTCGTCGCCGGGATCGAGGGCGCCCTCGACGCCCTCGCGAACCAGCAGGTGATCCTCGCCGAGCGTGGGTGTCCCCAGCGGCTCGGGGACGTACTTCACCAGCACGACGACCTTCATCGGAACGGCTCTCCGGTTCGACGGACGCGAAGGCGAGGATACCTGTGAGGCGCAGTCATCGGCGGGTGCGTGTCCGTCGCGTAGCATCGAGGCGATGTCCTCCAAGGGTTCCGTGCTCGTGGCGATGTCCGGCGGGGTCGACTCGTCGGTCGCCGCCTGCCTGCTCCACGAGCAGGGCTACGACGTGCTTGGCTCGCACATGGCGCTCGTGCACCTGGCCGACGGGGCCGACCACGGGTGCTGCGGCCCGAGCGCCCGGGCTGACGCGGCCGAGGTCGCAGAGATCGCCGGGTTCGACTTCGAGATCGTCGACATGAGCGAGACGTTCGCCGAAACGGTCCTCGCCGACTTCTTCGCCGAGCACGAAGCCGGACGCACGCCGAACCCGTGCGCCCGGTGCAACGAGCACATCAAGTTCGGAGCGTTCCTGGATCGCGCCGACGAGCTCGGCATCGACTTCGTCTCCACCGGTCACTACGTCCGGTCCGAACGCGGCGAGGGCGGACGGTGGCGGCTGCTCACGGGGCTGGATGCCACGAAGGACCAGTCGTACATGCTCTACACGCTCGGCCAGGAAGCGCTCGCGCGCTCGCGGTTCCCGGTCGGCGCCATGCCGAAGGCGGACACGCGCTTGCACGCGGAGCGACTCGGCCTGCCCGTGGCGTCCAAGCCCGATTCGCAGGAGGTGTGTTTCGTCCCCGGAGCCGACCATGCCGCGTTCCTCGAGACCCACGCGCCGGCGCTCGTCCGCCGTGGTGAGGTCGTCGACGCGCAGGGCAACGTCGTCGGCGAGCACCGCGGCTCGTTCCGCTACACGATCGGCCAGCGTCGCGGCCTCGGGGTCTCGACCGGACAGCGCTCCTACGTCCTCGACGTGGACGCCGAGGCGAACCGCGTCGTCGTCGGACCGGGCGAGCTGCTCGCGCGCCGAGGGCTCCTCGCCGACCGCGTGCACTGGGTGTCCGGCGCGCCTCCGGTCGACGGTCCGTTCGAGGCCGACGTCCGGCTCCGCTACCGGGGCGACGCGACGCCTGCCGTCGTCGAGGTCGAGCGCGACACGATGCGCGTCGAGTTCCGTTCCCCCCAGCGGGGGGTTGCGCCGGGGCAGAGCGTCGTTGCCTACCGGGGCGAGGAGCTGCTCGGCGGAGGCCGGATCGTCGAGTCGGTCCGCTGAGGGCCGCGTCGGCCCCGGCCGATATCATCGGGCGCCGGTCCTCGACCAGGTCTTCCTCGGCCGGGTCTTCGACCGGGTCCCCGAAAGGACCGTCGTGAAGCTCCTGAAGCGGAAGCCTCGCAGCTTCGACATCCAGGTACAGGACATGACCCTGCACATCCAGGCGGGGACGGATTTCAACGAGGAGTCGCGCGCCGCAGCGCTCTCGTTCTGGGAACAACTCCACGCGTACATGATCCGGAACCCGGAGGTGGCGAGCAGCAAGCGTCCGATCACCGTTCCCGAGGATGCACCCCAGATCGTCCGGGAGATGGTGGAGGCCGCCCGCCGGGCGGGGGTCGGACCGATGTACTCCTTCCAGGGCGCGGTCACCGACCACGTCGGCCGGTTCCTCGCGCAAGAGGTGGACGAGGTGATCGTCAGCTGCGGTGGCGACTACTTCATCCAGAGCCGGCGTCGTCAGAAGCTCACCGTTCTGCGCCGGGTGGGGGGTGCGACGGTCGCCGTGGTGGTGCCGGCGAGCAAGCGCGGGGTCGGCATCGCGATGGTCGCCGGGCGGGGAGAGGCCGCGATCGACGGCCTCGCCGTGATCGCCCAGTCCTGCATGCTGGCCGACGCGGCCGCCGCCGGCGTCCAGGCCATCGTGCCGAAGGAGCATGGGTTCGCCGGTGCGCTCACGTACCTCAAGGCGGTTCCCGGCGTGGTGGGCGGCGTCCTCATGGTGGGTGAGCGGATCGGCGTCGCCGGCGGGGTGGAGATCGTCGCGTGACGCGAGCCGTCAAGGAGAAGTCGACCTCCGCCAAGTCGACCACCACCAAGGCCGAGCGAGACCTCGCGGCCGCCAAGGTCGAGGTCGAGGAGCTCCGCGAGCGGCTGAACTACCACCTCTACCGCTACCACGTCCTGGACGACCCCGAGATCTCCGACGCGGAGTACGACGGGCTCATGAACGAGCTGAAGCGGCTGGAGGAGCGCTTCCCCGAGCTCGTCGTTCCGGACAGCCCCACGCAGCGCGTCGGGATGACGCCGGCGGACCTGTTCGCTCCCGTCGAGCACCGCTCGCCGATGCTCTCTCTCGACAACGCCTTCGCCGTGCCGGAGCTCGAGGCCTGGGCCGCGCGCGTCGAGCGCGAGGTCGGCGAGGGGGCGCGCTACTCCTCCGAGTTGAAGATCGACGGCGTCGCGGTCGCGCTCACCTACGAGAACGGGGTCCTCACGAAGGGCGCGACCCGGGGGGACGGGCGCGTCGGCGAGGACATCACCGCGAACGTCCGGACGGTCAAGAGCGTCCCTCGACGGCTGCTGATGAAGGATCCACCCGCGTACCTCGAGGTGCGGGGCGAGATCTACCTGCCGGTGAAGGCGTTCGAACGTCTGAACGAGCAGCTGATCGAGTCGGGGCAGGGGCGAGTCTTCGCCAACCCGCGGAACGCCGCGGCGGGCTCGCTCCGCCAGAAGGACCCCAAGGTCTCCGCGTCGCGTCCCCTCTCGTTGTGGGTCCACTCGTTCGGCTACGCCGAAGGGGTGCGGTTCGAGTCGCACTCGGGATTCCTCGAGTGGAGCCACGCCGCGGGACTGCCAGTCGCGCCCACCGGCGAGGTGCACGAGGACCTTGCCGGCGTCCAGGCCTACCTCGGGCGTTGGGAACGCGACCGGCACTCCATCGACTGGGAGATCGACGGCGTCGTGATCAAGGTCGATCAGGTCGCGTTGCAGCAGGAGCTCGGCGCGACGTCCCATGCACCGCGGTGGGCGATCGC
>CAZMNP010000100.1:0-15262 GCA_964567675.1 uncultured Actinomycetes bacterium
CTTAGGATCCGGTGCCCGAAAGGGCGTGGGGGTTCAAATCCCCCCTCTCGCACCCCCTCTGACCTGCGGGTCTTGCTTGGGAGCGTTCCGCGTTGGCCTCTGGAGATGCCTTCTTGCACCCGTATGCGGCAGGCGGCTCAGACCGAAGCCTCCACCACCCACGAGCTGATCCATCGGGCCGTCGATCCGCTCGACGTCGACACCTACAGCGCCACCAGGTGCAGATAGGCGAGGCCGAGGATGCCGCGGTAGCCCCCGAGGTACGCCGCGTGCTGGCGTGCCACGCGGGCGCGGACCTCGTCGGCCTCCGGGTCGTCGGGCTCGTGGCCGGCCAGCCATCGCACCCAGCCGGCCGTGAAACCGGACTCGAAGGCGTCCCACTCGTCGAGCGAGGCCTCGTGCGCCGCCATCACTCCGAAGCCATGCGACTCGGCGAGTGGCACCAGCTGAGCGAGGGTGACGTACTCGTCGACGCGCCCGGACAGGGGTGCGACAGCGGCAGGCGTCGGGGGAGCGGACCAGATGCCCTCGCCGTAGACGAGCCGGCCACCGCGAGGGAGCATCGCCCGTAGCGCTGTCAGGGCGGCGGCGTAGTCGAGCGGCTGAGCCTCCTCTACGTCGGGGCCCCAGATCTGGGACGCCCCGATGCAGGTGACCGAGTCGAAAGGTCCGCTCACCCCACGGGCGTCTCGCGCCTCGAAGGTCGCGCGCCCGGCCAACCCCCGGGTCTCAGCCGCACGTCGTGCGTGGACCAGCGACTCCTCGTCGAGGTCGATCCCGAGCCCCGAGGCCGACGGGGCTGCCTCGAGTACGCGCAGCAGCAGCTCGGCCCAGCCGCAGCCGAGGTCGAGCGCCGTGACCGGCTCGTGAGCGGTCAGGAAGTCCACCAGCCGCGCGGCTCGGCCCTCCGAGAGCGGGGAGAGGAAGGTCAGGTCATGGTGCAACGGCGGGAAGGTCGGCATCGAGCCCGAGTATCGGCGTTCCACGAGTGCCTCGGCCATCCCGTTTCCTCCGGTCGTCCGCCTGACGCCGTACTAGAGGTGTCCCTCAGGGGGACGACCCAGGCCCGCCGGTCGCGCCGGGATCCGCACCGTGGACGCCGGCTGCGTTCAGGATCGCCAACGGCGAAATCGCAACCCGGTCGCCGCATTTCACAACGGCCAGGTCCGCTCTCGGGTTGAAACTCCGGTTTCAAGGTGAAGAAGGTCGCTCGAGGGACTTGGGCACAGGCAACCACCAAGAAGAGGAGCGGAGCGTGTGATGCCTTCGAGGTGACCTCGTCGCAGGCCACCATGTCCATCCGCGGACGAGGGCCTAAACCGTAGACCTCGAGGGGAGGACGCTCGTGCACCACGGAGTCCCCATCTCGACATGCCATTCGTCCTGTGAGCAGCGCGCCTCGCCGCTCATACTCGAATGGAGGTGAGGAAGATGCGTCAGTTGGCTATGTGGAGAGAGATCGCAACGATCGTCGTCGGCCTGGCGCTTGTGCTGGTGGCGATCGGGGTCGTGTTCTTCGTCGGGATGCGGACGGGATCGCCTCGCGTGCGCAATGTGGTCCGCCGGTTCAACCGGGCCTTCGGCAACCCGCACCAGATGAAGACGGCCGGAACACCGGGCGCATATGCCTCCGTCATCCGACACGTCGGCCGGAAGACGGGCCGATCCTACGAAACGCCGATGGTTCCCTTCGCGACCGAAGATGGATTCGTGATCGCGCTGCCTTACGGGTCGGGTACCGATTGGGTCAGGAACGTAATGGCGAGCGGGTCCGCCACCATCGTCCATGAAGGGGACACGTACCGGGTCGACCAGCCGGAACTCGTTCCCACAGCCATGGCCGCGCCCCATATGCCGGCCAAGGAGCAACGGGAACTTCGCCGGTTCGCCATCGACCGATGCCTCCGGGTTCGCCGCGTGGTCCCAGGGCGAGGCGTCAGGGCACAGGAGTATCCGATGAAAGCGATCCTCTGAGACACGTGGCGTCAAGGAACATAGTGTGACCCGCTGTGGCACGCGAGCGTCATTAGGAGTCGATCTCTGCGCGACGCGGGTCCCGAACGGACGGCTCGAGCCCAACGTGTACAGCCACCCCCCACGCGCAGTGGCGAGGTCGGCCGGCCGTCGGTCCCGCAAGGTCGCGCCGAAAGCTTCAGGCGACACTCCGCAACAGTCGGACTGTGCCGTTCACGAGCAGGAACGCTTGTCCGAACGCGTCGTTCTGGAACGTGACGGTCGCCGAGTCCGCGGCCAGGATCCTCGGCTTGAAGTGCGTGATGCGGACGGACTTGTCGATCGCCTTCTTCTGCGCATTCTCTTCGGGTGTCCGCTTGCTCCCGAACAGGCCCTTGGCACTCCCCTTGTTCGTGCGCGCCGCCCCGCATGCCGAGCAGAGCGGAAACTTGAGAGAGATGAAGTGCTTGTTCGACCAGTCGGATGCCTTGGCTTCGAGCATGCCGGTCGCATAGCTCGCGAAACCTGCGCACGCGCAACACTGCGGTGGCATCGACAGCGGACGGGACACATCGACCTCGACGACGGTGGTCATCGCCTCCTCCTTTCGCAGGGCGCGAGATCGCGGATCTTCAGGGGATCGCGACGACGCGCCCTCGTTCCAGCGTCCATCACCTTCCGACCCGATACTCACTCGCGGGGGCGGGGACGACAGGGCCGTTCGGCGGCCGATCTTCAGGTCTCCTAGAAGCCCGTGCGCGACGACGAGCCGTCCGTTCGTCCCGCGACGAAGGGGACCCCCGGCCCGTCATCCTGGCGATGGCAGCGACAGAGTGGATGAAGTTAGACGCGCCTGCGCCCCGGGCGCACCGGCGGCCGAAGCCTCGGCGAGGCAGCCGCGTTGCGGACGCGGCTCGCGTGGGCGTGGGCCCTCGGAGGCTGGCCGCTCGTCGGCGCGTTGGCGCTCGGGGCGTTCGTGCTGGGGTTCTTCGGGTTCCGTGCCCACTTCGCCGGGCAGGGCGTCACACGGTCGACATCGGACCTCGCGTACCTATCCCTCCAGCTGTTCGTCGTGGAGTCGGGCAGCCCATTTCCTAGACTGCCGGCGAGATGACGTCGACCACGATCGTCCCCTTCGCGGAGGAACACGTCGCCGGCGCCGCCGCGTTGCTCGCCGAACGAGCGACTCGACAGCGTTCGGCGGAACCGCTCCTTTCCCTGAACGATGCCCGAACGGCGATCGAAACACTCGTGCGAGCCAAGGATGTCTCGGGAAACGTCGCCGTTCGAGGAGATGCGGTGGCGGCGTTCGCACTCGCTCGTCTGGACGACCATCCGCTCTTCGGAGCGAACGCGTGGATCGGGTCGGCCGGGTACGCCACGTCGGACCCGGAACTGCTCCGAGACGTGTACGCGTCCGCCGCCGGCGAGTGGTTCCGTGATGGATATCGGCGGCACTACGTGAACGTTCCCGCCCTGCCGGACGAGCTCGACCCGTGGTACCGGCTCGGCTTCCACCACATGCACGTCCAGACCGCACTCCGCGAGACCCGAGCCGAGCCGGCGCAGCCGAACGGCTTCTCCATCCGGGAGGCCCGCCCCGAGGACCTCGATGACATGGTTCGGACCGATCTCTTGATCTTCGAGCAGCAGCGGGGGAGCCCATCCTTCGGACTCGTGGACATCGACGCCGACCTCGAAGAGCGACGTGCCGACTGGGAGGAGGCGCTCGCGGACGAACGGTTCCGGCACTTCGTGGCCGAGCGGGACGGACGGATCGTGGGACACAGCGGACTTGGCCCGGCGGACCCGGAGTTCGCGATCCCCGCCGATGCCATCGATCTCGCTTCGACGGCGGTCGAACCATCGCAGCGAGGGATGGGCGTCGGAGTGGCCCTGACACTCCACGCGTTCGGCTGGGCAGCCGCCCACGGCTATCCGGTGATCCAGACCTCGTGGCGGATGACGAACCTGCTCGCGTCCCGCTTCTGGGTGGCCCGCGGCTTCCGCCCCGTGTACCACCGGCTGCATCGAGTGCTCGGACTCGGCTGACGCCTGTTCAGCTGCTGGGTCTCGCCCGAGGCGCGAGACCGCCTCGTCGGTCCCCGGTCCTTCGTACCCTCGGGCCGTTCTCGGCCCCGTTTCGCGCTCGGTCGCGGGCTGAAAGCAGTCCTGCGCGCGCGGGGACGTACGACCCTAAGGATGCGGCCCTCGGCAGATACGTTGTCGGTGGAGGTTCAGCTGTGCTCGACGTCTTCGTCAGTTCAGTCCAACGGGGACAAAGTCACGATCGATGCGGTCGTAGCCATCTGGCAGGGGAACGAGGTCAGCGCCTACGCGCTCGCGTGGATCCACGACGTGACGGAAGGCTGATCCGGACCCGAAAGGGGTAGGTTGCGATGCGTCAACCACGCAGAACGCCACTCGTCATCGCGGCGAGCACGGTCGCCTTGCTTCTGATCCAGCTCCAGCAGATCTCGGTCGCGGCTGCTCCCTCGATCACATGGGATCGAACCGTCGCACGGAGTCTGTCCTCGGTGGCCGCCGACCACGCCGGCGTCGTGTACACAACCGGTTTCCGGATCGGTTCAAGCGAGCACCGAGCGGATCCGTACATGGTCCTGTACCGATACAGCTCCGCTGGGACGTTCCAGTGGAAGCGAACGTGGAGACCCTCGAACGCCTGGGCCAAGGGGTCCGATCTCGCGGTCGGTGACGATGGTTCCGTTTACGTTTCCGGCATCGTTAACATGAACGGGTTCGAGGGCAATCAGTGGTTCATCCGGAAGTACTCGCCTACCGGCAGATTGCTTTGGAGGCACCAAACGCCGAACTGGCGGACTCCCAGCGCGGTGGGTCACGCGGAGACGATCTCGGGCATCGCCGTCGGCGCCGGCGTCGTCGCCGTCTCCGGCTACAGCTTCGGCTGCTGCGGTGACGTCGACCACGACGGATGGGTACGGACGTACGACCTCGACGGCAACCTGAAGTGGACGAGCCCCTTCGAGGCGAGCCAACCGACCGGAACGAACGACTCCGCGAACACGATCGCGATCAGCGGCATCGGGCGCGTGTACGTCGCCGGATGGATCGCGACCGGCGCGGAGAGCGAAGGGGACATGGCGGATCACGAGATCATGATCCAGAAGCTCGGTCCCTCGGGGAGCGTTGTGTGGACCCACGTGTTCTTCGACCACCACAGGAAGGATCGGGACGGTGCAACGAGCGTTTCCGTGCGGGGTGACCGCACGATGCTCACGGCCGAGGCGGGCGGCAACTGGCAGGGCCGATCTCCGCACGCGTGGCTTGCAAGCCTGACCCCCGACGGGCGCGTGCGGTGGACACGGACGTGGGGTAAGGACGGCGATCACGCGGCCCAGCTGTCGTCTGTCTCGATCGACCCGTCCGGTTCGACCTACGTCGCCGGCACCGAGCGAGACCCTTCGAATGACGGGATGAACGCGTTCGTCAGGAGGTACTCGACGAGTGGACGCCTGGTGTGGGAGCTCGTCCTCGATGACGTCGAGCGATTCATGAACGGGAGCGCTGTCTTCGCGCTGTCCGATGGCGCGCTTGCGACCGGATGGCAGTCAGCGGAGGCAGATGGCTTCCTCTCCCCATCGCGCGGGCGGCTCTGGAGGGTCCGTGGGTGATCGTGCCGATATCGTCGATCAACGGAACACGGAACCAGCAGATGCATGATCCGTGCTGATATCCGGCTCACGACAGGATTGAGGTCACGGGTCTCGCCTGAGGCGTGAACCACGACTTCGACGGAGGTCGCACGCGGCCCGCACCACTCCCGCTCGTAGAGACGGTGCTACCGTCGACCGCGATGCGTGGAGTCGGGGGCGCCCGGTGAAACCTGCCCTCCGATCCGTCGCGGCGGTCGCGGCCTTCCTCGCTCTGGCAGCAGGGTGCACGGACTCGCCGGAACGCGACCTCCCGGATGTGGTCATCGGCTCGCCGACGGAGTCCCCGGCCGCGAGCTCCCCGTCGAGCGAACCGGCCGGCGTCCCGACCGATGTCGGTCGTCTCGCCGTGGTGGACGCGCTCGGCAACCTCGTCACGATCGAACCGGACGGGACGGACGTCGTGACGCTCGAGCAAGGGGTGGAGGGCCAGATCGTCGTGCAGCAGCCGACGTGGTCGCCCGACGGCAGCCGCGTCGCGTGGGTCCGGCTCGAGGTTGGCGAAACGGGGATCTCCAGCGTCCTCGTGACGAAACAAGGTAACGGCACACGGCCGACCGAAGCGCCGACCGCGGGCGCGCCCTTCTATCTGTTCTGGGATCCGACGTCGTCGCGGATCGCCTACCTCGGCTCGGCGGAGGCATCCGAGATCCAGCTCGGCATCGTCGAGATCGCCGACGGCGGCCGCGAGGCGACGCCGCTCGATGCCGGCCAGCCGTTCTACCTCTCGTGGGCGCCGTCCGGAGAGGAACTGCTGGTGCACGTCGGGACCGACCGGCTCGAACGGCTCGACCTCGACGGCACGCTCGCGACCGTCGACGCCCGGCCGGGCGCGTTCAGCGCTCCGGTGTGGACCTCGGACGGCCGGAGCCTGGTGTACGCGACGGAGATGGGCGACCGGCAACGGCTCGTGACGCAGGATGTCGGAGCGGGATCAGGGCGGCAGCTGGTGCGGTTCGAGGGTGCCATCACCTTCGTGGTCAGCCCGGACGGCAGCCGCGTCGCGTTCCAGGTCGTCGTCGGCCAAGACGACGTGAGCCCGCTCTCGGTTCTCGACCGCGAGACCGGAGCGGTCGAACGCGTGGCGACCGGTTTCGTCCCCGCCTTCTTCTGGAGTCCCGCGGGCGACCGGCTGCTGTACCTGATGCCGGAGTCCGACCCGGACCGGATCTGGTTCCGCTGGGGGCTCTGGGACGGCGAGTCGACATTCGGCACCTCGCGGTTCTATCCGAGCCTCGTGTTCGGGCGGGACTACCTCTCGTTCTTCGAGCAGTACGCACAGAGCATGAGCCTGTGGGCCCCGGACGGATCCGCCTTCGCCTACGCGGGCTACAACGAGTCGGGCGGAGAGGGCATCTGGGTGCAACCGGCCCAGTTGGAGCGCGAGCCGATCCTGGTGAGGGACGGGGTATTCGCGACCTGGTCGCCACGGTGAGGCGCTGAGCTCTTACGTCTTTGGGTGATATCGGAATCACCCGCTGAACCAGCAGTCGTACCCGGACGTCCGATGCGGCCGTAGCCCCCCTACGGGGAGACTCTTGCTCGGTCTCGGGAGACAGGCCCCACCGATCAGGGGAGACGTGTCGGGATGTTGGCGGCGACGGCGAGAGGGTGGGTGACGGCCTCTCGCGCGAGGGAACGGCGCGTCCTCGCTGCGTCTGTCGCCTTCCTGCTCGCCGGCGTGCTCGCGGGCTCCCCCGGTCCGTCGCACGGCGGGTCCACGATCCCGGCGGGCAAGGTCGACCCCGGCCTCCTTCACGCGATGGTCGACGCCCCGGATTCGACCCTTCGGCTCATCGTGAAGGAGACGGCTCCGGCCTCCGACCAGGCCGAGCACCTCGTGCGTGGCCTCGGCGGCGCGATCACCCACCAGCTCCCGATCGTGAGCGGTTTCTCGGCGGTTCTGCCGGCCGAGGCGCTCCCCGAGCTCGCCGGTTCCCCGGCGGTCGGGCTCGTGTGGGGCGACGCCGAGATCCGGATGACCTCCGGATCCACGAACTGGTACGACTCGAAGAGCTCCAACCAGGAGTGGCGCCAAGCGATCCGGCTCACGTCGGTCGAGGGCTACTACACCGGCTCCGGCGTCACCGTGGCCGTCCTGGACACGGGAGTGAGCCCGGCGCCGGACCTCGGCGACCGCGTCTTGGCGCGGGTCGATCTCACGCCGGAGCAGGACGGGTTCGACCGGTACGGGCACGGGACCCACATGGCGGGGATCATCGCCGGGGACGGCTCCGCCTCCGATGGCGAATGGAAGGGTGTCGCGCCCGATGCGAACCTCGTGTCGGTGAAGGTCGCCGGCGCCGACGGCTCAACCGACGTGTCGGTCGTGATCGCCGGGCTGCAATGGGTCTTGGAGAACAAGAGCACCTACGGCATCCGGGTCTTGAACCTCGCGTTCGGGACGGACTCACGACAGGGCTACCGCCTCGACCCGTTGAACTACGCGGTCGAGCAGGTCTGGTTCGGCGGGATCTTCGTCGTCGCCTCGGCGGGAAACCGCGGTCCCACCGGGGGCACGATCAACAAACCCGGTGACGACCCGTTCGTCCTCACGGTGGGGGCCGTCGACATCAAGGGCACCGGGGACCGCGGCGACGACGTCGTCGCCCCCGTCTCGAGCTGGGGGCCGACGCCGGACGGCTTCATGAAGCCCGACATCACCGCGCCGGGCATCACGATCGTTGCGTCGCGTGCCGCCGGGAGCACCATCGACCAGCTGCACCCGGAGGGTCGCGTCGGCGACTGGTACTTCAAGGGAACCGGGACCTCACAGGCGGCCGCGATCGTCTCCGGCGTGGCCGCGCTGATGTTCCAGGCGAACCCAACGCTCACCCCCGACGAGGCGAAGACGGCGATCATGCGCGGAGCTACGAGAACGTCCACCTACCGCTCCGGTGGAGGCGCCGGGATGATCGACGCCTCGGCCGCGATCCAGCTGGCACGCAGGGGCATCTATGTGACCGCCAACCTGGGGCTCGTCCCGTCCACCGGACTGGGTTCCCTCGAGTCGAGCCGGGGCTCGTTCCACGTCTACGCCGATCCGGACGGCGACGGTGTGTGGGATCTCGTCGTCGGAGAGGTCGACGTCCTCGGGCAGCCGTGGTCGGCCACGTCCTGGTCGGCGCTGTCGTGGTCCACGACCGTATGGGCGTCGCTCGTCAACGTGAGCACGGGATGGGCCGCGACGTCGTGGAGCGCGACGTCGTGGAGTGGAACGAGCTGGAGCTCGACCTCCTGGAGCTCGACCTCTTGGAGCTCCACCAGCTGGAGCTCGACCTCCTGGAGCACCAACGCATGGAGCTGACACGATGAGCCAGCGACCCGCGCTTCCGCGTTCGGCCCGCCTGCTGATCCTCGGGACGGTCGTGGCCGGCGTTGCGGCCGTCGCCGCGCACATCGGGGAGTTCCGCACGTGGGAGCAGAGCAACGTCCTGACGTGGGCCGCCCTGATGCTCGCGATCGCCGCCGCCGAGCAGTTCTCGATCCCCTTGCGTCACCGGACCGAGACCGTGAACTTCTCGCTGACGGATGGGCTCTGGGCGGCGGCGCTCCCGCTCGTGCGGCCGGGCGTCTTGACCCTGGCCGTCGCGACGGGCGTGCTGCTCGGGCACTCGGTCCGGCGGTGGGCTCCGCAGAAGGTCGCGTTCAATGCGGGGCAGTTCGTCATCGGCATCACGGTCGCGGAGGTCGTCTTCGCCCAGTTCCGTCACGGCCCGGTGACCGACCCGTCCACCTGGCTGGCCGTCGCGATCGCGATGTCCGCGTACTTCCTCGTCAACGCGAACCTGGTCGTGCTCGTCATCTCGCTCGTCGAACGCAAGCCGTTCCTCGCGGTCCTGATCCCGCCGCTGGGCGTGAACGTCCTGCACTGGGCGGGCAACACGGCGCTCGGGATCCTCGCGTCGATCCTGTGGGTCACGAGCCCGGCCGGGCTCCCGCTCCTCGTCTTCCCGATGGCGCTCTCCTATCTGGCGTATCGGCAGTGGATCAAGTCGGTCCGCGAACGCAACCACATGCGCGACCTGTACGAGGCTGGGCGCGTCCTTGCCGGACCGCTCGAGACCACGGGCGACTTCAAACCGTTCCTCGAGTTGCTCGAGGAGATGCTCGAGGCGGAATGCGTCGAGCTCGTGGTCCTGGACGAGGATCGGATCACCGTCCACAGCTCGGGAGGGACACGATCGCTCACGGCCGCGCCCGAGCGCGGCGGTCAGCGCCCTCCTCTCGAGGCGTTCGTCCGGGTCCACATGGGGCTGTCTCCTCAGATCGCGTTGATCGGGGGGACGGAGGACGCGAGGGGCGTCGTCGCGGTGTACCGCCGCGAACCGCTCCGCGCGCCGGAACGCTCGCTTCTCGAGGCGCTGGCGATGCAGATCTCGGTTCGGCTGCAGAACCACAAGCTGTTCTTCCAGACGTTCGAGCAAGCGCAGCTGGCCGAGATCGTCGAGCACACGTCCGACGGCATCTTCGTGGTCTCTCACGACCGGCACATCGTGTCGTGGAACCCGGCGATGGAGCGGATCACCGGCTACACGCGGGAGGAGACCGTCGGCCGCACGTATGAGGAGATCTTCGGGCTTCGAGCGCTCGCGGACGGCTCTCTCGCCGCGTCGCTGGACCCACAGAGCGCCGGCGGCGAGGCCCGCGACTCGCTCCTCGTGACGAAAGAGGGCGAGCACCGCTGGATCCGCCACACGGGCACGCCCGTGCGCGATCGCGAGGGCGACCCCAGCGCGTGCGTGATCGTGGCCCACGACGTCACGTCAGAGGTCCAGACCGAGCAGATGAAGAAGGACTTCGTTGCGATGGTCTCGCACGAATTGCGGACGCCGCTGACGCCCCTCAAGGGATTCCTTTCGACGTTGCTCGAGGGCACGGCGGACGACTCGCCGGAGGCCAGGCGCGAGTACTACCGGATCATGCTCCGCCAGGCCGACCGGCTCGAGCGCCTCATCATGGACCTCCTGAACGTGTCGCAGATCGAGTCGGGCACGATCGACCTGGATCTGCAGCCGGTCGAGGTCACCTCGCTCGTCGCAGAACAGGCAATGGAGTTCCGCGGGCAGTTCCCGGGTCGCACGATCTCCGTCATCGACGGGAACGGTCCCATCCTGGTGAAGGGCGATCCGTTCCGGATCCAGCAGGTGGTCGCGAACCTCCTTTCGAACGCGATCAAGTACTCCCCGACCGACGCCCCGGTCGAGATCAGCATCCTTTCCGTCGGCGACGAAGGGACCGTCTCGGTGCGAGACCACGGCCAGGGTGTTCTGCTTCCCGATCCCGAGCGGGTGTTCGATCGCTTCTACCGGGCCGAGAGCCGCCCGGACCGCCAGGTGGGCGGGACCGGGCTCGGGCTGTACATCGCCCGACAGCTCGTTCAGGCGATGGAAGGACGGCTGTGGCTGGTCTCGAGACCAGGCGAGGGCTCGACGTTCTCGTTCAGCCTGCCGCGAGCCGACGTTCCCGTGGTCAAGCAATCGTCGAATGGGAACGGCCACGCCGAGTCCCCGATCTCCGTCGTCCTCGGCTGATCGCCTCCCCCTTCACGCCGGCCCCGACTCCGCCTTGCTGCCACACTCCCGCTCGTGGACTTGATCGATCCATCGGGCGGCCTCCGGCGACCGCCCCGGCTGCGGCCCGGTGACCGGTTGGCCGCCGTCACCCTGTCGTGGGGCGGGCCGGGCGAGGTCCCCCACCGGTACGGGGCCGGGAAGCGGCAGCTCGAGGAGGCGTTCGGCGTCTCGGTCGTCGAGATGCCCCACACGCTGGCCGACCCGACGTTCGTGGCCGATCATCCGCAGGCCCGCGCGGACGACCTGCATCAGGCGCTCATGGATCCCGGCATCGCGGGGATCGTCTCGACGATCGGAGGAGACGATTCGATCCGGCTCCTGCCGCTCCTGGACCTCGAGCTCGTGGCCGCCAACCCGAAGGTGTTCCTCGGCTACTCGGATTCCGCGATCGCGCAGATGGCGTTCCTGCGAGCCGGCGTCGTGTCCTTCTATGGTCCGGCGATCATGGCGGGGTTCGCCGAGAACGGCGGGATCCATGGCTACCTTCGCGAGGGTGTTCGGCGGATGCTCTTCGAGCCCGAGGCGCCCCTGGACTGGCCGGAGAACGACGGGGGCTGGACGGTCGAGTTCGTCGACTGGATGGATCCCTCCAACCAGGAGCGACGGCGCCCGCTGCGTCCGTCGTCGGGACGGCGCTGGCTGGGCGGCCAACCGGCCGAAGGCGCTCTGGTGGCCGGCTGTCTCGAGGTGCTCGATTGGCTCCGCGGCACCGAGTGGTGGCCGCCGCTCGATGGTGCGGTACTCGCGCTCGAGACGAGCGAGGAAGGTCCTTCGCCCGAAGCGGTCCAGCAGTTCCTTCGATCGCTCGCCGCGGCCGGCGATCTGGCCCGTCTCCACGGCCTGCTCTTCGGCCGACCGGGCGGCGCCATGCTGCCGCCGGAGGAGCACGAACGCTACGACGAGGTCCTCCTCCGGGTGGTTCGCCAGGAATCGTCGCTCGAGACCCTCCCGATCGTCACGGGACTCGACTTCGGGCACACCGACCCGATGTGGACGCTGCCGCAGGGTGTCCAGGTCCGAGTCGACCCCTCGTCCGAACGGATCACCTTCCTGGAACCAGGCGTGTCCTAGGCCGTTCGAGCGGTCCCGCCCGTGAAGGGACCTTCGGCCCTGCGGACGGGGGATGGATCCTCCGATGCCTCTCGCATGTCCCCCATCGGGAGCTACTGACCGTGCGCATCCTTTCCGGCCGAGCTTCGCTCGGCCGCCGCCTGTTCGTGGCGGTCGCCGGCATGTTGCTGCCGCTCGTTGCGGTCGGTGTCCTGGGGATCATCGCCTTCCGCACGTCCGGCAACGAGCTCGAGGAGTTCCGTGCCGAAACCGTCGGCGAGTCGAACCGGATCGAGAAGGTTCGAGATCTCATGCCGGTGGTCGACGACGCGGGAGAGCTCTTCGTCGAGTCCGGGGATCCGGCCCTCGGTGAGCGTTTCCTCCAGGCCAGCGCCGAGATCGAGGATGGCTTCGACGACCTGGGGACCCTGCCCAGTCACCAGGAGCGCGTGCTGGTCAGCGCGGCCCGTTCGCAGTGGGAGGTGGCTCGCGATTCGATCACGGCGTTGATCAAGGATCCGACCGGAGACGACAACTCGCTCGATCCCTTCCACGACCACGTCGACGTGGCGGCGGCCCTCCTATCCGAAGCCGTCGCCGAGAACGTGAACGAGGTCTCCGATGAGATCGCGTCCTTGCGAGCACGGGAACGCTTCCAGTTCCTCGCGACACTCCTCACGCTGATCGTCGGCTCGGTCGTCGGTGGGCTCCTCGCCCGCAGGGCGTACCGATCTGTGACCAAGCCACTCGCGCTGTTGGTGGAAGCGGCGTCCCGGTTCGGCTCGGACGACTTCACCTACCTGATCGACGTGAGTGGCGACGACGAGCTCGCCCACGTGAGCAGCGCCTTCAACTCCATGGCCGAGAAGCTGAAGTTGAGCAGGGAAGCCCTTCACCAGCAAGCGCTGCACGACCCGCTGACGGGACTGCCCAACCGAACCCTGTTCGTGGAGCGGGTGGAGCGCGCGATCGCTCGCGCGAAGCGGCGGAAGACGCCCGTTTCCGCGATGTACCTGGACGTCGACAACTTCAAGGAGATCAACGACACCTTCGGCCACCAGGCGGGCGACGAGGTATTGATCGCCGTCGCCGAACGCCTCAAGGGTGCGCTGCGCACCGAGGACACCGCGTCCCGGCTCGGGGGCGACGAGTTCGGCGTTCTGCTAGAGGAAGGCGTCGATGGGGCGACCCGAGCGGCGGAACGACTCATCGGGGCCCTCGTCGGGACCTACGCGGTCACGGCCGGCGAGCTCCAGGTCGGGGTCAGCATCGGGGTTGCGGCACGGGAGGGCGCCGAGGAGCTCGACGAGCTGCTCCGTCAGGCCGACGCCGCGATGTACGCGGCCAAAGCCTCCGGCAAGGGCGGCTGGCGGGTCTTCGGCCCCGACATCGACGCGGCATCGCTCGGGATCCGGTCCCCCGTGACCGAGCTGCAACGCGCCATCGACGATCGCGAATTCGTCGTTCACTATCAGCCGGTCCTGGACCTTCGGTCCGGAACGATCGACGCGGTCGAGGCCCTCGTGCGCTGGGCCCACCCGGTGCGTGGCCTGCTCCCTCCCTCGGAATTCCTCCGGGAGGCCGAGGACACGGGTCACATCCTGTCGATCGACCGCTGGATCCTCCGCGAGGCGTGCCTCCAGGTACGAGCGTGGCAGAAGGACGTCCCGGGCGCCGAGGACCTCTCCGTCCAGGTGAACGTGTCGGCGAGGACGCTGCAGCATGCGGGACTGGCCGATGAGATCGCCGAGGTTCTTCGGTCCTCCGGCCTGGCTCCCGGCCACCTGGTCCTCGAGATCACCGAGACGACGCTGGTGCTGGATCCGCAAGCGGCCGCCTCGGAGCTCACGCAGCTGAAGGCGCTCGGCGTGCGGGTTGCGCTCGACGACTTCGGGACGGGATTCTCCTCACTCAGCCATCTCCTGCGCTTCCCCATCGACACCATCAAGATCGACCGTTCGTTCGTGAGCGCGGTCGGGCGTGACGAGCAGAGATCGCAACTGGTGCAGGCCATGATCGATCTGGGAGGAACCCTCGGCCTGCGGGTCGTGGCGGAAGGCATCGAGACGCCCGATCAGCTCGACTTCCTCCGCACGATCGGGTGCCAGCAGGGTCAGGGGTACCTCTTCGCGAAGCCACTGGCCGCTCCCCAGCTGGAGCGGTTCCTCCGCGAGAAGGGTCGGATCGGCGCCATCGAGCCAGGCATCGCAAAGGTGCTGAACATGGACGGTGTCCGGATCGCCTGAGCGTCCCTCGGGCGGCTCGCCGCTCGCCGCTACGCGGTGAGCCTCGACAGGTCCTGCTCGCGACCCTCCAGACCGAGCAGCCAGTTCCGAACGTTCTCCCCGAGATGCGGGACGAAGTAGCCGCCCTCCTGCAGGACGATCGAGCTCTTCCCGAGCGCGCCGAGCCGCACGCCGGCCTCGTGATAGGCCTCGGTCGTGAGCGCGAGATCGCAGATCGGATCGCGTTCGTACGTGTCGATGCCGAGGGAGACCACCACGACTTCGCAGTCGAACGACGCGATCGCCTCCAAGCCGCGGTCGAGGTTCGCCAGATAGTCGTGGTTCGAGCAGTCCTTCGGGAGCGGGAGGTTGAGGTTCGTGCCCTCGCCCGGACCGGTCCCCGTCTCACCGGAGTACCCGGCGAAGTAGGGGTAAGTGCGATCCGGATCGCCGTGTAACGATACGTACAGGACGTCGGGACGCGAGTAGAAGATCTGCTGCGTCCCGTTCCCGTGGTGATAATCCACATCGAGGATCGCCACCGCTCGACTGGTGCGACGCGCGACGTCCTCCGCCACGATCGCGGCGTTGTTGAAGAAGCAGTACCCGCCGAACATCCCGCGGCCCGCGTGATGGCCGGGAGGACGGCACAGGCCATAGGCGTGGCGGTCGCCGGCCAGAACCAGGTCCGCGGCGGTGAGCGCGACGTCGACGGCCGCGCGCGCCGCGCCGTACGTCCCTTCCACGATCGGCGTCGCCGTATCGA
>CAZMNP010000101.1:0-4792 GCA_964567675.1 uncultured Actinomycetes bacterium
TGCTCGATCACGTGGAACGAACCGCGCTGCGCGTAGCCGTTGTACGCGTCGATCCCGGCCCCCATCACCAGCTCGCCCTTGTCCGCCTGGCTGACGTAGACGTGGACGGCGTTCGACATGACCACGCAGTCCAGGATCGGATCGAGCAGGACCGAGACGAGGGCCTGCAACGGATGGGACTGGAGCGGGAGCCGGAGATCGAGCATCGAGGCGAGGACGCTCGTGTGGCCAGCCGCGGCGAGGGCGATCTTCCGGGCGCGGATCGTTCCGCGTGTCGTCTCGACGCCCTCGACACGGCCGCCGTCGCCGCGGAGGAACCCGGTCACCTCGGCGTGCTCCACGATGTCCACGCCGAGTTCGCTCGCGCGCGTCGCGTACCCCCAGGCCACGCGGTCGTGCCGCGCCACGCCGCCGCGGCGTTGCAGCGTCGCGCCGAGCACCGGATACCGCACGTCGGGTGACACGTTCACCATCGGGCAGAGGACCTTCACGTCTTCCGGTGTCAGCCACTCGGCGTCGACCCCGTTCAGGCGGTTCGCGTTCACGCGGCGCATCGAGGAACGCACGTCCCCGAGGTCGTGGGCGAGGTTCACGACACCGCGCTGGCTGAACTGGACGTCGAAGCCGAGGTCGTCCTCGAGTCCTTCCCACAGCTTCAGCGAATGCTCGTAGATCGCGGCCGACTCGTCCCACAGGTAGTTCGACCGGATGATGGTCGTGTTGCGGGCCATGTTGCCGCCGCCGAGCCATCCCTTCTCGACGACGGCGACGTCGGTCATGCCATGGAGCTTCGCCAGGTAGTACGCGGTGGCGAGGCCGTGGCCGCCGCCGCCCACGATCACCACGTCGTACGCCGGTTTCGGCTCGGCCGAACGCCAGTACCGGTCGCCTGCTTCCGCCATCGACGCGCGAGCGTACCGGGTCATCGAGCCGGCCGGGGACGGCCTCGCTCTTGAACTCCCGTTCAGTTACCGTTGGCTCCCCACGCGTCCGGTCACGCGTGCAGGAGGAAGCGGAGGAGATGTCGATCCCTTGGGACGCCGTCCGGCGTCCGGCAACATCCCTGCTCGATGCCGTCGGGCGTACCCCGATCGTCCGGGTCAACCGCGTCGTCCCCGAAGGGCTCGAGCTCTACGCCAAGGTGGAGTGGTACGGCCCGACCGGATCGGTGAAGGACCGGATCTACCGGGAGATGCTCGGTCGCGCGAAGGAACGCGGCGACCTGAAGCCGGGGATGACGATCATCGAGTGCACGACGGGCAACGCCGGCATCGCGTGCTCGGCCGCGGCCGCGATCCTCGGGTATCCGTGCGTCATCGTGATGCCGGAGGGCATGAGCGAAGAGCGAAGGCAGATGATCCAGGCCTACGGGGCGGAGCTGGTCCTGACCCCGGGCGGTGGAACCGACATCGACCTGTCGCTCGCGAAGATGCGGGAGTTGGTCTCGGCGGAACCCGGCCGCTACTTCTTCCCTGGCGAGTTCGACAATCCGGACAATCCGGCGGCGCAGGAAGCCAGCGGTGCCGAGATCTGGGACCAGCTCGACGGCCGTGTCGATGCGGTCGTCGCGTCCCAGGGGACCGGAGGTTGGATCACGGGCGTCGTGCGGGCGCTGAAAGAACGGGACGCCGGTGTGAAGGCCTACGCCGTTGAGCCGAGCGAGTGCCCGCTGATCTCGGAACAGCGATGGGGCGAGCACGGTGTCCCGGGGATCGCGGACGGCATCGTGCCTCGGAACCTGGATCTGTCATGCATGGAGGGGATCGTCACGGTCTCGACCGACGAGTCGCTCGAGATGGCGCGGCGGATGGCGCGCGAAGAGGGGCTGCTCTGCGGTCCCTCCGCGGGCATGAACGTTGCCGCATCGATCAAGGTGGCACGGACGCACCCCGAGCTGCGACGGATCGTCACCGTGGTGGCCGACACCGGCCAGCGGTACCTGTCCGGAGAGCTGGTCGGTGACGGACCCGACGTCGAGAGCCCCAAGCGCGATCACCCCATCGACGCCGCTTCGCTCGCAAGCATCGAAGCCAACCGGGCTCGTCTCGAGTTCATCTCGTAGCTGCATGAGCGCCTACCCGATGTCGGATGAGGACCGCGCGATCCAGGAACGCGCGCGGCGCTTCGTCGACGATGAGCTGATCCCACACGAGGTCGAAGCGGAGATGAACGGCGGCCGCCTCGCCGACGACGTCCGTGCGAAACACCACCGCCTGGCGATCGAGCTCGGCCTGTACGCGATGAACATGCCGAAGGACCTCGGCGGCGGTGGCATGACCACGTTCCAGCAGGTCCTGGTCTCCGAGCAGCTCGGCCGCGTGACCAACGCGCTCGGCTGGTGTGTCCACACGCCCGCCTCGTGGGCGCCCGAGGTGGTCACGGGGGAACAGCTCTCCCGCTGGATCGTGCCGACGATCCGCGGCGAGCGACACGAGTGCTACGCGATCACGGAGGAGACCGCTGGCTCCGACGTCGACGCGATCGAGTCGACCGCACGTCGAGACGGCGAGGAGTACGTGCTCAACGGGACGAAGTGGCACGTGACGTCGTTCAACACAGCCGACTACGTGTTCTTCCAAGCGCGGATCTCCGGGGGTCGGAACTCGGGCGCCCACGCGATGTTCTTCGTCGACAAGGACACGCCGGGCGTGCGTCTGGTTCGAGAACCGGCGTACTCGCACACGTACGCCGACACGCACGCGATCGTCGTGTTCGAGGACGTCCGCGTCCCCGCCTCCAACCGGATCGGCGACGAGGGCGATGGGCTGGACTTCACCTACGAGTGGTTCCGTTACGAACGCCTGATGATCGCGGCGCGATGCTGTGGGGCGGCGGAGCGACTGATCGAGGAGGCGACGGCGTTCGCCAAGGAACGCGTGCAGTTCGGCGAGCCGATCATCGCGTTCCAGGCGATCCAGCACATGCTGGCCGACTCGGCGACCGAGCTCTGGGCGGCGCGCCTGATGACGTACGAGCTCGCGAAGAACGTCGACCGCGGCGTCGACGTGAAGGTCCAGCACGCGCAGTGCTCGATGGCCAAGCTCTACGCCAGCGAGATGGCGGGCCGGGTGGCCGACCGCGCCGTGCAGATCTTCGGGGGCCGTGGGTACATGCGCGAGAACGTCGCGGAACGGTTCCATCGCGAGCTCCGCGTCGACCGGATCTGGGAGGGCACCTCGGAGATCCAGCGCAACATCGTGGCCGACCAGCTGGCGAAGCGCGGAGTGCGTACGCTGACCGGATGAGCGATCCGCGAGCCGAGCAGGCGAAGTTGGAGGCCGATTCCTGGTCCTCGTTCGAAGCCACGCTCGAGGCGATCCCTCGGGAGAGCTGGGAGGACGCGGGAGTCCTCCCCGGCTGGTCGGTCAAGGAGATGCTGTGGCACATGGCCGGCTGGCTCCAGAAGTGCGCACGCCGGTTGGAGGAGATGCGCACGGGAGGAGAGCCCGTCCGGACCGGTCAGACGGTGGACGAGCGCAACGACGAGCTCGCCGCCCAGGCCCGCACCATGACCGTCGACGCCGTGTACCGCGGGCTGATCGATGCGCGCGCGCTCATGATCGAAGAATGGCAAGGGTTGCCGACCGTCGACGAACAAGCGATCAGCGAGCTCGCCGACGAGACGTACGAGCATTACGACGAGCACCGCGAGGACCTCGAGCGCTTCGTGATCGCCTAACCGGCGGCTGAGGCGTCGATCTCCTCGCGGATCGGCATCCCCTCGCGGGCTCCAGCGAGGGTCACCGACGCCGAGGCGGCCCCCACCGCTCGACGTGCGGCGTCTTCCAGCGATCGCCCTTCCAGCAGGCCGGCCGCGAGCACGCCGTTCGCGGTATCTCCGGCTCCGGTCGTGTCGACGGCTCGAACCTGGGGCGCCGGCACCGCGATGAAGCCGTCGATCTCGGCGCCGCGCTCGCCGAGCGTGAGGACGACGCGGAGACCGGGGTGAGCGGCACGGATGGACTCGGCGTCGTGACCGAGGGCGAACAGCTCACGCTCGTTGGGCGTGATCATGTTGGCGACGTCGAGGAGCGTCCTCGCCTCCGCGGCGGCCGGCGCGGGGTTCAGCACCACCGTCCCGCTGAGCTCCCGAGCCCGCTCGGCGGCCCGGCGCACCACGTCGAGCGGGACCTCGAGACTCATCAGCAGGACGCTTCCGGAACCGAACCCCTCGAGCCCCGCCTCGATGTCGTCGGGTGTGAGCGTTGCGTTCGCTCCGGCCGCGACCGCGATCTGGTTCTCGCCCGCATCGTCCACGACGATTAAGGCGACGCCCGTCGCCGTCTGCGCCACCACGGAGACGTGGGAGACGTCGACGCCCTCGTTTCGAAGCGCCTCGAGCGCCTCGGCCCCCATCGGGTCGTCGCCGACTGCGCCGAGGAAGCGCACGGCGCCGTCGGCCGGGCCGCCGCGCAGGGCCCGCGTCGCGGCGACGGCCTGGTTCCCTCCTTTGCCACCGTGGTGGCGCTCGAACGATCCGCCGAGCACCGTTTCGCCCGGCCGGGGGAGCGGACACCCCGGACGACGAGGTCGACGTTGACCGCTCCGAGCACGACGAGCAGCGGCTCGCTCACGCCGAAGCCGACGCCGCGACCAGTGAGCGGAGGCGATCGTTGAAGCGCTCGATGAACACCGGTGCGTCCACGTCGAGCGCGACGCGCGCGTTGTCCTCGAAGGCCCAGGCGGCCGGCCACGGGCTCCGGCGGATCCCGTGGAGGTCGGGAACGGTCTCGCCGCGGGTCCACGTGCCGTCCGTCTCGACCTCGACACGGGTCGAGTGCAGGTCGACGAG
>CAZMNP010000102.1:0-5574 GCA_964567675.1 uncultured Actinomycetes bacterium
CACGACGTGCTCCAGACGGGGATGTTCCTGACGGGCGGAGGCGGGCTGCTGCGCGGGCTCGACCTGCTCCTGTCACAGGAGTGCGAGGTTCCGGTCCACCTCACCGAACGGCCACTGGAGACCGTCGTGATCGGAGCCGGAGCGATGCTCGAGCACCTCGATGACTACCGGAGCTCGTTCCAGCTCGTGAGACGCCGGTGACGTTCTCGATCGTGGCCGCCGACACCGAAGCCGGCGACTGGGGCGTTGCCGTCGCGTCGAAGTTCCTGGCCGTCGGCGCCGTGGTGCCGTATGCGAGAGCCGGCGTCGGAGCCGTCGCGACACAGGCGTGGGCGAACACCGACTTCGGTCCCCAGGGACTGAACCTGATGGAGTCCGGTTCACCGGCCCCCGAGGTCCTCGCCCAGCTGATCCACGGCGACGAGGGTCGCGCCGACCGCCAGGCGGGGATCGTCGACGGACAGGGCCTCCCGGCCACGTTCACGGGAGAGGACTGCCTCGAGTGGGCGGGCGGATCGACGGGACCCGGCTTCGCCTGCCAGGGGAACATCCTCGTGGGCGAGGAGGTCGTCGTGGCGATGGGTGACGCGTTCACCGCCACGACGGGAGACCTCGTCGACCGGCTCCTCGCCGCGCTCGTTGCCGGTGACGATGCCGGTGGCGACCGCCGCGGGCGGCAATCCGCCGCTCTGTTGGTCGTTCGCGAGCGCGGAGGATACGAGGGCCGCAGCGATCGATACGTCGACGTACGGGTCGACGAACATCCGCAGGCCGTCACGGAGTTGGCTCGAGTGTTCACCGTCTACGACCGGGAGGTTTTGGTTCGGAACGACCCGCTCTTGCCGGCGACTCCCGAGCTCGTCCAAGAGATCCAGCGCCGGCTCGCCGCGCGGGGGATCTACTCGGATGCGCCGACGGGCGTCCTCGACACTCCCACGCGGAACGGCTTGGCCGAGTTCGCGGGCGCCTACAACCTCGAGGGCCGTCTCCGGGAAGACGACCGACTGTCGGAGATGCTCGTCCGCGAGCTCCGCGACATCACGCCGGAGGTCTCGTGACCTCGCGTCATTTCGTGAAGAAGTTCTCGATCGTCACGTTGAGGATGTGACCGAGCTGGTAGATCCCGAATGCGAGCGTCACGGTCGACACCCCGAGCAGGACGAGGAGGCCGACGAACCCCACCAGCCGGTCCTGCCATGACGGCCCCCGGATCCCGACGCGCAGGTAGGTGTAGCCGGCGCCGGCGGCTGGGAGGTCCGTGTCGCCGGAGGAGTCCGGCGCCGAACGGCCCTCGAACCCGGCGGCGACGGTCCCTTCACGCGCAGCCCGGAGCGTAGCCGCGTAGACGCCGCTACCGACGAGGACGGACAGCACGAAGACGAGGAAGTAACCCAACGCCGATCAGACCGCAGCCTACCCCGACCGGTTCCCCGGAAACCAGAACGTACCATCGGGTCATGCGTTTCCTGCGCCGGGTCTGGCTGCTCGTGCCGCTCACCGCCGCGCTCGCGGCGGTGACGATCTACCTGCCCTACTACTCGATCGGCCCCGGGCCCGCGAAGGCCGTGCAGCCGCTCATCCGGTTCGACGATCGCCCGCGCTATGAGTCCGAAGGGAGCTTCGTGCTCACCTCGGTTCGCTTCGATCAGCTGACGGCCTACGGGATCGTCGTCGCGTGGCTGGATCCGGGCGTGTCGGTGGTTCCCCGATCCGACCTTTTCGGCCCGGGCGAGACCGCCGAGCAGGAACTCGAGCGGTCCATCTCACAGATGGACCAGAGCAAGCTCGACGCCGCGTTCGTCGTGCTGGACGAGCTCACGGACTACCCGGAGGAACACGGCGACGGCGTGCTGATCGAGAGCGTGGTCGAAGGATGCGCGGCCGACGGCGAGCTGTTCCCCGGAGATATCGTGCAGGCGATCGACGGGACCGAAGTCGAGGACGTCGGGGACGCGCGTCGCATCATCCGAACGACACCGTCGGGAGCGCAGCTCACGTTTGACGTGACGGTGGACGGCGAACCCGAAACGGTGTCGCTGGTCCGCGAGCCGTGCGGTGGCAGCGAGCGACCACTGGTCGGCGTCTCGATGATCGAGCGCTTCCCGTTCGAGGTGCGCATCCAGAGCGGCTCGATCGGCGGACCGTCTGCCGGCCTCGCGTGGGCGCTCGCGCTGTACGACCTCCTCACTCCCGGCGACCTGACCGGTGGCCGGACGATCGCCAGCACCGGACAGCTCGGCATCGACGGCACGGTCTATCCGATCGGCGGTGCCGCCGACAAGGTCGTCGCCGCGGAGAGCGCGGGCGCAACCGTGCTCCTGCTTCCCGGATCGAACGTCGAGGAGGCGCGCTCCGCGGGCGAGTCCGAGATCGAGCTGGTGCCGGTCGAGACCTTCGGCGAGGCCCTCGCGTACCTGCAGGGCAACGAGTGACGCAACGACTCGGTTCCGGATGGCCGGTGATACCCTGAGCCCGGTCCCGACCCGATGAGAGGCATGGTCACTCGCATCCCGGCAGCAGCAGCATCCTCCGGTCGCCGCAGGCTGGCGTTCATCGCCATCGCCGTCCTCGCCGGGGTCGTGGTTGCCTTCACCGCGCTTTCCGGGTTCTTCATCGACGTCCTGTGGTTCCGCGAGGTCGGGTACTCGCAGGTCTTCTGGAAGGTGTTCGGGACCAAGGTCGTGCTGGGGCTGGTGTTCGGGATCGCGTTCTTCGTGCTCCTGTACGTCAACCTGTGGATCGTGCGGCGGATCACTCCCCGGTACCGCGCACTGACACCGGAGGAAGAGATCGTCGAGCGGTACCGGATGCAGTTCGAGCCGTATGCCTGGTGGCTCCTGCCGGTGTTCGCCGTGGTGATCGCGTTCTTCGTCGGCCTCGGTGTGTCAGCGCAGTGGAGGATCTTCCTGCTGTGGCAGAACTCGGGCGGCGTGACGTTCGGGGGACCGCCGGAGCCGGTGTTCGACCGCGATCCCGCTTTCTACGTCTTCTCGCTGCCGTGGCTGGAGTTCCTTCAGGGATGGCTGTTCTCGGCGCTCGTCGGCGTGCTGCTCCTCACCGCTCTTGCGCATTACCTTTGGGGCGGCATCCGGCCGAACGCGGTGGCCTTCTCCGAGAAGGTGACGCCGCAGGTCAAGGCCCACCTTTCGGTCCTGCTGGGCCTCATCATGCTGACGAAGGCGTGGGGCTACTACCTCGGCCAGTTCGACCTGCTGACCTCTCCGCGGGGCGTCGTCGCGGGCGCCTCCTACACGGACGTGAACGCCCATCTGCCTGCGCTCCGCATCCTGGTGTTCATCGCGATCGCGTGTGGCGCTCTGTTCCTGGTGAACATCCGGCTGCGTGGATGGGCGTTGCCGGTGATCGCGGTGGGTCTGCTCGCCCTCGTATCCATCACCGCCGGGGCCGCGTACCCGGCGTTCGTGCAGCGATTCCGGGTGGGTCCGCAGGAGTTCCAGCGCGAGCAGCCGTTCATCGAACACAACATCGAAGCGACGCGGAGCGCTTTCGCCCTGGACCGGATCCAGTCGCAGTCGCGTCTTGTGGCCGGCGGCGTCACGGCCGAGGAGATCGAGGCGAACCAGACGTCGATCCAGAACATCCGACTGTGGCGGCCGAGCATCCTGATCCAGAACTACGAAGCCCTCCAGCGGATCCGCGCCTACTACGAGTTCCATGACATCGACGTCGACCGGTACACGATCGGCGATGAGCGACGGCTCGTGATGATCTCCGCGCGCGAGGTGGCTCAGAGCCAGATCCCCGGCGGCGGGACGTGGCAGAACCAGCACCTGGTCTACACGCACGGCTTCGGCGCCGTGGCCTCACAGGTCAATACGGCGACTCCGGAGGGGCAGCCGCTCTTCGCACTCCGCGACATCCCGCCGGTCGGCGAGCCGGTCCTCGAGGGCAACGGACAACGGGTCTACTACGGCGAGGGTTTGGACGTGCCGTTCGTCGTCGTGAACTCCGGTGTCAGGGAGCTCGACTACCAGGGAACGGCCGAGGACGACCAGGAGCAGCGATCGTTCAACTACACGGGGCGGGGAGGCATCCCGATCGGGGGATTGGTCCAGCGAGCGTTGTTCGCATGGCGGTTCCGGGACGTGAACCTGCTGATCTCCGACCTCGTACGCGGGGAAAGCCGCATCATGCTCTACCGGGACATCCAGCAGCGCGTGCCGAAGGCCGCGCCGTTCCTACAATTCGACTCGGACCCGTACTCCGCGATCGTCGACGGACGCCTCGTGTGGATCTGGGATGCGTACACGACGACGGACCAGTATCCCTATTCGCAGCCCGTGATCCTGGACGACGCGGCGACGCAGCCGGACCCCCGGACGTTCCCCAGCCTCTCGGGGTCGGCGAACTACATCCGGAACTCGGTCAAGGTCGTCGTCGACGCCTACAACGGCACCATGGAGTACTACGTCTCGGATCAGAACGACCCGATCATTCAGGTGTGGGAGAAGACGTTCCCAGATCTGTTCACGCCGATGGAGGAGGCTCCGCCGGAGCTCCAAGACCATTTCCGCTATCCGGAGAACCTGTTCCAGGTGCAGGCGGCCCAGTTCACGAACTATCACGTCACCGACGTGGATGTGTTCTACGGTCGACAGGACTTCTGGGCGATCCCGCTGGATCCGGCGGAGACGTTGCAGGACGGCGAAGGGGGAGGCCCCGGGGCGCTCATGCGCCCGTACTACGTGCTGATGCGACTTCCCGGGGAGTCGGAGGAGACCTTCTCGCTGATCCTCCCGTTCACGCCCGCCGGCCGGCAGAACATGGTCGCGTGGCTCGCCGCGAAGTCTGACCCGGGAGACGCCTACGGCGAGATGATCAGCTACGAGTTCCCGTCGGGCCGCAACGTGGACGGCCCGACGCAGATCTTCGCGCGGATCAACGCGGACTCCGAGTTCGCCAGCGAGCGCACGCTCTTGGACCAATCGGGCTCGAGGGTTCGCTTCGGCGACTTCCTGGTCATGCCGATCGAGGATTCTCTGCTCTACGTGCAACCCGTGTACGTGCAATCGGCCCAGGAGAACTCGATCCCCGAGCTGCGTCGCGTCATCGTCGTGAACGGCGACGCGATCGGGATCGGCAGCACGCTGTCGCAGGCCCTGACGGACGCCCTCGGCGAGGTGGTCACGCCTCCACCGGACGACGGGGAGCCGGAGCCGCCGCCGACCGGCACGGTCGACGAGCAGGTGGACGCGCTCCTGCAGGAGGCTGCCCAGCACTTCACCCTCGCCGACGCGGCGCTCCGCGAAGGCGATCTCGCGACGTACCAGTCCGAGATCGAGCTGGCGCAGGCGGCGATCGAACAGGCACAGGCGCTGCTCGGAGGCGACGGGGCGACCGTCAGCCCGAGCCCCAGCCCCACTCCGTAGCGGTTCCGGGGAACCCATCCCCGACGGCGAGTCGTCCAAGCCCCATCGCTCGCCCCCGACCGCTGGGAGGTCCCGGATGCTCCGGCGAACGCTGCTCGTCCTCACGGCAACGCTGGCGTCACTGCTCCTGTTCACCGGCTCCGCGCTCGCGTGCGGTGGCCTGGTCAACTCCAACGGGACGGTG
>CAZMNP010000103.1:0-7735 GCA_964567675.1 uncultured Actinomycetes bacterium
CCTCAAGGAGCACTGGGACGAGATCGTCAAGCGGATCCCGCCGTCCCTCGTCGTGTACCTGGCCGATGGCGTTCGCTATCTCGTCACGCCCGAGCTGGTCGAGGACTCGGAGAAGTTCTTCGCCGCGCATCCGGTCCCGCAGTCGGCGCTCCAGCTGCGTCAGACACTCGAGCGCCAGCGCGTGAACGCCGAGCTGCGGCGGCGCGCGGTCCCCGAGCTCGCGACCTTCTTCAGCGTTCCGCCGGCATAGCCTCGAAGGACCGCGCCGGCGTGTTCGCGCCGCAGACGAGGACGACGACGCGCTCGTCGGGGTCGGCGCGGTACCGGCCCGAGATCAGCGCCGCGAGGGCGGCCGCGCCTCCCGGCTCGGTGACGAGCCTCGCCTCCTCCCACAGCCGCCGCTGTGCATCGAGGAACGCATCGTCGGTCACGAGCAACACGTGCTCGACGTACCGCGACGCGATGGCGAAGGCGATCTCGCCGGCCTGCTTGGTTCCCAGGGAGTCCGCCGCGTAGCCGCCGACCTCGACAGGCACCGGCCGTCCGACCCGCAGCGCCTCCGACATCGTCGGACACCGGTCGGGTTCCACGCCGACGACGCGCGTGCGGCCCTCGAACCACGCCGCGATGCCGCCGATGAGCCCGCCGCCGCCGACGGCCACGAGCACCGTGTCGGCGTCGGGCACGTCCTCGGAGATCTCGGCGCCGATCGTGCCCTGGCCCGCCACCACCTCCGGCTGGTCGAACGCGTGCATGACGAGCGCGCCCGTCTCCTCGGCGCGGACGCGGCTGGCCTCGAAGGCGTCGTCGTAGAAGCCGGGAACGAGTCGGACCTCCGCGCCGTGCTCCTGGATCCGTCGCGCCTTGACGGGCGGAGAGGTCTCGGGAACGAAGACCTCGGCCTTGTGGCCGAGCTCGCGCGCGGCATACGCGACGGCGAGCCCGAAGTTCCCCCCGGAGGCCGCGATGACGCCGGCCTCCGGCACCTCGGCCCCGAGCATCCGGTTGAAGGCGCCACGCACCTTGAACGAGCCCGTGTGCTGCAACAACTCGAGCTTGAGGACGATCCGTCCCGGGACGCCGAAGGCACCCGGCTCGAGCTCGAGGACAGGGGTCCGGCGGACGCGGCCGGCGATCCGCGCTCGCGCGGCTTCGATGTCGGCGGGGGTCACGGGCGCGTCTGGCACGCCGCGTATGCAACCACGCCGAACCCGCAAGCGACTTGACCGTCCGCAGCGCCTGCAGATACCGTTCGGCACCGAATGACCGGAGCCGAGATCGAAGGCGTCCAGGTCGCCCCCGAGCACTGGATCGGCGGCGAGCGCGTCGCCTCGGCCTCCACCTTCGAGGACATCTCCCCGATCGACGAGGCCGTCCTCGCTGAGGTCTCGCGCGGCACGGTCCCGGAAGCCGACCGCGCGGTCGCCGCCGCTCGTGAGGGTGCCGGGGCGTGGGGACGCACCTCTCAGAAGGAGCGCGCCGAGGTCCTGCATCGGATCGCCGACCTCGTCGAGGAGCGGGTTCCGCAGCTCGCCGCGGTCGAGACGCGCGACAACGGGTCGCTCCTGCGCTCGATGCAGAACTCCGTCATGCCGAGGGTCGCGCGGAACTTCCGCTTCTTCGCCGATCAACTCACCGAGCTCGGCGAGTCCTTCGAGATGAACGGCTTCGAGAGCCGCACCGAGTGGGACCCCTCAGGCGTCACCGTGGTGATCACCCCGTGGAACGCGCCGCTGATGCTCGCCACGTGGCGCGTCGCGCCGGCGCTCGCCGCGGGGAACGCGGTCGTCCTCAAGCCACCCGAGTGGGCCCCGCTCACCGCGTCGATGCTGGCCGACATCACCCGCGAGGCCGGCATGCCCGACGGCGCGTTCAACGTGGTGCAGGGCATCGGCGAGGAGGCGGGCGCCGCGCTCACGGCGCATCCCGAGGTCGACCGGATCGCGTTCACCGGATCGATCGAGACCGGGAAGCTCGTCGCGCAGACCGCGGCGGCGAACCTGACACCGGCCTCGCTCGAGCTCGGCGGCAAGTCGCCGTTCGTCGCGTTCGCCGACGCCGACCTGGATGCCGCCGTGAAGCAGGCCGTGAACCAGTTCGACAACGCGGGGCAGGTCTGCCTGGCGGGAACGCGCTTGATCGTGGAGCGTTCGATGCACGACGCGTTCCTGGACCGCTTCCTGGAAGCAGCGGGCGCGATCGTGCAGGGCGACCCGCGCGAGGAAGCCACGGACATCGGGCCTCAGATCACGCGCCAGCACTTCGACCGCGTCGACGGGTTCGTGCAGCGCGCGAAGGGCGAGGGCGCGAGGGCGATCCTCGGCGGCGGCCCGAACGAGGAGCTCGGCGGCCTGTACTACCGGCCCACCCTGTTCACCGATGTGCCCGCGGGGGCCGAGGTCCTTCGGAAGGAGGTCTTCGGCCCCGTCCTCACGCTGCAGACGTTCGAGAGCGAGGACGAGGCGATTGCGCTCGCGAACGAGACCGAGTACGGGCTCGCCGCGATCGTGTACACCGGCGACCGCGACCGCGCCGAGCGCGTCAGCTCGCGTCTTGTGGCCGGAACGGTCTGGGTGAACTGCTTCTTCGTGCGCGACCTGCGCGCGCCGTTCGGCGGCGCGAGGTCGTCCGGCGTCGGGCGCGAGGGCGGCGTGTATTCGTTCGACTTCTACGCGGACGTGAAGAACGTCTGCATGGCGCCCTGGGAGGACCTCAAGTAGCGCAAGGAGGATGGCTGATGGGTGAGATCGTCGGTGCGGGACTCGTCGCGCACGTCCCCACAATCATGCTGCCGGAGGAGGTCCGGCTCGAGATCAACGAGGGCAAGGAGATCACCCTCGTCCCGGGCCTACACCGTTTGAAGTCCGAGGTGCTCGACCGCCTGAAGCCGGACGCGGTGATCGTGTTCGACACGCACTGGGAGTCGACGTTCGAGCACATCGTCACGTCGCACGACCGGCGGCAGGGCAAGTTCACCAGTCACGAGCTCCCGCGTGGGATGAAGCAGATCCCGTACGACATGCCGGGGGACCCCGAGCTCGCCAAGCTCATCGCGGCGCAGGCGGACGGGCGCGACGACATCTGGATCCTGGCCAACGACGACCCCTACCTGCCGATCTTCTACGGCACGGTGAACATCTGGACGTTCCTCGGCGACCCCAAGACCGCATGGCTGAGCGTCGCGCTGAACCAGTGCTGCGACGCCGACGACTTCCTGCGGTTCGGCGAGCTGATCGGGGACGCCATCCGCGAGAGCGACCGGCGCGTGGTCCTGCTGGCATCGGGCGGGATGACGCACCGGTTCTTCAACATCAAGGACCTGCGGCAGCGCGAGAGCCAGAAGGCGCCCGACAACATCTACGACCCGAAGTACTACGAGGCCGACATGAAGGTCCTCGACATGATGGAGAAAGGCGACCACGCCGGCGTGATCGACAACATGTCCGAGTATCGCAGGGCCTACCCGGAAGGACATTTCGGTCACTACCTGATGATGGCCGCCGCCCTGGGCGGGCGATCGTGCACCGCTCCGGGAGAGCGGTTCAGCGAATACGAGGCCTCGGTCGGGACGGGGCAGGTGCATGTGTGGTTCGAACGGCCGCTCGCAGGCTGGACCGGCTAGTCCTCACGCGGTAAGAACCGACCAGCAGCACGACGAGGAGGGGGGAGTCGTGACAGAGCAACACACGGTGTCGGAGACCCATCGGTCGACCGAGGGATACGAGCGACTCGGCGGGCGGAAGCTGACGCTGATCGATGTGCTCGCGCAGTCCGTCGGCTTCATGGGCCCGGTCTTCAGCGCGGCGTTCATCATCCCGCTGATCATCGGCGTGAACGCGGCCGCGCGAGGAGCCGGCACGTCGGCGCCGCTCGCGGTGCTGTTGGCCGGGATCGGCGTGTTCGCGCTCGGCTGGATCGTGGCGCAGTACGCGAAGCGGATCCACGCGGCCGGTTCGTTGTACGACTACGTCTCGAACGGCCTCGGGTCAACGCTCGGGGCCGCGTCCGGATGGCTGTACTACGGGGGAACGATCATCCTGACGACCGGGCTCGGCGTCCTGCTGGGCGGGTACGTGCATGACAACCTGTTGCCCGTCCTCGAGGTCGATCTCGACCTGCCGATCTGGCTCTGGGACTCGATCTTCGCGCTCGGGCTGTTCGCGGTCCTGTACTTCGGCGTCCAGATCTCGACGCGCGTTCAGCTCACGCTGGCCCTGATCTCGATCGCGGTGGTGCTGATCTTCTTCGTCACGGTGATCGCGGACCTCGGCGGCGACAACGACATCGCGAAGGCCTTCGACCCGTCGCCGTCCGGTGGCTTCAGCGGGATCTTGTTCGGCGTCCTGTACGGGGTCCTGATCTTCGTCGGGTTCGAGACAGCGGCGAACCTGGCGGAGGAGACCAAGGAGCCGAAGCGCTCGATCCCGAGGGCCGTTCTCGGCGCCGTCGTGCTCGTCTCGATCTTCTACCTGATCGCGTCCTACGCCGAAGTGGCCGGCTTCGGCTTCGACCTCGCCGTGATCACGAGCCCGGACGTCGCGGGGGCGCCCCTGTTCGCGCTCGGCGCACCGGGGAGCCCGTCGGGCTCCGATTTCTGGTTGAAGGCCCTGCTGGTCGTCGTGTTCCTGGACATGCTCGCGGTCTACGTGGGAGCGGCGGTCGCCTCGACCCGCGGTGTGTTCGCGATGGCTCGGGATCGCCGCCTGCCCGCGCCGCTGGCGTCGGTGTCCCCGAAGTACGGAACCCCGTTGGGCGCGATCGTGCTGCTCATCGCGATCCAGGCGATCCTCATCGTCGTGTCCGAGTTCAACGAGTCCCTGCTCGCGCTGCCCGGGCTCCCGCACTACTTCGCGATCTTCGTGTGGTGTGCGACGTTCGGCGGGTTCGCGCTCCTGGTCGTGTACCTGCTCATGTCGATCGGCGCGCTCCGCGGGCTGGGCGACGACGAGGGGCGGACCGGGCTGATCCTCGCCGCCATCCTGGGCATCGTGATCACGGCGGCCGCGATCTTCGGATCGTTCTACAAGGTCACGAGCCCGACCCTTCTCGCGCCGTGGGCCGCCGTGATCTGGTTCGCGCTCGGGCTCCTCTACATGACTGCGGTCAAGGGCCGCGAGCCCGCGAGCCGGGCCCTGTCGGACCTGCATTCGGGCTAGGCGCTCGACGGTGGTCGGACGAGGCGGGGCGCAGCCCCGCCTCGTCCTCATCCTGAGCGAGAACCACACGCTCGTCCCGCCGAGCGATCTTCGCTCGCTCATCGAGATGGCGGTCGAGGCCGAGGCGGCCGGCTTCGACGCCGTGATGGTGAGCGAGCACGTCGCGCTCGGACGAGGCTCGGATGCGGAGGGCATTCCGGAGAACCCTCGCGACTACGCGCTGCCCGGGAACCAGGACCCCGCGACCCCGTGGCCCGACCCGTTCGTCGTGTTGAGCGCGGTGGCGTCGGCGACCACCCGGCTGCGTCTCGTCGCGAGCTCGATCATCGCGCCGCTGCGCCACCCGGTCCTGCTCGCGAAGCAGCTCGCGACGCTGGACCTCCTGTCCGAAGGGCGCCTCGTCGTCCAGCCGACCGTGAGCTGGCACCGCCCCGAGTACGACGCGCTCGGGGTGCCGTTCGAGGAGCGAGGCAAGCTCCTCGACGAGCATCTCGAGGCCTGGCGTGTGCTGTGGCGGAACTCGCCCGCGTCGTTCGAGGGCCGCCACTATCGGTTCTCTGATGTCTTCCTCGAGCCGAAGCCCTTCCGTCCCGAGGGCCCGCCGCTGTGGTTCGGGGGGAAGTCGGTCCACGACCGGCTGCTGAGGCGCCTGGTCGCGCACGGGAGCGGGTTCAACCCGCTCGGCTCGCCGACGGTCGAGGACCTCCAGCGGTTCCGCCGTGCGATGGTCGAAGCAGGCCGCGACGTGGCCAAGCTCGAGATGGTCGGCGGAACCCGAGGACGGTTCCCGGATGCCACGTCCATCGCCGACCTCGGCGAGGCGCTCGCGTCGATCCCCGCACAGCTCGAACGCGGCTTCACCACGATCTGCATCAAGCCGTCGCAGTTCATCGACGGGCTCGACGCCTTCCCCGCGTTCTGTCGTGAGGTCGTCGAGCGCGTGGCTCAGATGACCTCGAAGTAGCGGCGGCGCTCCCACTCCGTCACGGCGCCGGGGGCGAGGAACTGCTCCCACTCCCACCGGCCGGCCTCGGCGTAGTGGGCGAGGACGTCCTTGCCGAACGCCTCGGTCACGAACGCCCCGTCGCGGAACGCGGCGACCGCCTCGCCGAGCGTGGCGGGAAGTGGCGGGACCTCGCGTTCCCACCCGTGACCCTCGAGCGGCTCGCCCGGGTCGGCGCCGCGCGCGATGCCGTCGGCCGCGGAGGCGAGGACGGCGGCGATCGCGAGGTACGGATCGACGTCGGCGCCGGGCACCCGCCACTCGAGGCGCGTGGACTCGGCCGACTCGACCAGCACGCGGCAGGAGACCATCCTGCTGTCGAACCCCCACGACACGCCGTTGCCCGAGAACTCGCCGCTCGTGGTCCGCCGGTACGAGTTCACGGTGGGCGCGTAGATCAGCATGAGCTCCGGGGCTCGCTCGAGGACGCCTCCGATCGCCGCTCGAAGCGACGCCGACATCGCGTGGGGCGCGTCGGCGTCGTGGAACACGTTGGCGCCGTTCTCGTCCACGAGCGACAGGTGGAGGTGGCACGAGGACCCCGTGGTGTCGCCGAACGGCTTGGCCATGAACGTGACCGCCATCCCGGCCGCGGCCGCCAGGTCGCGCATCGCGAGCTTGAACAGCACGTGACGGTCGGCCATCTCCACGGCGTGCTGGTGCTCGAGGTTGATCTCCCACTGACCGAGGCCCCACTCGACCTGGCTCGTCCACGGGCCGAGGTTCGACGCCGCAAGCGCCTCGCGGACGCCGCCGAAGAACGCCTCGTGCTGATCGCCCGCCTGGATCGTGTAGTCGGCGCGCGCGAGCGTGGTCGGTTGCAGCGTCTCGTACCCGTTCGTCCTGCCCTCGTCGTAGGTCCCTCGGTACAGGGCGAACTCGAGCTCGGTGGCCACCTGCGGCGTCAACCCGGTCTCGGCGAGGCGTTCCACCTGCCGGCGCAGGATCGTCCGCGGCGCGACCGGGACGAGCTCGTCCGAGCCCATCTCGACGAAGTCGGCCACGCAGATCGCGGTGCGCTCGAGCCACGCGGCGGGCCGGAGCGTGCCGAGGTCGGGGACGAGTCGAACGTCGTGCCAGCCGGTGTGATGCCCCGTGTACTCCTGGACGGGTCCGGGCCACTGGTCCACGTCCCAACCGAGGACGCACGAGCTGAGCGAGACGCCCTCGTGGAGCATCCGCCGGAACGCGTCGGGGGAGAAGCGTTTGCCGACGAGCCGGCCCGAGACGTCGGCCGAGGTCACGACGACCGTGCGGAAGCCCTCCGGGTCGAGCTCGTCGGGCGTGAGCACCGGCGTCATCGCGTCAGCCACCCCCCGTCGACGGGGAGCTGGGCGCCCGTGATGTAGGAGGCTTCGTCCGACAGCAAGAACGAGATCGCGGCGGCCACGTCCTCGGGCTCGCCGACGCGACCGACGAGGATCCGGTCCTTCAGGAACGCCCAGGCCTCCGGTGAGCGAAGGTCGCCGCCGGGGATGAACGAGGTCGCGATCGGCCCCGGCGCGACCGAGTTCACGCGTATGTTCCGGTCCGCGAGCTCGACGGCGAGCGCCTTCATCAGCATCTTCACCCCGCC
>CAZMNP010000104.1:0-10675 GCA_964567675.1 uncultured Actinomycetes bacterium
CGCTGTCGTAGACGGCGACGATGTTCGGGTGGTTCAGGCGCGCCGCGGCGTGGGCCTCGCGAGCGAACCGCTCGACGAACTCCTTGTCACGGTCGAAGGGCGAGGCCAGGACCTTGACCGCCACCGGCCGCTTCAGCTGACGGTCCATGCCCTGGTGGACGCGCGCCATCCCGCCGTTGCCGAGCACCGGCCCGAGCTCGTAGCGGTCGTCGAGGATCACGGTCGCCTGCGCCACCTCCGGAAGGTACCCCACGCCGGGCGCGGCTACGCACCGTGGTCACTCAGGCACGGGGTGGGCGCGAGCCGGTAGCGTCAGGTCCCGATGCCGCGTGCCCGCCGCCGTTCCCCCCTCGCCACCTGGCTCGCCGTGCTCGGCGGCCTGACTATCGCGCTCGGCGTGACCGGGCTGTGGGCGCAGCGCACGCTCGGCGACCCGGAGTCGGTGGCCGCTCTCGCCGGCGACATCCTCGAGCGCCCGGCGATCCGCACGGAGCTCGCCATCGTGATCGTCGACCCGGCCCTGGAGAACGCGGCCCCGGCGATCCAGGAACAGCGGACCTTCATCGTGACCACCACGGCCTCGCTCCTGGGCAACAAGCGGTTCGTGCCGCTGTTCGAGGAGGTGCTCCGCCGCGCCGCGATCCGGCTCGTCGAGGGCAACGGCCCCGTCCGGCTCGAGCTCGACCGGCCGCTCGAGGAGGTCATCGCCGAGGTCGAGCCGCTCTTCCCCGAGCTCGCGGCAGCGCTCGCCGCGGCGAACGTCCCCGAGCCTGAGGTGGTCTCCGCGCGCGAGGCCGACCGGCTCCGCGGGTTCCTCGAGTTCGAGCGCGCGGCCAGCGTCGGGCTGCTGATCCTCGGCGGGTTCCTCATCCTCGCAGCCGTGGTTCGCAACGGCGCCGGTGCGCTCCTGCCGTTCGGCGCGACGCTCGGCGGGGCGTGTCTCGTCCTGTTCGCCGCGCTCCTGTTCGGGCGCACGCTCCTGCTCGGCGCGATCGAGCCCGCGAACCCCGCCACGGCCGCCGAGGCGGCGTGGGACGTGGTCGTCGCCGACCTCCGGACGGTCCTGCTGATCTCGGCCGCGGCGGGTGGACTTGCCGTCGTGGCCGGCGGGATCCTCGGCCGGCGCGCGCCGGCGCGCCCCCGCTAGCGAACCGTCGGCGAGAGCCGAACGAGCGCCTCGAGCACCGCGTCGACGTCCTCGTTCGTCGACAGGTAGTTCACGATCCCCGCCCGCAGGTACGTCTTCCCACGGAGGCGCGTCGTCGAGACCCAGCCGGTGCCGTCGATCTCGAGCGCGCGCTGCAGCCGGTCCTGGTACGCGTCGAGCTCGTCGCCCTCGACCCCATCCGGAAGGTGACGGAAACACACGACCGACAGCTCGACCGGCGCGACCTCGAACGACCCGAGCTCGTGCAGGCGCCGAGCCATGTGCGCCGCAAGGTCGTTCGTGATCTCGACGAGGCGCCCGAAGCCCTCGGTCCCGAGATGCTTCCACGACATCCAGAGCTTCAGCGCTCGGAACCGGCGCGTCCCCTCGATCGTGTACTGGTACCAGTTCAGCGGCGCGTCCTCGGGCGAGGGGTAGCGGTAGTACTCGGGCTCGCGGTGGAACGTCCGCAGCAGGTCTTCGCGACGCTTCACCACCAGGCCGCCGATGTCGTAGCCCTGGAAGAACCACTTGTGCGGGTCGATCGTGACGCTATCGGCACGCTCGAGGTCCGGAACGCGGCCGGCGTCGCGCGCCGAGAGCCGTGCCGCCCCTCCGTACGCGGCATCGACGTGGAGCCACATCCCTTCGCGCTCGGCGACGTCGGCGAGCTCGCCGACCAGGTCGACCGATCCCGTGTTCGTCGAGCCCGACACGGCGGAGATCGCCAGGGGAACGAGCCCAGCCGCGCGATCGGCCTCGATCGCCTCGGCGACGGGTGAGCCATGCAGGCGGAACTCGTCATCCGACCCGATGACCCGCAGCGTCTCCTCGGGGAAGCCGAGCACGTCGAGCGCCCTGGCGATGGAGAAATGCGTCTGGTCGCTCGCGTACACGCGAACCCCCTCGAGCGCGCGGCCGCGCGGTGGCTGCTGCACGCCGAGCAGCCGCATGAGATGGACGTCTCGCGCGGCCGTCATCGCCATGATGTTCGCCATCACGCCGCCCGAGGTCAGCACGCCCCAGCTCCCCTCGCCGAACCCGACGAGCTCGCGCAGCCACGCGGTCACCTCCTCCTCGACGAGCGCGCCGATCGGGCCTGCCGCCCAGATGTCGATGCCCTGGTGCAGCCACTGGCCGAGGACCTCACCGCCGATCGACATCACGAGGGGCGGCGCCGTGAAGTAGCTGAACGCCCCGGGATGGTGCGCGTTGAACGCGTACGGCGCGATCCGCTCGCGGAACTCGCGAAGGAGGTCCTTGGAGGTCGCGATGGCGCGCGGAGCCGGCGCCGGCTCGTTCGACGGGCCGAAGAACCGCTGTCGCATCTCGGGGTACGACTCCGGGGCCACGGGGCGCTTCATCGCCTCGTCGTAGAGCCAGTCCAGGCTGGCGTGCCACAGGGCCTCGCCGAGGGACTCGAGCGCGTGGCGCGCCCGCGCCGGGTCGCGGAAGCCGATCAGCTCTGGCTCGGGATGCCACGCGAAGGGATCCGGCACGCGGCGAGGATACGCGAGCGCAAACGGGATGAGCCGCGAGATCGACGGATCAGCAGCCGGCGGCGCGACGGGCGTGATGGCGTGCGACGCGCGTCCGATTGCCGCACGCGGGCGAGCACCATGACTGCCGCGCGCGGGACGCGAGGAACGCCTTGCCACACCCCGCTGCGGGACAGATCCGGAGCCGCTCGCGGTCTGGGCCACCGAGGAGCTCGATGGCCGACCGGGCGATCGACCCCAGGACCTCCGCCGCGCGGCTGCCTCCGTGCCCCGACCGGTCGATGCGTGGCGACCCCTCGGATACGTCGAGGAGGACCACGCGCGGGACCGCACCGCTCGCCTCGTTCAGGACGGTGACCGCGTCCGGGGGGATATGCCGGCTCTCCGCCGACGCCAGCAGCGCAGCGTGCACGGCATCCCGAAGCGTTCGGAAATCTCCCAGCCGGAGCACGAGCTCCGGACTCGGGTCCCCGAGCTCCGGGTGGCCTACGAGCCAGCGCTCCAGGTCCGCCGCTGAGGAAAGCGAATCCCGAATCGCCATCCCGCCGCCTCGGATGGTCGCCGCCAGATCGATCGCAACTTCGGGACGGTCCTCGGGCATCGTTGGGTAACGCTATCTTGTCGTTCGTGCATTAGCCACACGATTCCACCCTAATGTCCGTGGCCGTCTTTACCGTTATCCACACTCAGTCGCCCCGGGTCGCGCCGGGTCCCGCGACGCGCCAGAATCCCGACATGCCCTCCGATGGCGACCCCCTGGCCCTGGGCCCCGAACAGATGCGTGAGCTCGGGTACCGGGTGGTGGACCTCCTGGTCGATCGCGAGCGCCGGGGCCTCCCCGCGCTGCCCCGTGTCTCCCGCGAGGAGACCGAGCGCCGGCTCGGCGGCGGCCCTCCGGAGGACCCCGTTCCCACGGACGAGCTCCTGGGAGGGTTGGACGACGTCGTGTCGCTCATGACGCGATGCGATCATCCCGCGTTCCTCGCGTTCATCCCCGGCGAGCCCACCTGGCCCGGAGCGCTGGCCGACCTCGTCGCGAGCGCCCTCAACCTCCACGCGATCGACTGGATCGAGGCGCCCGGGCCGACGCAGGTGGAGCTCACGACGCTCCGATGGCTCTGCGACTGGTTCGGCTACCCCGCCGCAGCCGGCGGCGTCTTCGTGAGCGGTGGCTCGGCGGCCAACATGACCGCGCTGGCGTGCGCGCGGGAGACGCTGCTCGGAGCCATGGCCGACGACGTGATCGTGTACGTCTCCGACCAGGCGCACTCGTCGATGGCGAGGGCGGCGCGTGTGCTCGGGTTCCGTCCGGAGCAGTTACGAGTTCTCCCGGTCGACGAGCGATACCGCATGCGCCCGGAGACGTTGTCGGCGGCGATCGAGGCGGATGCGCGCGCGGGACGAGCTCCGCTCTTCGTCTCCGCCGCGGCCGGATCGACCAACACGGGGGCGATCGACCCGCTTTCGGAGCTGGCGGACGTCACGCACGCGGCCGGTGCATGGTTCCACGTCGACGCTGCCTACGGCGGCGGCGCGATCCTGTCGCAACGGGGGAAACGACTCCTCGCCGGGATCGAACGGGCCGACTCGGTCACGGTCGACCCGCACAAGTGGATGTATCAGCCGATCGAATGCGGCGTCCTGCTGGTTCGCGACCTTCGACACCTCCACCGCGCGTTCGAGATCACCCCGGACTACATGCGGGATCTCGCTTCCGCGCTGAACGAGCCCAACTTCTCCGACCTCGGGATGCAGCTCACCAGGTCGGCGCGCGCCCTGAAGCTCTGGACCTCGGTGCGCGCGTTCGGGTTGCGGGCGTTCCGCGATGCCGTCGACCGCTCGCTCGATCTCGCGCTGCGCGCCGCCGAGCGGATCGAAGCGAGTCCGTCGTTGGAGCTCCTCGCCGAGCCGTCGCTCGGCATCGTCTGCTTCCGCCGGACCTTCGGGAACAGCGACGACGCGACGGCCGACGCGCTCAACGCGCGGCTGGTCACGATGCTGGCCGACAGCGGGATCGGCTTCATCTCTTCCACCCGCCTCCGAGGCCGGTACACGCTGCGCCTTTGCATCCTGAATCACTCGACGACGTGGGGAGACGTCGATGCCGTGCTCGCGTTCCTGGAGAGCGCGGACGTGGACGAGGAGCCACGCGAAGAACGTTCCTTCGAGACGCGGCGCGAGGCGACCGCTGGCTGGCTCCGACGCGCCCGGCTCGCCCCCGGCGACCTCCGAACGATCCCCTTGTTCGAAGGGCTCGATCCAGCGGAGCTCGAGCGCATCGAACGCGTGTCATCGGAGCGGGCCGTCGGTGTGGGAACGGCGCTGATCGAGCAGTGGGACGCGACGCGGGACCTCCTCGTGCTCCTGGAGGGAACCGCCGAGGTGATCCGCGACGGCCGTCACATCCGAGACGTCCCGAAGGGGGACTTCGTCGGCGAGATCGCCGCACTCGGCTGGCACGCCGGGTACACGTACGCGCGGACGGCGACCGTCGTTGCGACCTCACCGGTACGGTTGCTCGTGATCCCCGGCGCGATCGTTCCCGATCTCGTACGCGATCTGCCGGTCGTCGAGGGGCGGTTGCGAGCGGCCATCGGCGAGCGCCTGTCGACGCTGTGACGCATCGCGTCGATCCGCGGTCGGACGTGCGAGCGTCCACCTCATGAACCGGCTCAGGGTCCTTCTCTCGGTTGTTCGCGACCCGAGCCTCCTGCGGATCGAGGTCGCGTACCTCGGCTTCAGCATGGCCGAGAACGGCACGTGGGTCGCGATCCTCGTCTACGCGTATTCGCGGGGCGGCGCGGTCGCCGCGGGCCTGGTCGCGACGATCATGCTCATCCCCTCGGCCGTCATCGCGCCCGTGGCGGCGTATGCGGGGGACCGTTTCCGGCGGGACCGAGTGCTGGTCGTCGGATATGTCCTGCAGGCGGTCGCCATGGGGGCGACGGCCGGTGCCCTCTTCGCGGACGCGCCCGTCTGGATCGTGTACACGGCGGCCACCTCCGCCGCCGTCGCGGTCACGATCACGCGGCCAGCGCAGAACGCCCTCCTGCCGAGCGTGACGACGTCCGTCGAGCACCTCACCGCGGCGAATGCAACATCCGGCGTCGTCGAAGGAGCCGGCATCTTCGCCGGACCGTTCATCGCCGGCGTCATCCTGTCGATCTCCGAGCCGGGCACCGTGTTCGCGGCCTTCGCCGCGACGTCGCTCGTCTCCGCCGGGCTCGTCGCCCGTCTCCGCCTCGCGAGCGCCGAGGCGATGCCACGCACCCGGATGAGCATCGGCGAGGTCGCTCGTCAGACGCTCGGCGGTCTGTCGGTCCTGCGGCGCGAACGCGACGTGCGACTCATCGTGCTCATCCTGTCGGCCGGCATCGTGGTCGTCGGGGCCCTCGACGTGCTCTACGTCGCCGCGGCGATCGATCTCCTGGACCTCGGCGATGGCGGCGCCGGGTTCCTCACCTCCGCGTTCGGGATCGGAGGCATCTTCGGAGCCGCCGCCAGCGTCTTGCTGGTCGGACGGCGGCGGCTCACGCCCTCGATGGCGGCCGGTTCGCTCACGGTGGGGATCCCGCTCGTCACGCTCGGAGCCGTCCCGAGCGCCGCCACCGCACCGGCGCTCTTCGCGGCGGCTGGTGCCGGCCGAAGCGTCGCCGACGTGGCGGGGCGAACGCTCCTCCAGCGGATCGCACCCGATGAGGTCCTGGCCAGGGTCTTCGGTGCGCTCGAGGGGCTCTCGATGGTCTCGCTCGCGATCGGATCGGCGGCGGCATCCGTCCTCATCGAGGCCTTCGGCGTGGACGCCGCGTTGATCGTGACCGGCGTGGTGCTGCCCGCGACGCTCCTCCTCGCGTGGCGCCGGCTTCTATCGATCGATCGTGAGGCCGCGGTTCCCGATGAACAGGTCGTCTCGCTCCTGCGACGACTGCCGCTCTTCGCGCCCCTGCCAGCGCCCGTCATCGAGCGCCTGGTAGCCAACCTGATCCCGGTCTCCGTCGAGCCGGGGACCGCCTTCATCGTGCAGGGAGAGTCCGGCGACCGCTTCTACGTGATCCTCGAGGGCCAGGCCGACGTGACCGTCGACGGCATGCCGATCTCGGTCGCGTCAACGGGTGACTACGTCGGTGAGATCGCCCTGCTGCGCGACTCGCCTCGCACCGCCACCGTCACCGCCCGGACACCGATGCGACTGCTGGCGCTCGAGCGCGAGCCGTTCCTCCAGGCCGTGACCGGCCACCCGCAGAGCCGAGCGGCGGCAGAAACGGTGGTCCAGGAGCGACTCGGATCGACGGGAAGCGGCCCAGGGGTTCTTTGAACGACGACGATCAGCGCGCGATCCAGTTGTCGATCGACGCCTCGAGTTCCGCCTTCAGCTCGTCCGGCGCGAACGACGCTCGGACGCCGTTCCGGGCGAGCTCCGCGAGGCGCTCGTCGTCGAACCCGAAGACCGACCGGCAGTGCTCGTACTCGCCGGCAAGGGGCGAGCCGAACATGGTGGGGTCGTCGCTCGCGAGCGTGCACACGAGTCCGGCGTCGAGCATCGCCGGCAGTGGGTGTTCCTCCAGACTCGGGACCGACCGCGTCATCACGTTCGAGGTCGGACACACGTCGAGCGCGATCCCGCCCTCGCGAACCTCGGCGACGAGCTCGTCGTCCTCGAGGATGCGGATCCCGTGCCCGATCCGCTCCGCCCGCAGCTGACGAACCGCTCCCCGGATCGACGCCGCCCCTTCGTTCTCGCCCGCGTGCGGGACCGAGTGCAGCCCGCCGGCGATCCCCGCCAGGAAGATCTCCTCGTACGGCTCCGGGCCGAACCGTTCCTCCCCACCCACGCCGATCCCCACCACACCGGCGTCGCGGTGCCGCACCCCGACCTCCATGGCGCGGCGGGACAGCCGAAGGTCGATCCCCCGCACGACGTCCACGATCACGCGGCTCACGACCCCGAAGTCGCGCTCCCCTTCCGCCAGGCCCTCGAGCACCGCCTCGAGCACGGCGTCCCAGTCGTCGACGCGACCGCGATGGTCCGGGAGCGAGACCATCACCTCGGCGTAGCGAACGCCCTCGGCCGCCTCGTCCTCCGCGAGCTCGTACGCGATCCGCCGGAAGTCGTCGAGCTCGCGAAGGCACGCGATCCCCGCTACGAACTCGTCGATGAAGTGCCGGAAGTCCCGGAACTCGTACCGGCCGTCGCGCAGTCCCTCGGGCAGATCCACGCCGGACCGCTCGGCGAGCTCGACCACGGTCGTCGCGCGCATCGAGCCCTCGAGGTGGAGATGGAGGTCCACCTTCGGCAGCGAGACGACATCGCGCTCCACGGGCGCGGAGGGTACCGGACGCAAAGGGGGCCCGGCGCCTTTGGCGCCGGGCCCCGCGTTGCGGGACAACTGCTGGGTCGATCAGGACCCCGGAAGTCGAAGCAGCAGCAGCTGGCCTCCTTCTCGCTTGAACGTGATCCCCCCAACCGTCTCGCTGTCCACGAACACATCGTGTGCCTGAACGGTGATGAGCCAGGAACCGTCGCCGAACGCATCGGAGGCGTCGACGATGCCACTCGACTCCCACGCTGCCTCCCGCACGGATGCGACGACGGTCCACTCCTCCGTTGCGAAGTCGTAACGCCAGATGCGGGAGTTGGGTGCCTGGCTGGAGTCCTCCTGCACCATCAGGCTGTTCGCGCTCGTGTCGACGTTGTCCGGATGATGCATCACGGACGGGTTGTTGAGACCACCCGGGTCGTTGTTCAGCAGGATCGAGAAGCTGGTGACGACCGTCGGGTCGGCCAGACTGAACTCCATCCGGAAGATCCGGCCGTTCGGGTACGGCCCCGTCGTACCGCTCGGCGCACGGAACAACCGACCGGTCGTGGTGCTGGGCAACGCCCGTCGTTCACCCGTGTCGGCGAAGTACACGACGCGAGGGTTGTTCCGATCGTACGCGATGTCCTCGACCCGGATGAACTGAAACACGTTGTTCGCGTTCGACCAGTTCTCGAGGCCGGCCTGCGGCGCCTCGGTCGTCAGCGTGCCATCCGCCACGTCGTGGGGGACCGGGATGAACTCTCCCTGCCAGTCGTCGGCGCTCGTGATGTCCCCGTAGTCGTTCGCTCCGTTGAACGGGTTCCCCTCATCGACCTCATCGCTCGGGTTTGGGCCCGTCGCCGTCACCCGAAAGGCGAACAGCTGTCCGGCGTCGGCAACCAGCCCTGCAGGCGTGCCAGCCTTGTACAGGTACAGCTGCGACGAGGGCGCGTTGAACGTGTCGTCTCCGGACAGCGCCACGGCCTCGCTCCAGCCGCCCGGAACCACGACGGTGTTCTCGTGGTTGTGCCGGCCCATGCCCGCGATCTCGGTGTACGTGCCCGTGGCGACATCGAGAGCGACGGCATAGCCCGCCTCACGCTTGTTCTGTTCCAACTCCGTGAAGAACGGGTCAGGCCCGTAGATCGCGCCCGAAGGGACGTCGAGGTCGTCGTCCGACTCCTCGTTGGCGAAGAACACCGGGCTCACGAACCCCTCGGCCGCACCCGCCATGAAGGCCGAGCAGAACCGGATGAACCCCGCGGACGGCGGCAATGCCACCTCCGCGTCGAGGATCTTGTAGTTCGCCGGGTTGATCGTCAGCCGCGAGATGGAGGAGTCGACGAAGTCCGCGGATCCGGCGAAGGGGACGTGCGACTGCTCGTGTGTGACGTACACGTCGATCGTGCCGTCACCGTTGTCGACCCAGCCGATGCCGTCCGGGATCCCCTCGAACATGAACGTCGGGCTGAAGACGTCGCCGCTCGCGATGAGCGCCTTCGCCTGCGATCCGGTCGGAGCGTCCGGCGCGAGCCTCACCATCGGCTTGCCCTTCGTGTGGAACCCCGGCGCCGCAGTGCCGACCTGCGCCGACACCAAGAGCACCACCGCGGCTGCCGCGACCACCAGCTTAACGCGTGGCATGCGCACCACCTCCTCCGGCCCTTCGGGGGTGGGCCGAGACGGAGACCCTAGCGTCTTTCTTGGCGGAGGGTGATTCTCGCCCTCAGCGGACCAGGCGCGAGAGCCGGCGATCGGCCAGCACCTTGCCGCCCGTCTGGCAGTGTGGGCAGTACGTGACCTCGTGCGACTCGTACGAAACGCGGCGCAGGTCGTTTCCGCAGACCGGGCAGGGAGTGCCGTAACGGCCGTGCACGGTGAAATGGTCGCCGATCTTCGTCGGCAGCCCGCCGGTTCGGCGCCGTTCGATCTCGAGCGCCTCCTCGAGCACCGCTCGGGTCGCGTCGAGCAGCCGGTGACGCTGGGTCCCGTCCAGCTTGTCGAGCGACGCGTACGGCGAGAGCTCGGCGCGATGCAGGATGTCGTCGCTGTAGCCGCGTCCGATCCCGGCCACGGTCCGCTGGTCGCGCAGGATCGTGTGAACCCGCCGTGTGTCCTCGCCCTCGAGCACCAGGCACTCGAACTCCGCCGAATCAGGCTCGGGGCCGAGCTTCGCGAGCGGGCCGTCGTCGCCCTCGGCCAGGATCCACCAACCGGCCTTGCGTTCGCGGCCGAACTCCTTCACGAGGATCGACGGCGCACCCTCGAACCGGAGTCGCACGACCGACCCGCGCGGCTTCGTCGACTTCGGCGGGTCCTCGACGTCCACCCGCCCGCCTTGGGAGAGATGCACCAGCAGCCGGGGTCCGCCGAGCTCGAACACCAGGAACTTCCCTCGCCGTTCGACCTGCTCCATCACCTGACCCGCCAGTTCGGCCGAACGGGGCGTGACCGTCTTCAGCGATGAGAACTGGAGCACGTCCGCGGCCGAGAACGCCGAGCCGCCGACGGCATCCGCCAGCCGCTCGGCGAGGGCCTGCACCTCCGGGAGCTCGGGCACCGGGCTACCCCGACGCCGTGGAACCGGTGACGTCGGCCGCCGCGCGGCGGACGATCTCGACGCACTCGTCGATCCGGTCGCGGTGCGTCCGGTGCGACAGGATGCACGCCCGGATCGTGAACCGGCCGTCGATCACGGTGCTCGACAGGAACACGCGTTTGCTCGCGTT
>CAZMNP010000105.1:0-4798 GCA_964567675.1 uncultured Actinomycetes bacterium
TGAACGACCGAGGTTCGAACAACTGCTCCCAGTCGTCCGGGTTCTCGGGGATGGACGTGTCGTTCCCGTTCTCGACCGTCAGCTGCAAAGACACCGGGGCGCCGACCGAATCGTTCAAACGTTTCACGCGGACGTTGAGGAACTGCGTGACGTCCAGGTACTGGTCCGTTCGCCAGGTGAACCCGAAGGGGGGCTCGTAGTCCGTGAGGAGCTGCGTGGTCGAGCTCGTCGACGGACCCCACTGGAAGATCATCTCTTTGATGTCGCTCGTCGATCCATTGACCGTCACGGCGATCGGCACGGACCCGGAAAGCTGACCGTCCGGAGCGCTGACGCAGATCGAGATGCCGTTCGACGAACCGCAGATGCCGACGGCGGACGCCGGGACGACCACCAGCCCGAGGAGAAGGCCGGAGGCGAGGGTGAACGCGCCGAAGGTCGTCAGTGTGCGTCTGCTCCAGACAGGGCGCATCGCCTTCAACCTTTCCTGAGGCCAGCCATCGGCCCCCTCAAACCTGTGACGTCACGACGACGTCGTCCACGTTCGCCGTCCACGTCTTCGATGCACCATCCCCGATCTCCACACGGCCGATCGGCGCGGTGCCGATATTCGCGCTCCATGGACCGGCGATCACCGTACCGTTCAGCGACATCGTTACGCTGCCGGGCGTCCCCACGGTGGCGCAAAGCTGCAGCGTGTTCCAGCCCGACGGGAGCGCACGTCCCGAGGAAAGCTGCTGGCCGGAGGCGTCGGATCGGATCCACAGGATCCGCGACGAGTTCACGTAGACGCGCGCCACCGGACCGTCGGCTCCGGTGCGAAGGCGCATGAGGTCCACGCTGTTGGCCCCGATCGAGGAGAGGTTCACGCGCATGGTCTGACACACCGCCGCGTGCGTCGAGCCCAAGACGCGGTAGGCCCGCGCCCGCGTGGCGCTCGCCTGCGCTCTGGCGCTCGGCGGCGCGGTTGCGCCGGAGGCTGTGTCGATCGACAGGTTGACCGCGCCGCTCCAACGCGAGAAGTTGGCCGTGGAGAAGTCGTCGGAGAAGACGACCGTGGGTCCGGGATCGGGGTCGGGTCCGGGATCCGGCTCGTCTGCCCCTCCGTAGAACGGGTCATTGGCCAGGCTCCGGAAGGCCTCGAGCGAGCTCTGGCTCGTGTCGATCCACCACCGGCAGTTGGTGAACGGAGGCTGCTCGGTGTTGAAGTACAGGATCGCCTTGAACTGCTCCCAGCCCGGTTGTTTGAACAGCGCCTGGACATCCCGGAACCATTGGGCCTTTCGACCAGCGGCCGCCGGATCCTCGTAGCCGCCGAACTCGAGGAGCATCAGCCCCTTGCTCGGATGCGCCGCGCCGAACTGTCGGAGCGGGTCGATGATCTGTTGCAGCGACCACCACGGTGTGTTGTTCCCGCGGCAGGTGTACCAGTTGTAGGCATCGGCTGCGATGTGGTCCACGTAGTCATCGCCCGGATACCAGAGCGGCGCCCGGCGATGATCCGTCCTCCAGAACGAGTAGTCCGTCATCGTCCAGACGTACGAGGCGTTGGTCACCCCAGCTCCTCGGAACACGGAGATGACTTTCCGCCATGCCGCGATGAAGTCCGTCGAGGTTCCGTTCGAGTCGTTCGAGACCGTTTCGGGCTCCGGGTGGAAGACGAAGTACATCGGAGCCCCGTAGTCCTTCACCCGCGTGGCCCATCCAACGATGTCGGTGTACAGGGGCGACCCCGGCTGCGCAGACGCGATGTCGGCCCAGCGGATGTGCGTTCCGTTCATCCGGATCGCCTTCACGGACATGACCAACGTATGGCCGGTATCGCGGAGCCAGGTTTCGTATGAGGTCGGGAAGGGTGCGTCCCAGCGATAGAACGCACGGACGGCCTCGAGCTCTCGGCCGATCTGGCTCTCCAGTGCGACGACGGCCTGCTGCAGGCTCTGGCCGTTGCGCGGCCCGGGGAAGGCACCGAACATCAGCGGTTCGGGTCCCGTCGACGCCGGGTTGGCCGGCGCGAGCGTCAGCGCGGATATCAGCCCGATCGCGAGACCAGCCCGTACCCAGATCGGACGCCGTCCCGCCAAGTCTCGATCCTCCGCGGGACGTCTCGGGGCTTACCGTCCTGCGATCGCCCCTCGATCTACCCCACCGTTTGGTCGACGACGACGTCGTCGAAGTTGATCGTCCACGTCCTCAACTGTGTCTCACCGATCTGGACGATCCCGACCGGGGAGGTTCCCGAGTTCGCCGCCCAGCCGTTCACGATCTGCGTGCCATTCCGATAGAGGCTCCACGTCCCCGGCGATGCCGTTCCGCAGAGCTCGATCCGGTTCCAAGCGTTCAGCGCCAATGCCGTGCCGGACGATCGTTGCTCTCCCGAGAAGTCGGACCTGAGCCACAGGACGCCGGAGGAGTTCGTGTAGACGCGGACGATGGGGCCATTCGCGGCCGTCCTAAGCCGGAGAAGGTCGACGGAGTTACCGTCCAGGTTCGATGGGTTGATGCTCGCGCTCACGCAGATGTCGTTGAACGTTCCACTGAGCGTCTTGCTGGCGAACCCCTTCGCTCCGGTCACGTTTCCGCGAGCGCTCGGCGACGACGGATCTCCGGCGGTGGTGTCGATCGTCAACCCGTTCACCGAGGTCCAGGCGTTGAAGTTCCCGCTCGAGAAGTCATCGGAGAAGATCGCCGCGGTCCCGGACTGCACCACGATCGGGTCGGACGTCGGGCTGGACAGGCTTTCGTTGCCGGCATCGTCCTCGGCGACGACGAAGTAGCTGTGTGTGCTGCCTCCGGCGAGGCCTATGTCCGTGAACGACACCGTGCTCTGGGCGCTGTCCACCGTGGCCACCTCGTTGCCGTCACGGAACACGTGATACGTGAGCGTCGAGCTGACGTTGTCGGTCGATCCCGCCCACGTGAGATCGATCGTTCCCGGCGAGTTGCTCTGCCCGGCGGGCTTGCCGGGGGTGGTCGGATCCGTGTTGTCCCCACCCGGAACGGTCGGATCGCCGAAGACGAAGAGCCCTCGCGAGGCCCAGTTGTACCCGGCAGTCACCAGGCTCACCACGACGGGCGAGCCGCTCGGGGCACCGTTCACGAAGTCGACGGAACGCAGGGTCCCGTCTGCGCTCCCGTAGTAGATCTTCCCGTTCGCCATCGTCACGCCACGGGCGAGCGACCAGTTCACGGGGCCTCCGGCGACGAAGCGTTCGCCGGCGACGATGCGGCTCTCCGGGGTGAACCCGCGCCAGTACAGGTTCGCGTCGCCGGAGACCGTGTAATAGAGACGCGCTGTGGGAGCGTCGAAGAACATCCCGGTGACATTCGCAAGTGGGAAGTTCGTCAGGCCGTTCAGGTTGACCGTCTGGCCCGAGCCGAGAGTGCTCCCGTCGAACGAGTGGGCGATGAGCTGTCCGCCGCTGGTCCCGTGGAACAGGACGCCGTTGATCACGACGGCGCCCCGCGTGGTGCTCCAGTCGAACCCCGGTGTCGCAAGGGTCCCGTGCGGTCCCACGGTGGTCCCGTCGAACGACCGCCTTCCGAGGGACCCGACGGCCCCGACGGCGATCGGGGCATTGAAGAGGTCGGCGGGGAGTTCGTAGACCTGATTGGGCGGAACCGCGGTGCCGCCGGCGACCGGGAACATGCCCAGCTTCCGGTGGGTCTCGCCCCCCAGCACATCGGTATCGCTCCCCACCCACAATCCGGCCGGCGTCGAATACAGCTCGAAGGCGCCTTGGCCGCGGTCTCTCCCGGGGTTCCACGAGAACGGCACGCCGTTGACGGGGTCGAGAGCGGCGATCCCCGGGCGATTCACCGCACCGGGGCCGGCCCTATCCCCGGCGAACGGGTTGTTCATCCAACGCTGGTGGCCGCCGATGTAGACCGCCGTCCCGGTGATCGCGACGGAATGGAGCGTGTCGCCCCCCGTGTAGTCGGTCCACGTGGGGTTCAGGTTCTCGCCGCTGGCACCCGTCTCCCAGCGCGAGGCCGCATCGCAGAGGACGCCGCTCGTCGCGCCGCCGAAGAACGCCCCGGTCGTCACGATCACGAAGTACGAACCATCGGGCGAGAAGTCGACGTCGCGCATGTAGGTGTCGATCGTCAGACACGTCGGCCGGTAGCGATCCGTCTCCCAGTTCGCGACCGTCGCGGGAGCCGTGCTGAGATCGATCATCCCCGCCTGCCAGCGCTCGATCCCGCCGATGCTCGTGAAGTTGCCGATGAGGACGAGCTTGCTTCCGTCAGGCGTGACGTCCATCGCGTAGATCCCTGAAGCCGCGCCAGCGATGCGCGACCCGGTGACCGCAAGGTTCAGGTTCGGATCGATCGCACCCGTCGTGGCATTCACGGCGCCGAGGTTGCTCCTGACGGCATTCGCGAGATGGGAGAACGACCCGCCCACGTAGAGCGTGTTCCCACGGATGACGAGCCGGCGCACGCGGGCATCCGCGGTCGCCGTGAACGAGGCGATGCGCTGTCCGTTGGTGACGTTCAACTTCACCAACTTGGGAACCGAAGCGCCGTTCACGTTGTTGAAGTTGCCGCCGACGAACACGTTGCCGTCGGGCGCGGGTGCGAGCGCCCAGACCGGGCCGCTCAGGTTCGGCGCGAAACCGGTATCGATCACTCCCGTCGTGGCGTCGAACGCGAAGATGTTGTTCCGGACGATGTCCGTTCCATTCGCGGTCTGACGGACCGCGGTGAAGTCGCCTCCGACGATGACCCGGTTGCCGATCTGAACGATCGCGTTCACGCGCCCGGTAGGCACGTGCGGGGTCCAGTTGACCGGGTC
>CAZMNP010000106.1:0-5803 GCA_964567675.1 uncultured Actinomycetes bacterium
CGGATACGCGGCGGACTCCCAGGGAACCAAGCACGCCGGCGAGATCGCCTACGCCATCGCGTCGCGGTACGTCGAGCACGTGCTGATCGTGACCGACGAAGCGTTCCTCGATGCACAGCGGCGGCTGTGGGAGGGGGCGAGGCTCGTCACCGAGCCGGGAGGCGCGGCCGCGCTCGCGGCACTGATCTCGGGCCGGTACCGCGCCGACCCCGACGAGCGCGTCGTCGTGCTCGTCTGCGGGGCGAACACGCCGGCGCGGTCCTTCGAGGCTATGCCGGCGGAACGCTGAAGAAGGTCGCGAGCTCGGGGACCGCGCGCCGCCGCAGCTCGGCGTTCACGCGCTGGCGCTCGAGCGTCTGACGCAGCTGGAGCGCCGACTGCGGGACCGGATGCGCGGCGAAGAACTGCTCCGAGTCCTCGACCAGCTCGGGCGTGACGAGGTATCGAACGCCATCGGCCAGGTACACGACGAGGGACGGCGGGATCCGCTTGACGATCGCGTCCCAGTGCTCCTTGAGGAACCGCCATGCCCGCTCGCCGTGCTCTCGGTTCGTCACGGCACGGACGTAGATCATCGGGACGTGCTGCGGCCGGACCTCGTCCGTGAGGGCGAGCTGAAGCGTGCGGTCGAGGAGGACGGCGTCGCGGAAGTCGGCGAGCGCATACAGGTAGCGCAGCTGCTCCTGTGGGGTCTTCGCGGTCTTGCGAGCCTCCAGGAACACCTCGTACTCCTCAGGGCCGCCTCCGGCGGCGACGATCGCGATCGAGGCCGCCGTCAGCGAGGGGTCGACGCGCTCCCCCGACCTCGCCCGCTGCTCGATGTCCCGCGCGAGCGCCTGGGCGTTGGGATCGGCGCCGAGGATCGCGATCGCGGTCATCAGGTTTCCGCGGAGCGCGCGCGTGAGATCGCTCTCTCCCTCTCGCGGCTCCCACCCGATCCGCTCGAGCGCCGGGGCGAGAAGCGCCCTCACCCACGCGCGGTAGTGCTCGCGCGGGCCGGCGTCCAGGAACCGGTCGCTCCACCCGATCCCCTGCAGCAGCGAGGACCAGACCGTCAGCTCGGTCTCGTCCGAGAAGGGCTCGGCGAACCTGCTGAAATCCGAGGCCGTGTACCGTCCCGCGAGGACCGCGGCCCAACGGTCGTCGACGAGCTGCGTCCGCTCGTCCGTGGACAGTTCCTTCAGCGATGCGATGACGCGGTCGAGCAGCGGCTCGTCGTAGCCAACGCGGACGAAGGCGTGCGCTCCGGCGTTGACGACCACCGGCGCATCGGCCGGCGCGGGAACCACGGAGCCGCCCGGCTCGACGAGCAGCGGCTGCGTTTCACCGTCGCTCCGGACGAGCAGAGGGATGTCCCAGCTCCCGTCGCCCTCCTTCCCCGAGAGCAGGAACCGGCGCTGTGATAGGCGGACCTGATTGTCGTCGAGATCGGCGGAGACGATCGGGTAGCCGCCCTGCCAGATCCAACCGTCCATGATCCTTCGGACCGGTTCGCCGGTCGCCGCCTCGATCGCGTCCCAGAGCTCGTGGGTCTCGGTGTTGCCGAAGCGATGGTCGGCGAGGTACTTGCGGATCCCGTCGCGGAACCGCTCGGCGCCCAGGTACTGCTCGAGCATCCGGAGAACGGCCGCCCCTTTGGTGTACGTGAGGGTGTCGAACATCCCGGATGCGTCGTCGGGCGAGATCACCGGGTACTCGATCGGCCGCGTGCTCTCGAGCGCGTCGATCTCGAAGGCCGCCGAGCGTGCCCGCAGGAAGTCGGCCCACCGCTCCCAGTCGGGGCGGAAGGCGTCGACCGACAAGATCTCCATGAGCGTGGCGAACGCCTCGTTCAGCCAGATCCCGTTCCACCACCGCATCGTCACGAGGTCGCCGAACCACATGTGCGCCAGCTCGTGCGCGACGACCTCGGCGACGAGGGCGAGCTCGGGCTGGGTGGACTTCTCCGGGTCCGCGAGCAGGAGGTTCTCGCGGAACGTGATGCAGCCCAGGTTCTCCATCGCCCCTTGGGCGAAGTCGGGCAGGGCGATCAGATCGACCTTCTTGTCCGGATACGGGATCCCGTAGTACTCGGCGAACCACCGCAAGCAGAACGCCCCGACCTCCAGGCCGAACGCCGTGAGATGGCCCTTGCCGGGCTGGTAGATCACCCGCAGCGGCACGCCGTCCACGTCCACCGGCTCGGTCGCCTCGAGCGGGCCGACGATCCACGCGGCCAGGTACGTCGACATCGGCATCGTGTCGTCGAAGCGAACACGGACGCGGTCATCTCCGACCGGCTCGCGCCCGACCTCCGGGCCGTTCGAGATCGCGAGGAGCCCGTCCTCCACCTCCAGGGTGACGCCGAAGACCGCCTTGAGATCGGGCTCGTCCCAGCACGGGAACGCGCGGCGCGCGTCGGTCGACTCGAATTGCGTGGCCGCGACGACCCGCTGCGCGCCCTCCTCGTCCACATAGGTCGAGCGGTAGAAGCCCCGCAGGTGTTCCGACAGCTTCCCGGCGAACTCGACATGCAGGGTCCACTCTCCCGGCTCCGCGAGGCCGTCCAGACGAAGGTGCGCCCGCTCGGTGTCCTCCTCGAAGCGGACGTCGGTGACCTGGAGCGCCGTGCCGTCGCGTTCGAGACGGCCGGAGGAGATCTCGAGGTCGATCGCGTTCAGGACGACCTCGTCGACCTTCTCGCGCACCTCGACTTGCACGTCCGCGGTCCCCTCGAACGTCGCGTGCTCGAGGTCCGGCTTCAGAACGAGGTCGTAGCGGCGCGGAAGGACCGTGCGCGGCAGGCGGTAGCGGGCCTCGTCGCTCACGCGTTCACGTAGGTCAGCCAGCTCACGTACCGCTCGGTCTCACCCTTGGTCGCCGAGAAGAACGCCCCCTGCAATTCCTTCGTCACCGGTCCGCGGTGCCCCTCACCGACGACCCGGTCGTCCACCTCTCGGATCGGCGTGATCTCAGCCGCGGTCCCCGTGAAGAACGCTTCGTCCGCGTTGTAGAGGTCGGTGCGCACCAGGTTCTCCTCGCGCACCTCGTATCCGAGATCCCGCGCGATGGTCATGACGCTCTGCCGGGTGATCCCGTCCAGGCACCCGGCCGAGATCGGAGGCGTGGTCAGCACCCCGTCGCGAAGGACGAACACGTTCTCGCCGGATCCGTCGGTGATCATGCCGGCCTCGTTCAGCATGATCGCCTCGTCGTAGCCGGCCTTCACGCTCTCGACCTTGGCGAGAACGCTGTTGATGTACTGCCCGGTGGCCTTGGCCGCCGCGGGCAGCGAGTTCTGCGAGTTCCGACGCCACGACGAGATCTTGATCCGCACGCCCTGCTCGAGCGCGTCCTCGCCGAGATACGCCCCCCACGGCCAGACCGCGATGAACACATTGACCGGCGCGTTGAGCGGGTTCACGCCCATCTCGCCGTACCCGCGGAGCACCAGTGGTCGGATGTAGCAGGCGTTCAGCCCGTTCGCGCGGACGACGTCCTTGACGCCGTCGGTGATCGCCTCGACCGAGTACGGGATGTCCATGTGGTACAGCTTCGCCGAGCGGAACAGGCGCTTCAGGTGCTCCTCGAGGTGCCACACCGCAGCGCCGCGCGAGGTCTCGTACGCGCGGATCCCCTCGAACACCCCACTCCCGTAGTGGACGGCGTGACTGAGCACGTGGATCTTGGCATCGCGCCAGTCCACGAGCTCCCCGTCCATCCAGATCTTGTCGACCTCGGTGATCGGCATTCGGAGAACCCTCCCTGTCCGGACGCTTCGCGCCCGGCAGCCGGGCGGTTTTCCAGGATACCTGCTGGCCGGGGCCCGCCGTCAGCCCGCTTTCACCGTCGACCTCCGCGCTACCGGCTGAGGTCATAGGCGAGCCATCGCGTCGCGTGCTCGAATGGTTGCCGTTCGTCGAGCGGGCCGAAACGCTCCTCCGCCCACGACCGGACCTCGGCCGCGGCGCGGCGGCGCTGTTCCTCGGGGAGCGGCCAGGTCCACGAGTAGCGGTTCTCCTCGATGCCCTCGATGAACTCGTCGAGCGTGTCGGTCCCGCCCTCGTGAACGGACGGGAGCTCCCGCACGCGGGCGCCGAGGGCCGTCATCGCCGAGTCCAGCTCGTCGTAGTCGCCCCAATGGAGACCGACGGGCTTGAGCGAAACGCCGGTGATCTGGGCGAAGCGCTCCTGGATCGCCTTGCGCGCCTCCTCGTAGGCCCCGAGGTTGACGAGGAACACCCCTCCGGGCCGAACCGCGCGCACCACCTCGGCGAGGACCCGCCGCCAGTCGGGCACCAGGTGGAGCACCCATCGCAGGTACGCCGCGCCGAACGCGCCACCCGCGAACGGCAGCCTCGTCGCGTCGGCGAGGACCAGCGGGAACGGCGCCGTTCCCCCGGCCTTGTCGACGCACTTGCGGAGCATCGGCGGCGAGAGGTCCACCCCGACCAGGTCGATGCCGGCCTCGTGCAGCGGGAGCGCGAGGAGGCCAGTCCCGACGCCCACCTCGAGCACGCGGCCTCGCTCGCGGAGCTCCGACGCCAGGAGCTCGATCGTCCGCGCCATCGACTCGTCGGAGATCGCCCGGGTCTGGTCGTAGAACTCGGCGGCGCGGTCGAACGCGATGGACTCGCCCATCGGTCGAGCCTAGCCCTTGGGGATGTCCTTGGCTGGATCGACGAAGGGCAGCGGCGCGACCGTGACCGGCACGCGGCCGCGCGGCGTCTCGGCCTCGAACTCCGAGCCCGGCTCCTCCCACCGGATCGGCACCCACGCGTAGCCGATGTTGCGCTCCAGCCGCGGCGACCACGCTCCCGCCGTGACGCGACCGAGCGCCGCGTCTCCTTTGAACAGCGTCCAGAGATCGTTCAGCGCCCCCTCGTCGGTCATCGCGTCGCCACCGATCTCGATGCCGACGAGCTTCCGATCGAGCAGGTTCCCGTCGCGGATCTCCTCCAGACGCCGCCGGCCGACGAAGTCATGCGGCTGATCCCACTCGACGTACTTCTCGAGACCGGTCACGTGCAACGGCGTGTCCTGGACCCGCATGTCCGAGCCGTAGTTGAAGATCCCGGCCTCGATGCGACGCGCTTCGCTCGGAGCGATCACCCGGATCCCGTACGGCTCGCCGGCTTGGAACACGCGCTCGAACAGCTCGTCCCCGCGGCTCGTGTCCTGGAGGTAGATCTCGTACCCGATCTCACCGGTCCACCCGGTGCGGCTGACGACGACGGGGATGCCGTCGACCTGGGCTTCGGCGCAGAAGTAGTAGCGGAGCTCGGCGACCGCGTCGCCGAACAGATCGCGCACGACGTCCTTCGATCGAGGGCCCTGGACCTGCATCGGCGCGACATCCGCCTCGAAGACCTCCACGTCCATGCCCCTCGCGCCCGCGACACCGGCCACGTAGAGCAGCGCGTCCGAGTCGGCGAGCGCGAGCCAGAAGCGGTCCTCGGCCAGGCGCAGCAGGACAGGGTCGTTCACGATGCCTCCCCAGGGCGCGGTGAGGAGCACGTAGCGCGCCTGCATGACCTGGACCTTCGTGAGATCGCGGCAGGTGATCAGGTTCACGAGCTCGAAGGCGTCCGGGCCCCGGACCTCGACGCAACGCTCGACCGCGACGTCCCACAGCGTGACGTCGTTCCGCAATGCGTCGTACTCGGTGACCGGGTCCTCGTAGAGCGTCGGCAGGAGCATGTGGTTGTACAGACCCCAGCTCTTGCAACCGTGGCGCTTCGTCGCCTCGTAGTACGGCGACTTCCGGTACCAGGGCTGGACGTAGAAGGTGAAGCTCTCCGATGCCACGTGAGGCTCCTTCGAA
>CAZMNP010000107.1:0-8828 GCA_964567675.1 uncultured Actinomycetes bacterium
CGCGACGATCGATCTCGGCCAGCTCAGCGTGAACGCGCTCCTCGATCTCGTCGGTGAGCGCCTCCAGGTAGTACGAGCCCGCGAGGGGGTCGATGGTGTCGGCGACACCGGACTCGTGGGCGAGCACCTGTTGCGTGCGCAGCGCGAGCCGCGCCGAGGCCTCGTCGGGCAGGCCGAGCGCCTCGTCGCGCGAGTTCGTGTGCAGCGACTGCGTGCCCCCGAGCACCGCCGCGAGCGCCTCGACCGCGGTGCGCACGACGTTGTTCATCGGTTGCTGCGCGGTGAGCGAGACGCCGGCCGTCTGCGTGTGGAACCGGAGACGCATGGCTCCCTCGTCCGTGGCGCCGTACCGCTCCCTGAGCCACCGGGCCCAGATCCGGCGCGCGGCCCGGTACTTCGCGATCTCCTCGAAGAAGTCCAGGTGTGCGTTGAAGAAGAAGGACAGGCCGGGCGCGAAGCGGTCGACGTCGAGACCGCGCTGCTGTCCGAGCTCGACGTACGCGAACCCGTCGGCCAGCGTGTACGCGAGCTCCTGCCACGCGTTCGCTCCCGCCTCGCGGATGTGGTACCCGCTCACGCTGACCGGGTGGAACCTCGGCGCTCGCTCCACGCAGAAGGTCATCAGGTCGCCGATCAGACGCAGGTGCGGCCGCGGCGGGAAGATCCACTCCTTCTGCGCGATGTACTCCTTCAGGATGTCCGTCTGGAGCGTTCCGTCCAGGTGGTCCCAGGGGACTCCCTGACGCTCGGCGGCCGCGAGGAAGAACGCGAAGGCGATCACGGCGGGACCGCTGATCGTCATCGACGTGCTGATCTCGCCGAGCGGGATCCCCTCGAACAGCTCGTCGAAGTCCTCGAGGGAGTCGGTGGCCACGCCGCACCGGCCGACCTCTCCTTCGGCGAGCGGGTCGTCCGAGTCCCGTCCCATGAGCGTCGGCATGTCGAACGCGACCGACAGGCCGCCCTGGCCCCGGCCGAGGAGGAACCGGTTGCGTTCGTTCGTCTCGGCCGCGCTGCCGAACCCGGCGAATTGACGCATCGTCCAAAGACGTCCGCGGTACATCGTCGGATAGACGCCGCGGGTGAACGGGTACTCGCCGGGGTTCCCCAGCTTGGCCGCCGGATCGAAGCCGTGCAGGTCCTCGTCCGTATAGACGGCCTCCAGCGCTTCCCCGGAGAGCGTTCGCGCGTCGCGCGCGCCGTCCGCGGGGGCCTCCCCGGCCGCTCGCCGGTCGCGTTGCTCGACCATCGGTTTCGTCTCTCTTCGTCGCGGGCTGCTCGGCGCCTCGGGCCTTGGGGCCCCCGCGCCTCAGGGCCTCCGGGGTGCCCGTTCCATCAGGATAGCGGCGGCCCGGTAGGGATCGATGCGTCGCTCGGCGAGGTCGTCGACGAGCGAGACGTCGGAGTCGAGGAGCTCCCGGATCGTCCCTCGAAGCCGCTCCGCCGTCAGGCTCTCGACCTCGCGGAGGAGCCGGGATCGCCGTCCGCGCTCGAGCGCGCCGGTCGCTTCCAGATGCTGCCGGTGTTCGTCGATCGCCCCCCAGAGCTCCGAGATCCCCTCACCCTCGACGGCCGAGGTCGTGAGGACCGGCGGCGTCCATGTCTGCTCGGAGCCCATCCGGATCATCTGCTGGAGATCCCGGACGGAGGTGTCGGCGCCCTCGCGATCGGCCTTGTTCACGACGAACACGTCGGCGATCTCGAGGATCCCGGCCTTGGCGACCTGCACGTGATCGCCCCAACCCGGCGCAACCACGACCAGGGTCGTGTCGGTCGCCGCGGCGACCTCCACCTCGGCCTGTCCGACACCGACCGTCTCGACGATGACGAGGTCGCGGCCCGACGCGTCGAGGATCCGCACCGCCTCGGGTGCGGCCAGCGCCATGCCGCCGAGGTGCCCCCGCGTGGCCATCGAGCGGATGAACACGTCGGGGTCCGTCGCGTGCGCCTGCATCCGGAGGCGATCGCCGAGCAGTGCCCCGCCGGTGAACGGCGACGTCGGATCGATCGCGAGGACCGCGACCGACATCCCGCGTTCCCGCGCAACGCGCACGAGCTCCCCCGCGAGCGTGGACTTCCCCACGCCCGGAGAACCGGTCAGTCCGATCGTCGAGGCGCGTCCCGTGTGCGGGAACACGCCCGCGGAGAGCTCCTCGAGTCCCGCGTCGCCGTCCTCGACCATCGAGATGGCGCGCGCGACCGCACGGGGCTCGCCGCTCAGGACGCCGTCGACGAGATCCACGCGGGAAGCGTACCCGTGGGTCTCAGCGCGAGACTTGAAGGCCGACGGCGCCGGCCAGCGCCACGTACACGCCGGGTCCGATCGTGGTGAGCACGTCGCCGATCGAACCACCGGCTCCGTCGATCACTCGATAGATCTGCACCACGAACCCCAGGACGATCGCCACGCCGATGCTCCCGCAGAGACGCCGGATCCACGAGGTGCGCCGTCCGAGCGTCAGCCCGCCCCCGATCGCCCCCAGGGCGACTAGGACGAAACCCAGCTTGACGGGGCCGTCGGCCGTGTTGATGTCCCACAGGGCTTGAACCGGCACATCGAGCCCGGTCGCGGAACCGGCCCCGAGGATCCACTGCAGGAACGCCGAGACGATGAGGAGCAGACCACCCACGAGGGCCAGCGGCTTCACGGTCACGGAGCGTCTCGCTCCGGGCGCCGCCTGCGGTCCGGGCGCCTGCGCCGCTTGGGGTTCCGGCGTCTGCGGCACCGTGGCGACGGGAGCGACGGCGGCCGGGGTTGCGCCGGGAGGAGGTGGCAGCGCCGCGGAGCCCGGATCGACGGGAGGCAGCGACGCCGTGGCCTCGCCGGGGGGTTCGCTCGCGATCACCGGTGTCGGCGTCAGCTTCGTCTCACCGCTGCCCAGGGCGGCGCCGCACTTGCGGCAGAAACGCTCACCTTCGGTGCGCGCGTGTCCGCACTTCGGGCAGTACCGGGTGACGGCCACGCCGGCACGCTACGCGGTCACCTGGCCGAGAGCAACCGAGAGAACCTCGACAGCACCATCGGGTGGCGGACCATCCCCGAGACGCGCACCTTTCCCGAAGCGATACGGCCGAGGACGGCACGTCCCTCACGCCGGAAGGGGTCGGGGAAGCCGAAACGCAGCGGCGCGGCGGACAGGGCGAGCAGGTCGTGGCCGCTCGCGCGAACCCGAACGTCCGGACGCGGCCCGCCGGTTCCGTTGGAGACCCGCACGCGCTCGCCGTCGAGCCGCACCGTCACGGCGACGCCGACATCGGTCGCGTCGACCTCGACGACCGCCGGGCGAAGCAGCGGGACTCGCTCAGGCCGGCGGGCGAGGTTGCCCTCGAGCAGGCCTGCCAGCATCCGGGCGAGCCCATTCGGTTCCGCGTCGGCCAGGACGACCTCGGACGTCACGGAACGAGGAGGACCTTCGTCGCGCGCCGGGACTCGAACAGCTCGTACCCGAGCGCGGCGTCCTGAAGCGGTAGGCGGTGTGAGATCAACGGCATCGGGTCGAGCCGTCCGGCCTCGACCTCCGCCATCGCGCGACGCCACCACACGTGGATGGGACAGACGCCGGCGAAGCGCAGGTCGAGCGTCCGCGCCCACCACACGCCGAGCTGTGCGGGATAGGTCTCGGACGTGTACATGCCGACCACCACGACGGTTCCACCCCGTCGGACGATCTTGAGCGCCGTCTCGAACGCCTCGGGGCGCCCGACGGCCTCGATCACGACGTCTGCCCCGCGTCCGTCCGTGCGCTCTGCCAGAGCGGTCTGCGGGTTCTGCCGGGTGGGGTCGAGCGGGACCGCACCGGCCTTCCCGGCGAGGGCCAGCCGGTCCGGCTCCAGATCGATCGCCACGACCGCGGCGGGATCGTGCAACCGGGCGCTCTGGATCGCGAAGTAGCCGACCGGTCCCGCCCCGACGACCGCCACCGTGTCGCCGGCGCGGATCCCCGCGATCCCCGCCGCGTAGAGACCGGTGGTGAGCACGTCTCCGACGAACAGCGCGGCCTCGTCATCGACGAGCTCGGGAACGGCCAGCAGGTTCACGTCGGCGTTCGGAACGCGGACGAGCTCGGCCTGGGTTCCCGCGAGGCCCCCACCGAAGATCCCGGCGCCGAGGTTGCGGAAGTCCTCGCAGAGCGCGGTCTGATCGTTCCGGCAGAACCAGCACTCGCCGCAGGCGATGTTGAACGCGACGACCACGCGTTGCCCGACCGTGACGCTCGAGACATCCGAGCCCACGCGTTCGGCGACACCGACGGCCTCGTGACCGATCACGTCGCCGGGCTCGAGCGGCGCCTTGCCGTGGAAGAAGTGGAGATCGGATCCGCAGATCGCCGAGCGCGTGACCCGCACGATCGCGTCGCGCGGGTCTTCCAGTTCGGGCTCCGGCACGTCGGCGACCTCGACCCGTCCCGGCTCGCGGTACACGACGGCGCGCACGGGCTACCCGCGGGCCGCGGCCTGCTCGTCGAGGAACTCGGTCGGGACCTGCGTCGTGAGGTTGACGAGCTCGTCCGCCGCCCGGATGTATCGCACGATCGCCGCGAGATCCCCCTGCAGGGCCAGCTTGCCCTGCATCATGCCCTTGACGGGATCGAGGTCCCCTCGCAGGACCTCCTTCCACCGCGAGTACGGCGCGCGGATCACGTACTGGGCGGCGGAACCCTCCTCGGGACCGATCAACCGCGCGCCGCGGCACTCACCGTGCCAGAGGTCGAGGATCGCCCACAGGTCCGACGGGACGCCCCGGTCCGGCTCGGCCTCGAAGACGAACGCGATCGCTCCCTCCCAGGTCGCCGCGGCCTCCCGGTACTCGGAGGACGCGTTAATCAGCTTCTCGTAGGCCGCCATCCATCCCTCGCTCGGGAACAGCGCCATCCGGCTAGCCTCCGCCCATCGCGCCGATCGTGAAGATCAGGCTCAGACCGATGACGTTGAACACCATGTGCGCCACGACGGGCGCGACCAAGGTCCCACGACGCTCGTAGAACCATGCCAGCGCCATCCCGTTGAAGAACATGACGGCGATCAGCAGCACGGAGTCCTGCCACGGCCCCGGGATGTAGTGGATCAAGGCGAAGCCGACCCCGGTCGCGATCAGCCCGGCGACCAGGCCGCGGCGGTCCCGCACCGCGCGGAACAGCACCCCCCGGAAGAAGAGCTCCTCGTGCAACGGCGCGATGACGACCGCATAGAGCCAGGTCACGATCACGCCTCCGACCGGCAGGTCTCCCGGAACCTGCTCAGGGGCGCGCACCGGCTCACCGGAGACCGCAGACAGGACGATCGAGACCACGATGCCGACCACTAGCACCATCGCCGGGTACAAGAGCAGCCCGAACCCCGCCGCGGTACCGATCTCGCGCCACCATCTGCCCGGCCCCGGGAATCCCATCACCTGCTGCCACGTCGGATGCGACCGCGAGAGCCAGATGAGGAGCACGAGGACGATCACCAGCGAGGCCGCCGCGGATGCCACGAGGTTGGCAAGGTCCTCGTCCTCGATCAACCCGAGGATCGGCAGCGACGCGAACCCGCCGAGCAGGAACGCCAGCACGTAGACCCCGATGGCCTCCCAAGTCCGCCACGTCGCCTTCGGCCGCTCGGCGATGCGCCCGGTGGTGGGGCGTGCTTCAGGAGGCGGCGAGGTCGGATGCGGCCAGTCGGGTCGCGGCGGAACGTACTCGGAGCTCATTCCGCTCCCATCTTGCTGCTTCCGGCCAGTAGCGGCATCCCGAGCATGCCGCCGAGCGCGAGCCCGAACGCGAAGCCCACCGCGGCCGGCCCCGAGTCGTTCGCGAGGTACGCGATCACGCCGGCCAGCACGATGACGAGATTCGCGTCCCGCCAAGCGGGCCAGCGCACGAACGTCTCTCGGATCGCGGGCGGCGGCCGCAGGACGAGGAACACCACCGCGACGATGCCCACGACCGGGATGAGCGCGAGCGGGTTCCCGGCGATCAGGTCGAACCCCACCTGCAAGCGTTCGAGGAACTGGTCCCAGATCCCCGCGATCCCGTCGACGTCCTGTTCGAACCGCGTGACGTGCGTGGGGAAAGGGGAGATCGCGTGACTCACCAGGATCACGCCGGTGCCGACGACGGTCACCGCGACGAACGCGGCCGTACCCATCCATCGGCCGAGCCGCTCCCGTTCCCGGACGGCCAGCCAGAGCCCCGCCGCCGCGAACAGCGTCACGGCGGCGCCGAGGTTGGCTCCCACGAGGGGGAGACCGGCGAACAGGGCAACGGCACACGTCAGCGAGAAGCCCACAGCGGTGGACGCGCGCTGGGCGACCCACATCGTCGCGCCTACCAGGAGCCCGATCGCGACGTTCGGCAGCCCGAAGAACCGTCCGCCGTCGAGCTGGGATCCTCCGACGAGCGGCGTCAGCATCCCCGACCAGCCGAGGAGCGCCTCGACGACGAAGAACCCGATGACCGCGGCGCCGATGCCGGCCGGCACGGCGGTCGGCTCCCGGCGTTCGAGCGGTGAGAACGCCATCGTCCCGAACACCGTCACGATCGCGATCATCGGGACGGCGGATGCGTACGTGAGCTCCGGGAGGTGCCCCGCAGCGAGGAGCCCGACCGCGAGCATCGGCACCGAGAAGGCCATCCACCCGGCGACGCGTTGCCACTGTTCGGGCACAGAGCGACGCCGGGCCAGGAAGGCGATCGCTGCGAGTCCGGCACCCGCCAGGTACAACACCGCCGCGACTCCGATCGGGATGTACATCCGGCGTTGCGCAAGGTAGCGCTCGTACAGATCGAACGGCGGCGGACCGTCGACGATGCGGATCGGCTCGCCGGGCGGGAGCTCACCCCAGACCCTCGAGCCGCCGGGAAGGAACGCATCGATGGTGGGGGCGACGTCCCCGCCGATCACGACGCCGTCGCGTCGCGTCGAATCCGAACTGAGTGAGCCCTGAGCGCCCGACTCGGGGAAGAGCTCATCCGGGTGCCCGCGGGCAACGACGATGCCGGTGAGGTGCGGTGTCGGCGTCTCGTCCTGCGGGTCGGTCCCCAGCACGATCAACAGGAGGTCGTCGACCTCCGGCGATCCGGCGAGGGAGGGATACCGGTCTACGATGGCCCTCAGCTCCCCCGCTACCGGGTCGAGGACGAATCGCTTCTCGCCGGGAAGGGCGCGTTCGTGGAACGTCACGGCGTCCTCGGCATCGACGAGGAGCGCCGCGCCGCCCGCTCGAGCGAGCGAGGCCACATCGGGGATCCCAAGGAGCTCTTCGAACGAGACGCCCGGGACGGTGACGACGAATGCCACCTGCTCGGGTGGGACCTGGTCCGAGTCTTGCGTCAGCGCGTGCCCCGAGACCGCCTCCGGAACGGGGACGGCGAGCGCGAGCAGGACGAGAAGCGCGCCGAGACGCGCGCGGGTCACGACAGGGTGACGGAGAGTTCGCGCTCGCGCCGCACGACCGCGCCCAGACGGGTGAGCTTGGACTCGAAGTCCTGATACCCGCGGTCGACGTGGTACATGTCCTCGATCTCCGTCACGCGGTTCGTGGCGAGCGCCGCGATCACGAGCGCGGCGCCGGCGCGGATATCGAGCGCTCGCACGGGCGCGGCCGAAAGATGCTCGACGCCCCGGATCACGGCGTGGTGTCCCTCGGTTCGGATGTCGGCGCCCATCCGGTTCAGCTCGTCGACGAACATGAACCGGCTCTCGAAGACGTTCTCGGTCACGATGCTCGTCCCCTCGGCGGCCGCGAGCAGGGCCATCATCTGCGGCTGCAGGTCGGTGGGGAACCCCGGATACGGAAGCGTCACGAGATCGACCGCTTTGGGACGTTCCTGCATCGAGATCGCCATACCCGCCTCGGTCGCGAGCACGTCCGCGCCGGCGTCGGCGAGCTTGGCGAAGACCAGATCCATGTGGTCGCCGCGGGCGCCCTCGAGCACGACGCTTCCGCCGGTGGCGCACGTCGCGATGGCGAACGTCCCCGCCTCGACCCGGTCCGGGATCACCGTGTGCTCGACCGGGGTGAATACGTCGACGCCCTCGATCTCGACCGTGGGTGTCCCGACGCCGTCGATCCTCGCGCCCATCTCGGTCAAGAAGGACGCGAGGTCGGAGAGCTCCGGCTCCCGCGCCGCGTTCTCGATCACCGTCGTCCCGCGGGCGGCCACTGCGGCCATCAACGCGTTCTCGGTCGCGCCGACGCTCGGGAAATCAAGGGTGATGACGGCACCGCGCAAGCCATCGGTCCGGGCCTCGAGGTACCCGTGCTCCGACGTGAACCGCGCACCCATCTTCTCGAGACCGCGGACGTGGAGGTCGATCTTCCGAGACCCGATGTTGCACCCGCCCGGCATCGCGACCCGCGCCCGGCCGAATCGCGCGAGCAGCGGTCCCAGCACCAGGATCGACGCGCGCATCCGGCTCACGAGCTCATAGGGCGTCTCGCGCGGTTGCACCGTGGACGTCTCGACCACGAGCGTGCCGTCCTTCCACGCCGCGCCGGCCCCGAGGTGCTCCAGGACCTCGACCATCGTGACGCAGTCCTGGATCCGTGGCACGTTGTGGATCGTCGAGCGGCCGTCCGCGAGGAGCGCGGCCGCCATCAGCTTGAGCGCGGAGTTCTTCGCGCCCGCGATGGGAACCGAGCCCTGAAGGCTCGTTCCTCCGGTCACCAACAGCCGATCCATCGAACCTCCATCGTAGGCCGGGCGAACGCCGGGCCCGGGATGCTAGTCGGAAGAGCCCACCCGGGCGCGTGCCCGATCGAGCTCGTCACGCACGGCGTCGTCGTCTCCCTGCTGCAGTCGCGCCTCGAGCTCGGTGACTCGCGCTCGAGCGGCATCGCGGTCGAT
>CAZMNP010000108.1:0-9481 GCA_964567675.1 uncultured Actinomycetes bacterium
GCGTTCGGCTGCCAACGCGATCAGCTTCCGCGGCGTGATCCCACGGAGCCCGGACAACACCAGCACGGCGAGGAGATCCTCGATCGTGGTCACGAACGCGTCGGGCCACATCGGAGGCGGCGGCATCTCGTCGTCGTCGACCTGCGACACCCGCTCAGCCGGCATGCGCCAGCCCGTGGCTCGGGTCCGTCTCGCGGTACGCGAGCGCCTCGACGACGTGTTCGGGATCCACGTGGTCGTCGCCGGCCAGGTCGGCGATCGTTCGCGCGACTTTCACGGCGCGGTCGAACCCACGCCCCGTCAACGCATGTCGGTCGACCGCGTCGGCGAGGAGCTCACGCGCCTCGACCGCGACCTTCGCCTCACGCCGGACGAGCGGCCCCGGCAACTGGGCGTTGCAATGCAGACCGAGCGACGCATATCGCGTTCGCTGTCGAAGGCGGGCTTCCTCGACCCGCGATCGCACGGTCGCAGACGCCTCACCGGCGATCTCACCGAGCAGCTCCTGCCGAGTGAGGCGAGGAACGGTCAGTCGGATGTCGACGCGATCGAGGAGCGGCCCCGAGAGCTTGGAGCGGTAGGTATCGAGCCGGTCGTCGCGACACGTACAGCGCCGGCTCGAGTCGTCCGCGAAACCGCACGGGCACGGGTTCGCCGCGGCGACGAGCGTGAACCGCGCGGGGAACTCGGCCGAGCCCACCACGCGAGCCACGACGACGCGGCCGTCCTCGAGCGGTTGGCGCAGCCCTTCGATCGCATCGCGCCGGAACTCGGTGAACTCATCGAGGAAAAGCACGCCGTGATGCGCCAACGACACCTCGCCGGGGCGCAGATGCATGCCGCCGCCGCCGAGGAGCGCCGCGAGGGAGATCGAGTGGTGCGGGGAACGGAAGGGCCGCTCCCGCACGAGTCCGCCCTCGTTCAGCAGACCGGCGACCGAATGGAGCTGGGTGACCTCGAGTGCCTCTGGCCCGGACATCGCGGGAAGGATCGTCGCCAGCCGGCGGGCGAGCATCGTCTTTCCGGCGCCCGGCGCTCCCATCAGCAGGATGTGGTGTCCGCCCGCGGCGGCGACCTCGAGCGCGCGCCTCGCCTGCGCCTGCCCCCGCACCTCCGAGAGGTCCACGACGTGGCGGCCGTCGCCGACTCCGCTCCCAGGCGTCGCCGCGATCGGCGCGGGCCGCCAGGTCCCGCGGAAGAAACCGACCACGTCACCCAGCGACGTGGCCCCGACGACCTCGAGACCGTCGACGAGGGCCGCCTCAGCGGCGTTGGCCGACGGGACGACTACGCCGCGAAGGCCGGCACGGGCGGCCGCGATCGCGACCGAGAGGACGCCGGGCGTCGGGACGAGTGTCCCCTTCAACGAGAGCTCGCCGGCGAAGGCCCACCCGCCGAGCTTCGCGGCCGGCACCTGGCTCGATGCCGCGAGCACCACGGTCGCCACCGGCAGGTCGAGCCCGGGGCCTTCCTTGCGCAGGTTCCCGGGCGAAAGGTTCACGACCACGCGCCGGAGCGGCCACTCGAGCCCGGCGCTCTCCACCGCGGGCCGGATCCGGTCCCTGGCATCCTGCACGGCCGCGCCCGGAAGCCCCGTCAGCGTCAGCGAGGGCAACCCGCGGCCGATGTGAGCCTCGACGACGACCGGATGACCGCGGACGCCGACGACGGTGACCCCGACGACCTTCGCGTACACGGTCGGCCTATCGCCTGCCGGCGACGGCGCCACGGGTGTTCGCACGCCGCATCAGAATGCGTCCTCGAAGATCTCGACGTCCGCTCGCGGACCGAGCCACACGCTCGCGACGTCGAAGCGAGCCCGGACGTCGAGCGGCCGGTAGGACTGCAGGAAGACCTCGGCGAGCTGGCGCAGCTTCCGACGTTTCGACCAGTTCACGGCTTCGTAGCCGCCGCCGAACGCCACCCCGGTTCGGGACTTCACCTCGCAGAACACCAGCACCCGCCCCCGTTGCACCACGAGATCGAGCTCACCAAGCGGGCATCGCCAGTTCCGCGCGACGACGCGGTACCCGCGACGCTCGTACGTTCGGACCGTGGCATCCTCGCCGCGTCGGCCGCGCGAGGAACGCTCGTCCGTTTCGGATTCCGGCACCGCGATTCGTTCCACGGCGAGACGCTAGCGCGCGCCACCGACACGACTCCTCGGACGGAGGCGGACGGGCGAGGCTCGGGTCGATCCGAAGTGGACCTACGTGGCGATGGTCGGTTCGTCGTCCCGGCGAAGCTCCTCGACGTTCACGTCGCGCTGCGTCATCACCCGGACGCTCGACACGAATCGCGCGGGCCGGAACATGTCCCAGACCCATGCGTCGGCCAGGCGGACCTCGACCCACCCGCCTTCCCGCGTTTCCATCTCCACCTGGTTCGCGAGGTAGAAGCGGCGCTCGGTCTCCACGACGTAGGTGAACATCGGGACGACGTCGCGATACTCACGGTAGAGCTCGAGCTCGCGCTCCTCCTCGAACCGCTCGATGTCGTCGTCGTTGTCGCTCACGCTTCCTCCTCACCGCCCGCTTCACCGATCGAAGGCTCGGAGTCGTAGTACCCGGTGCGCAACCCCTTGAAGGAGTATCGGTGGATCGGCGACGGACCGTGCGCACGGATCGCGTCGCGATGCTCGTTCGTCCCGTAGCCCCGGTTGTGATCGAAGCCGTACACGGGAAAGCGCCGGTGATACCGATCCATCATCCGATCCCGCGTCACCTTCGCGACGATCGACGCGGCGGCGACCGAGGCCGTGACCGCGTCGCCCTTCTTGATCGACAGGTTCGGCACGCCGAGCCGCTTCACCGGGAACCCGTCGGTGAGCACGTAGTCGGGTTCGACCGAGAGCGTCGTGACGCAGCGGCGGAGGAGCCACAGGTTCGTCTTCTGCAGTCCGCGACGGTCGATCCGTGTCGAAAGACACTTGCACACCGACCACGCGACGGCGTCCCGCACGATCCGCACGTACGCGTCCTCGCGCTGGTTCGCGGTCAGCAGCTTCGAGTCGTTCACGCCCTCGAGATCGAACCCGGCGGGAAGGATCACCGCCGCCGCCACCAACGGGCCCGCGAGCGCTCCGCGTCCAGCCTCGTCGGCGCCGGCGATCCTGTGGAACCCCTGCTCGCGCAGGCTGCGCTCGTACCGATCCAGGTCGAGCGTCAGTGCACCCATCCGGCCCTCGAGGGCGGCCAGATCAGGACGAACGCCCGGCCGATCACCTTGTCCACAGGGACGAAGCCGAGCCCGGCTCGCGAGTCGTTCGAGTTCCCCCGGTTGTCTCCCATCATGAAGAGCGCTCCATCGGGGACCCTCACCGGCCCGAAGTCGGTCATGCTCGCACGCGCTTCCTGCGTGAGGTACGGCTCCCGGAGCTCGCGACCGTCGACGTAGACGATGTGCCGCCGGATCTCGACCTCCTCACCCGGCAGGCCGATCACCCGCTTGATGAAGTCCTCGTGCTCGGGGCGGGCGAACCCGATGCCCTCGGAAAGCCAGTGCAGGAAACCGTCGACGACCCCCCGATCGGTCGAGGTTCCGTCCTTCGGATCGGCGAAGACGATGATGTCGAACCGGGACGGCTCGTAGAACGCCTTGTTCACCAGGACACGGTCGCCCGGCTCGAGCGCGGGCTCCATCGAACCCGACGGGATGTAGAAGGCCTGAACGACGAGGGTCTTGAGCAAGATCGCCAGCGCGATCGCGAGAAGGATCAGGATGGGGAGCTCGCGAAGGAACGACAGGACGCCGCGGTGCTCCGGCGGCTCCGGGGTTTCCGGGGGCTTCAAGGCTTCACCGGGCTTCGAGGGCTCGCCGGGTTCCTGAACGGCCTCCCGGAGTTCATCACTGGGCTCCGTCGCCTCGGCCGGCTCGGGCGCGCCGGTCGGGCGGCGCAGCACGGGCTTAGCCCTGCTCCTCGGTCTGGGGCTGGCCGCCGACGTCCGCGGAGACCTGCTCGAGTTCGGGTTCGGCGCCTTGGTCCTCGGCGCGGAGCTCCCCATCGGGCTCTCCCGCCTCGGGCGCTTCCTCCGTTTCGCCGACCTCGGCGGAAGCCTCCGCCGGCTCGGATCCCTCCTCGAGTTCCTCGACGGGATCCTCGGCCCCGTTGCCGGCCGCCCGCTCGGCCTCGGCTGCCGCGATCGCGGCGAGCTCGTCCTCGCCGAGCCGGCGCTCGCGGATCCGCGCCTTCTTCCCCCGGCGCTCGCGCAGGTAGTAGAGCTTCGCGCGGCGCACCCGCCCTCGGGAAACAACCTCGAGCTTGCCGATCGAGGGCGAATGCAGAGGGAACGTCCGTTCGACGCCGACCCCGAACGAGATCTTGCGCACAGTGAAGGTCTCCTGGAGCCCCCCGCCCTGGCGCCGGATCACGACCCCCTGGAAGACCTGGATGCGCTCGCGACCGGCCTCGACCACGCGGACGTGGACCTTGACGGTGTCGCCCGGACGGAACTCGGGCACGTCCGTGCGCAGATAGGCCTTGTCGACGAGATCGGTCTTGTTCATGGCGGGACGGCCATGGTAGCAGGGGCCCCGCTCCGGCCCGCTACTCCTCGAGCAGGTCGGGTCGGTTGCGCCGGGTCTTCTCCCGGGACGCCTCGCGCCGCCACCGCTCGATCGCCGCGTGATCGCCCGACAGGAGCACCTCGGGTACCGCCATCCCCCGGAACTCCGGCGGGCGCGTGTAGTGGGGGTGGTCCAGGAGGCCGTCGTGCCCGAACGAGTCGCGCTCGTGCGACTCGTCCCGACCGATCACCCCCGGCACGAGGCGGGTCACGGCTTCCAAGACGACGAGCGCCGGCACCTCACCGCCGGAAAGGACGTAGTCGCCGATCGAGATCTCCTCGGTGCCGAGACCCTCGACCACGCGCTCGTCCACGCCCTCGTAGCGGCCGGCGACGAGCACCAGCCACGGCTCCACAGCGAGCTCGCGAACCAGCGCCTGATCGAGGCGGCGCCCCGCCGGCGAGAGCAGCAGCACCCGTTTCGGATCCGGTCCGAGCGCTTCGACCGCCGCGAAGATCGGCTCCGGCTTCATCACCATCCCGGGACCGCCCCCGTAGGATTCGTCGTCGACCTGACGATGCTTGTCGGTCGCGTGGTCCCGGATGTCGTGCACGCGAACGTCGAGCACGCCCTTCTCGATGGCCTTGCCGAGCAGGCTCTCGCGCAGCGGGCTCTCGAGGATGCCGGGGAAGATCGTCAGGACGTCGATGCGCACCGCGGCATCATTCCACGGTCAGGCCGGGGATCTCCCTGACGACGATGCGCTTGCCGTCGACGTCCACCGAGACGAGCACGTCCTTCAGCACGGGGATCAGCGTCTCGGTCCCCTGCTCATCGACGGCCGACCAGACGTCGTTCGCCGCCGTGTGGATCACCTCCTGCACCGTGCCGAGCGGGCGACCGGTGTCGGTCTCGACGGCGCATCCCTGGATGCGGTGGTCCCACCACGAACCCTCGGGGAGCTCGGGAGACATCGACTCCGGGACGACCAGGAGCGCGGAGCGCAAGGCCTCCGCCTGCGTTCGGTCGGCGACCTCGCGGAACTTCACCAGCAGGCCGCTGCGATGGGGCTTCGAACCCTCCACCGTCAGCCGCCGGCCGTCCTCGAGCCACACGGCCTCCCCCGGGTCGAACCGCCCGGGCACCTCCGAAAGCACGAGGACACCGAGCTCACCCCGGATGCCGTGCGGCCGTCCGACGCGACCGACCGCGACGGTCGGTTCGTCCATCGCCTCTCCCGGCTAGTCGGCGATCTCGACGTGGCAGTGATGGAATCCCGCGCGCGTGGCTGCGGCCTTCATCACGGCGCGGATCGCGCGCGCCGTGCGGCCGCCGCGGCCGATCACCTTGCCCATGTCTTCCTGCGCGACGCGCAGGGTAAGGAGCACACCGCGTTCGTCGTGCTTCTCGTCGACCTCGACCGAATCGGGGTCGTCGACGATCTCTCGAGCGACGTACTCGAGGATGTCCCTCACGCTCTCGTCCGTGGTCAGGACGCCTTCGCGGACGCCTTCGCGGGCGCCTTCTCGGTCTTCTTCTTGCCGGTGCTGCGAACCTTCGCCGGCTTCTCTGGCCGGTCGGCCGCGAACTTGTCCCAGATGCCGATCTTCGTCATGAGTACGCGAACCGTGTTCGAGGGCTGTGCGCCGACCCGCAGCCAGTGCAGCGCTCGCTCCTCGTCGATCTCGATGAGGGACGGGTCTTCCAGCGGATGGTACTTCCCGATGTTCTCGATGAACCGGCCGTCGCGTGGGCTCCGCTGGTCCGCGACGACCACTCGATAGAACGGGCGCTTCGTAGCGCCCATCCGCCGCAACCTGATCCGAACCGACATGTCCTCTTCTCCTACTCCTGATCGCGCTACCCGAGTCCCGGGATGTTCGGCATCCCCGGGATGCGGGGCATGCGCTTGCCGCCCATGAGGCTCTTCATCATCTTGCGGGCCTGCTCGAACTCCTTGAGCAAGGCGTTCACGTCCGTCGTGGTGGTTCCGGACCCCCGGGCGATCCGCATACGCCGAGTTCCGCCGATCATAGCCGGATCGCGGCGCTCCTCCCTGGTCATCGACTGGATGATGGCCTCGGCCCGCGCCATCTGGCCGTCGTCGACCTGGAGGTCCTTGATCGCGTTCTTGCCGCCCGGGACGCTCGGAAGCATCGCGAGGAGATCCTGCAGCGGCCCCATCTTGCGGACCTCCTGCATCTGCACGAGGAAGTCCTCGAGGGTGAACGTCGCCTCGAGCATCTTCTTGGCCGCGTCGGCCGCGCGGTCGGAGTCGAGGTTCTCCTGCGCCTTGTCGATCAGGGACAGGACGTCGCCCATGCCCATGATCCGCGAGGCCATCCGGTCGGGATGGAAGGGCTCGAGGTCCGCGACCCGCTCTCCCGTCCCTGCGAAGAACACCGGCCGTCCCGTCACCGCGGTGATCGACAGCGCGGCGCCTCCCCGGGCATCCCCGTCGAGCTTGGTGAGGACGAACCCGGTGGTATCGATCTCGCGCATGAAGGCGCGCGCCTGCACGACGGCGTCCTGACCCGTCATCGCGTCGCACGCCATGAGGACGTGGTGCGGCTTGATCGCGTCCTTCACGCGGCGGGCCTCGCGCATCATCTCCTCGTCGACGTGCAGTCGTCCGGCAGTGTCGACGATCACCACGTCGAACCCCTCACGGCTCGCGTGCTTCATCGCGCTCTTCGCGACCTTCACCGCGTCCTTGCCTTCAGAGACGACCGCGACACCGATCTCCTCGCCCAGCATCATCAGTTGGTCGATCGCGGCGGGTCGCCACAGATCGGCGGCGACCAGGAGCGGCCGCTTCCCCTTCTCCTTGTACATCCGAGCGAGCTTGGCCGACGCGGTGGTCTTCCCCGACCCTTGGACGCCGGCCATTATGATCACGGCCGGTTTCGCGCCGGGGAGCTGGAGCGGCGACTGCGTGCCCCCCATCGTCGTCTGCAGCTCGTCGCGGACGACCTTGATCACCTGTTGTGCCGGGGTGAGGCTCTTCATCACCTCTTCGGAGAGCGCTCGCGCTCGAACGCGCTCGAGGAGCTCGTCGGCAACCTCCACCGCGACGTCGGCTTCGAGAAGCGCCGTCCGCATGTCGTCCAGGGCGTTGTCCACCTGTTTGGGGTGAAGCTTCCCCTTGGACCGGAGCTTCTTGAAGATGCCGTCGAGACGGCCGGTGAGCGCATCGAACATGGAGGAAAGGTTACGACCCGGCGGGCGGTGGAGGCGGCTTTGCCTCGCCCTGCAGGACCCGCTCGACGGTCCGCAGGAGCGCCGTCGGCGAGAACGGCTTCGTGAAGTACTCGTCGGCGCCCAGCGACAGGACGAAGTCCCGCCCCTCCTCGCCGGTCGCGGTGACGATGATCACGCGCACGCTCCTCGTGGCGGGATCGCCCTTGAGCTCGGAGAGCACGTCCGCGCCGCTCGTCCCGGGGATGTTGAGGTCCAGGAACATCAGGTCCGGCGGCTGCGCTCGCGCCATCGCGAGCGCCGCAGCACCGTCGGGCGCCTCGCGGATCTCGAACCCCTCGTGTTCGAGGATCAGCCGCATGGCCTCCCGCATGGTGGGGTGGTCCTCGACGATCATGATGTCGGCCTTCGCCATCGTCACGGCCCCAGCAACCGGTCGGCGAACGCCCTGGCCTCGAAGGGCTCCAGGTCCTCCAACCCTTCCCCCGTCCCGACGAGCTTGACCGGGACACCGAGCTGTTCGCGAACCGCCAGGACCACGCCCCCTTTCGCCGTGCCGTCCAGCTTCGTGAGGGCCACCCCGGTCACCTCGACCGCGTCGGTGAATGCCCTCGCCTGCGCGATGCCATTCTGCCCCGTCGTGGCGTCGAGCACGAGCAGGGTCTCATCGGGCGGTCGGCCCGAGGCCTTCTCGAGCACGCGGCGCACCTTCCGGAGCTCGTCCATCAGCGGCTGCTTCGTGTGCAGACGTCCCGCCGTATCCACGATCAGCACGTCCGAGCCCCGGGCCTGCGCCGCCCGCACGGCGTCGAACGCGACCGAGCTCGGGTCCGCCCCTCGCGCCTGGGTGACCAGGTGCGCGCCCGAGCGTCGCGCCCACGCGTCGAGCTGCTCGGAGGCTGCCGCGCGGAAGGTGTCGCTCCCGGCCAGGCTGACCGCCTTGCCGTCCCGAGCGAGCCGCGACGCCAGCTTGCCGATCGTCGTCGTCTTCCCGGACCCGTTGACGCCCACCACCATCACGACCCCGAGGCCTTCGCTGGGTAGATGCAGCCCCGCACCGTTCCGCAGGACCCCGACCACCTCGTTCGCGACGAGCTCGACCGGATCCGCACCGTCGTCGTACCGCTCGCGGACCTCGCGGACGATGCGCGACGCGGTCGCCGGTCCCACGTCGGCCCTGATGAGGAGATCCTCGAGCCGGGCCCAGGGGTCGTCCGCTCCGGCGCCGGCACCGAACAGGGATCGGATCCGTGGGCCCAGACCGTCGCCGCGGACGGCCGGACGCGCGGGCCGCGACGGCTCCGGGCGCGGACGAACGTCGGTCGAGCTCGCCCGGTTGCGCCGTGCGAGTAGAACCCCGACGAACCCGCCCATGCCAAGGACGACGACGACGAGCAGTGCGATCCGCAGACCCATGAGCGTTCCAGGCTAGCCGACGACATCCGGCTCGGGAACGGCGACCGCAGCGAGCTCGGCCGGCCGCTCCTCGGAGCGTTCGCCCTGGGGATGTTCGAGGCGCTGCGCGAGGACCTTCGATGTCCCGTCCTTGCCCATCGAGACCCCGTACATCATCCCGGCGACCTCCATGGTCCGCTTCTGGTGGGTGACGATGATGACCTGCGCCTCGCGAGCGAATCCCTCGACCAGCTTGATGAACAGGTGGAGGTTGACGTCGTCGAGCGCCGGCTCGACCTCGTCCATCAAGTAGAACGGGCTCGGCCGCGCCTTGAAGATCGCGAACAGGAACGCCATGGCGGTGAGCGCGCGCTCGCCGCCG
>CAZMNP010000109.1:0-6559 GCA_964567675.1 uncultured Actinomycetes bacterium
CGTCGAGCGGGCCGCGAGCCGATCTTCATGCCCTCGATCTCGTGGATCGGGGTGACGCGCTCGAAGAACTCGACGAAGCCGTCGCGTTCGACGAGCTTCCGCCACACGGTCTCGGACGCGTCGGCCATCGTCTGCGCGAGCGGCCCGAAGGCCTCCCAGCACCCGCGCGCCTCCGCCTCGTGCGAGGCGGTCGATGAGACGAGCACCGCGTGCACGACCTGCTCGAGGTGCCGGCGCGCGAGCGATGGCTCTCCGTACCGCGAGAACGCGACCTCACCCTGCTCGGTCACCTTGAACCGTCCGCCGACGGACCCCGCGGGCTGGCCCAGGACGGCCCGGTTCGTGGGACCTCCGCCCCGGCCGAGCGCGCCGCCGCGACCGTGGAACATCCGGAGCGCGATGCCTCGTCGCTCCGCCCACGCGACGAGCTCGACCTGCGCGCGATACAGCGCCACGTTCGCGGCGAGCACCCCAACGCCCTTCGCGGAGTCGGAGTAGCCGAGCATCACCTCGAACACGTTCCCGCTGCGCTCCAGGCGCTTGCGGACGGCCGGGAGATCGGCGATCTCGTCGCATACCTCGACGATCCGGCCGAGGTCGTCCCGCGTCTCGAAGAGCGGCACGACGTCGAGCTCGAACCTGCGATCGTGCACGGCCGCGCGCCCGAGGTCGTAGACGGCCTTCACGTCGCTCGCATCTCGGGTGAACGAAAGGACGAAGCGGCGGCATGCGGCCGGCCCGTTCGCCAGCTGGATCTCGTGCATCGTTTCGCACGTGGCGAGCACCTCCTGCAGGGCCCGCGACGGTCGCTCCGGCTTCCGGCGCCGCTCCGCGGCGGCGGCGCTCACGACCAGTGCGTGCTCGCGCACTTCGAGCTGCGCGAGGTGGAACCCGAACGCCTCCACCTGCCAGACCAGATGCTGCACCTCGCCGTACGCCAAACGCCTCGCTCCCGCGACCTCGAGCGAACGCTGCACCATCCGCAGGTCCTCGAGGAACTCCTCCGGCCCGCCGTACGCGGCATCGGTGCGGGTTCGCGTGGCCGCGAGCCGGTGCGCGCACAGCCCGAGCTTCAGCCGGTGCGCCATCCCCGGCAGCTTGGAGCGCAGCTCCGTGGCCACACGTGGCAGCGCCTTCGCATCGCGCTCGATCGATCGCAACAGCTCCCGGGAAGGCGGCACGTCGCGATCGGCGACGGAGAGCGCGCGCGCGATCCGTCTCGTCGCCGCCTCCAGGCCCATCAGGACGTGCTCGGACGCGATGCGCGCGGCCCGGCGCGTGACGTCGGCGTTCACATCCGGGTTCCCGTCGCGGTCGCCGCCGACCCAGCTTCCCCAGCGCACCGGAACCTGGTCGAAGACCGGCGGGCGATCTCCCGTTCCCGGCGCGGCCACCCGGTCGATCTCGCGGTAGAGCGTGGGCAGGACGCGGAAGATCGTCTGGTCGAACAGCGCCATGACGGCGCGGACCTCGTCGAGCGGCTGCGGCCGGTGCGAGCGGATCGGATCGGTCCGCCACAGCGCGGTGATCTCTTCGTAGAGACGGCGCTCGAGATCCTCCCGTGCGCCCGGAACCAGGTTCGGGTCGTCGCTGCGAGCCAGGAGCTCGCCGATGCGCCACAGCGTCTCGAGCGTCGTCCGCCGGCGCGCCTCGGTCGGATGCGCCGTCAACACCGGGACGACGTCCAGGTTGCGGATGGCCTCGAACACGTCCTCGTCGCCGGCGCCGAGCGTCGCGACCGCCGCCTCGACGGACTCTTCGAGCGGCTCCGGCCCGTGCGACCGGGCGAGCAGCTCCCGGACCCGATGACGTTCCTCGGCCAGGTTCGCGAGCTGGAAGTAACACGTGAACGCTCGCGCCACCTGCTCGGCCCGTTGGGCGCCGAGGGCATCCACGACCTTGAGGACCGCGCGCCGTCGCCGGAGGCCGGGCGTCCTCCGGAGCGCGATCGTCGCGCGACGCAGACGCTCGACGTCCTCGAGGAGCTCCGGGCCTTCGGTCTCGACCAGGACGCGCCCGAGGATCGTCGAGAGCAGCCGAACGTCCCGGCGAAGGTGCGCCGGGACCTCCCCCACATCGCCGGACGCGGCCCGGCTCGTACCGGATGTCACGTGGGTCCTCCCGACCTCTTGGCCGATCCTCTTGGCCGATCTTCTCGGCCGGATGTCCGGGCCGAAAAGGCCCGTGGATCGTCCGCGCCAGCACCCTAGCGGTCGCGGACCCGAAGCGCCGCGCTAGGCTAGGAAGCGACGACACTCGCCACGAACACGAGGAGGCCCGACGATGACCGGGAACAACGCGAAGGACGCATGGAACGAGGTCGGCGAGCGCTTCTCCTCATGGGGGCGCCTCGTCGCCGATCGCTACAAGGAGGCGGAGACGACGACGGTCGAAAGCGCGCGAGAGGCACAGCACAAGCTGGAGGAGTCGGCACGGGAGCTCACGGAGCAGCTGAACCGGGCGTTCACCGCCGTGGGCGACACGCTTCGCGACCCCAAGGCCAAGGAGAACCTGAAAGAGGCAGTCCGGGCGCTCGGCGACGCCGTCTCGGTCACGGTGACCGAGACCGGGGACGAGATCCGCAAGCGGATCGCCAGGACCGGCACCGACGAGAGCGACGGCAAGGGCCCTGGACCCGGCGAGGGGACCCCGAGCTCCTGAGCCGGGTCGAGCGGCTCTGACCTCCAGGTTCGTGCCTGAACCGAGGGCGTGGACCTCTAGACCGGGTCGCTCGGCGGCGGCGGGGGCGGCGTCGGACCGGCGGGGGGCGGCGGCGCGGGCTCGCCGGCCACCGGGGGCGCGGGCTCGCCGGCGACCGGTGGCGCGGCGACCGGTGGTGCGGTGCCCGCGGTCCCGCCGAACCCGCTCGCGGCGACCGCCGGCCGGTTCCGGCGCTGCGCGACGATGATGCCGACGACGACCGCCAAGGCGACGATGACCGCCGCGATGATCAACAGCATCGTGAGGTTCGAGTCGCCCCCGCTCGGGATGGCGCTCGCCGTCGCGCGCAGCTCGAGACGTTCGCCGACCACGGGGACCCACGTCACGGTGTTGCCGTCGACCTCGCCGTTCGTGTCCGTCACCGGACCCGGGAACGTGATCCGGATCTGAAGGTCGGCTCCCTGCAGGAACTGCTCCGCGCCGGGGAACCCGGAGGCGCCGGTCGCGCCGGTGAGCCCTGAGGAAAGATCCAGGGCTCCGGTCACGGTGAACGAATCGCCCTCACGGGTGATCCGGAGCGCGTCGGGCGTGCCGCTCGAGAGCGTCGCGAGGGGCACCGCGTCGAAGACGAAACGCTGGCCGATGAACTCGTCGTCCTCGAAGGGTTCGGTCGTGACGCCCTCGGCGTCGGAGGGCAGTGGCGAGTCGGTGCCGAGGAAGTCCTCGACGGACCCTCCGGTCAGCTCCAGCAGCTGCTTGTCCACGCCGAAGATCATGCTTCCGCTGACCGAGTTGTTCTCGGAGACCTGCAGGTCCATGTCGAGCTTGAGGCACGCGCTGAGCAACAGCGCCAGCAGACCCAACCCCGCGATCCGCCCCACCGTCCGCCACCTGTGCGTCATCCCGTTCCCCCTTCGATCCGCTCGCACGAGCCTATAGGAGCAACGCGCTCGGCGGGTTCGATCAAGCGGAATCGGGGGGCGCCCCCGACAGCGCCTCGACGATGTCCTCCTCGAGCATCGACAGATAGACGTACAACGCGTACGACCCGCGGGTCCCCTCGTCGCCCTCGAAGTCCTCGGGTTCGCTCTCTTCGGTCACCGCGAGCCGGATGCCGAGTACGAGGCGCAGATCGTTGACCGCCGCGAGCCACGCGCCGACCTCCTCCTCGTCCAGGTGCGCCGAGTCGATCGTGCGCGCCATGATCTCGATCGCCTTCATGCGCTGTTCGGTCAGGTCGTCTCGGACGAAGCCGTCGAACTCGGCCGCCGCGACCGGATCGTCCGGGTACGCCGAGGGATACAACCGCTGGAGCGCCGGGTCCTCTGCGTCGCCCTCGTCGAGCAGCAAGCGGAGCTGGTCGGGGAGCCCGCGGAGCACGTTGCGTTCGGATCGCGGGATCCGCAGGTCGAACCCACCGGCCGATGACCGCACGATGCGGTGTCGGATCGCCATTCACCGGCTCCTTTGCATCGTCGCCCACAGGCCGTGCGCGTGGAGTCTCGACACGTCGAACTCACACGTCTCGCGCGCGCCCTCGCTCACCACGGCCTTGCCCTTGTGGTGGACGTCCAGCATCAGCTTCGTCGCCTTCTCGAGCGGATACCCGAACAGCTTCTGGAAGACGTACACGACGTAGGACATCAGGTTGATCGGGTCGTTCCACACGATGACGATCCACGGGACGTCGGGGGTGACGTCGTGCTCGTCTGCCGGGCGTTCGGTCTCCACGGGTGCGGTCTGGGCCATCGACGCCAGCGTACGCTCCCGGTTCGGGCTCGAGCCCGGCGGTCAGCCGTCCGGACGCGGCCGAGGTCGCTCGAACCGCCCGACCACGATCACGAACGCCGCGAGGATCGCGCCGGGGACCAGGATCCAGACCGGGCGCTCGAGCCACCATCGCGCCGTCGTGTCGACCTCATGACCGAGACCGAGCGGCCACAGGGCGAGGATCGCGATCAGGTAGGCCGTCATGTGCCAGAGGAACAGCGTCATGATGATGCCGTTGGTGAAGATGGTCGCCTTCCACGGGCCCGTGCGTTCGAGCCATCGGGCGACGCGTTCCCGCAACAGCATCACCGCGCCGATCGACCAGATCCCGCCGAGCAGGAAGCACACCGTCGGCGGATACGCGTTCGAGATCCGCTCGACGTCGGTGCCGAGCAGGCTCTTCGGGTAGTGCCCGATCCCCTGGAACCAGTCGAATCGCGCCTGCCCGAACGGCTCGAACACCCACGGGTTCGTCAGCAGGACGAGGCCGGCGAGCCCGGCAACCACCATCCCCAGATGCAGACGACGGCGGCCGGCCAGGCTGCCGTCGGCGTAGAAGAACCCGAGCTGGTGCGGGAACAGCAGCACGGGGAGCACGTTCAGGTAGCGGAACCGCCGGAGCTCGAGCCCGAAGCCGACGACATCGATCGCGACGACCATCGCGATCATCGCCACGGGGACCCATAGCCCGAACCGGCGGTGCAGCCCGATCAGCAGCGGCGAGGCGACCACGACGACGAGATAGAAGCCGAGGAACCACAGCGGTCCGAACGGAAGCGTCTGCGCCGGCGGGAGCATGCCGCGCAGCAGCGTGGTGTTCCCCCACAGCTCCGGTCCGGCGGGCCGGCCGACGTCGGCCAGATGCAGGCCGACCTGGACCACCGCCCACGCCCCGAGGAAGACCGCCGATGGCCGGAGCAGCCGCGATGCGCGACCGCGCACGAACGCGGCCGTCCCCTCGCCCCGGCGCCGGAACGCCTCATACGTGGTGAGGTTCGAGAATCCGCCGACGAAGAAGAAGATCGGCATGACCTGGAACAGCCACGTCCCCAGCCACAGCCCGCTCGAAAGGCCGACCGCGCTCGTCAGGTAGACGAGGCCGTCATCGCGATGGATCACCCCGATGAACCAGTGACCGAACACCACGGCGCAGATCGACACGGCGCGGAGGAAGTCGACGTATCGGTCGCGCGTGCTCGGCGTGGCGTTCGCGAGCGCGTCGAGGCTTCGCATCGGCTCCGTCGTACGCCACCCGCCGCGACCGGTCAACGACCGGCGGCCGGGGGGTCGGTCAGGGAGCGACGCGGAGCACGAGGATGCAGACGTCGTCGGGCGCCTGACCGCCGGGGTCGGCGATCGCCTCTCCCACCCGATCGACGCACTCCCGTGCGGTGAGGCCGCCGCACGCGCCGACGAGCGAGCGCAGCCCGCCCTCGTCGAGGGCCGTGGGGTGACGGGTCTGGGACAGGTCGAGGTCGCCGCCCATCGAGAGGACGGCGACCCCTCGACCTTTACCTTCGTACTGCTGGGACTTCACATCGGCTCCGCCGGTCACGTCATGTGAAGATGCTGACGCCTCCGGGACCGACGAGCAGGCCCACGATGATCAGGACGACCCCCGCGACGACGGCGCCGCGGAGAAGGCTGACGATCCCGGCGATCACCAGGATCGCGGCGAGGATCCACAGCAGCGTCGCTGCGCCGCCGTTGTCCCCCGCCTGCATCAACATGGCAAGCATCATCGATTCCTCCTCGTGGATGTTCTCTTCCCGTCCTACGACACGCGGGGCAGGATGTTCCAGGCGATGAACGCGAGGATCGCGAGCACGATCACCACGACGCCGTGTACTTGATCGCCGCGTAAACGACGATGCCGTCGGACTCTTCGTGCACGGGCGAGTCGTGCGAGTGGTCCTCCCCGTGGCTCATCTGTTCACCTCCCACCGTCGAGTCGTTCCGGTCAAGCGCATGGATTCCCGGCTGCCATCCTCCGTAAACACGCTCCGCAGCGAACAACCCGCCGCTCGTCGCCTTCCTGATCACGATCCCGTTCACGGGTCGCTTCACGAAGTTCTCGGATCTGCAGCACGACGTCCAGGCCGTGCTCTTCGGAACGCAAGCGCGGCGG
>CAZMNP010000110.1:0-12920 GCA_964567675.1 uncultured Actinomycetes bacterium
GAGCCCTCGCTGCTCGGCCGCTGCGCCGAACGGTTCGGGACGCAGTGCATCGTCATCGCGATCGACGCGAAGCAGCGCAACGGCGATGGCTGGGAGGTCTTCGTCGACGCGGGCCGAACGCCGGCCGGCCGGGACGCCGTCGAGTGGGCGGCCGAGGCCACCGGGACGTACGGAGCGGGAGAGGTCCTGTTGACGTCGATGGACCGGGACGGCACCGGCGAGGGCTACGACCTCGAGTTGCTGCAGGCGGTCGGCGATGCGGTCCGAGTGCCGGTCGTCGCCAGCGGCGGCGCGGGTCGCGTCGAGCACTTCGCGGAGGCCCTTACCGAGGGCCGGGCCGATGCCGTCCTCGCGGCGTCGAGGTTCCACTTCGAGGAGCTCACGATCCGCGACGTGAAGGACCACCTGGCGCGGGCCGGCATCCCCGTGAGGACGGCGTGATGGGGCGGGTCGCGCTCGACGAGGTCCGGTTCGACGACCGTGGGCTGGTCCCGGCCGTGGTCCAGGACGTCGAGAACGGCGACGTCCTGATGATGGCGTGGATGAACCGGGCATCGCTCGAGCGCACGCTGGAGGAGCGGCGCACCGTGTTCTGGAGCCGCTCCCGGCAGGAGCTCTGGCGCAAGGGCGACACGAGCGGACACGTTCAGCACGTCGAGGAGGTCCGCCTCGACTGCGACGGCGACGTCCTGCTCGTCCGCGTCCATCAGGTGGGCGCGGCCTGTCACACCGGCGAACGAACGTGCTTCTTCCGGAGGCTCTGATGCTGAAGCTCGTGATCCCCAAGGGCTCGCTCGAACAGCAGACCCTTCGGCTGTTCGAGGTGGCGGACCTGCGCGTGCGCCGTGGCTCGGACCGCGATTACCACGGCACGATCGACGACGAGCGGATCGAGCGCGTCTCGCTCCTTCGCCCGCAGGAGATCCCGCTGTACGTCCAGGACGGACTGTTCGACCTGGGCATCACGGGGCAGGACTGGATCGCGGAGACCGCGGCCGACGTCGAGGTGCTGACGCCGCTGTCCTACGCGAAGAGCGGATCCGGCCACGGGACCAAGGTCGTCCTCGCCGTGCCGGCCGATCACCCGGCGAACAGCGCGAAGGAGATGCCGCCGGGATCGAGGATCTCGACCGAGTTCGAGAGCCTGACGAAGCGCTACTTCGAGGACCTCGGGATCGACGTGCACGTGGTCTGGTCCTTCGGCGCCACCGAGGCCAAGGTGCCCGAGATCGTCGACGCGATCGTCGACATCACCGAGACCGGCAGCACCCTGCGCGCACACGGCATGAAGGTCATCGAGACGCTGATGACCTCCGAGCCGGTGTTGGTGGCGAACCGCGAGGCCGCGGCCGACCCCGTCAAACGGGGCGCGATGGACGACATCACCACGCTGCTCCTGTCGGCGTTACGGGCGGAGGGCCGCGTGCTGATCAAGATGAACGTCGGCGAGGACGACCTGCAGCAGGTGCTCGAGGTGGTTCCCGCGATGAAGTCCCCGACGGTGGCGCAGCTGCAAGAAGGCGGTTACGCGATCGAGACCGTCGTCGAGAAGGCACAGGTGAACCGTCTGATCCCGCTGCTGAAAGCCCACGGCGCGACGGACATCCTCGAGATCCCCATCTCGAAGATCGTCCCCTAGCGGAACGCCGACACGCGGATCGGCGGCTCCGAATCCGGAGGCGGCGCCGGGGAAGGCGACGGATCCGGGCTCGGAGGCTCCGGCCCGGGAAGTGGATCCGGGCTCGGAGGCTGTGGGCTCGGAGGCTGGGGGCCCGGCTGGGGGCCCGGAAGTGGATCCGGGTTCGGCGGGTTGGGCAGCGGGACCGGGCCCGGTGGATCGGGGTTCTCGGGCTGCGGGTCAGGGGCGGGGTCGGGCTGTTCGTTCCGGATCACGAGGTCCCTCGCTTCGCTTCGCCGGTTCCATCGATCCGACCCTACACGGTTGGGTTACAGGGAAACCTTGCTCCACCCCGTCACCGGTACCATTCGCGGCGTGCTGCGCGGAGCGATCGCCGCGGTGGTGACACCGCTCACGTCCGGAGGCTCGGGCCTCGACGGATCCGGGTTCGCCCCGCTGGTTCGTTTCCTCGCCGACGGTGGGATCGACGGGGTCCTGGCCTGCGGAACGACCGGTGAAGGCATCCTGCTCTCGGTCGAGGAACGACGGACCGCGGCCGAGGCGTTCCTGGACAGCCGGTCCGACGGCTTCCAGGTCGCCGTCCACGCAGGGGCCCAGACGACCGCCGATACCGTCGCTCTCGCCGCGCACGCCAAGGAGATCGGCGCCGACGCCGTCGCGGTGATCGCACCTCCGTACTTCCCGCTCGGCGAGGACGAGATCGTGAACCACCTGCGCGCTGCCGCAGAGGCGAGCGAGCCGCTCCCGTTCTACCCGTACGAGTTCGCCGGACGCTCCGGGTACTCGATCCCGGTTCGGGCGATCGAACGGCTGCGCGAGCTCGTGCCGAACCTCGCCGGGATGAAGGTCTCGGACACCCCGTGGGGAGCGGTCCAGCCCTACGGCTTCGAGGGGCTCGACCTGTTCGTCGGGAACGAGCCGATCGTCCTCGAAGGTCTCGCGCACGGCGCGGCCGGTGCGGTGAGCGGGCTCGCGACCGCCTTCCCCGAGATCGTGTCGGCGCTCGTGCACGAGCGGAGCCGCAAGGCGAGCGAGCGGGTCACGACGCTTCGCAGGTTGCTCGGCCCGATCCCGTTCCACGCCGCGCTCAAGGAGATCCTCATGGTGCGGGGCGTTCCCATCCGCCCCGACGTCCGGGCCCCGCTCCGAGGCCTCACCGACGAGGAACGCGGGCGGGCCTTGGCCGCCGCCCACGAGGTCGGCGCGATCGGCTGACGCCTCGCGTGTGGGGGCCCGCTCGTCCAGCCGGATCCCGCTACGTCAGCAGCGCGCTGATCTCGCGCAGGTCCTCGATCTTCGGCCCCTGCCAATCCTCCGCCTCGGGCCGAAGGGCCTCGACGTGGGCTTCCGCCGGATCGCGGATCAAGACCGCGTGCATCCCGACGCTCGCGGCTCCGGACAGCTCGGAGTACGCGCCGTCGCCCACGTAGAGACATCGCGCCGGATCGACGCCGAGGCGCTCGCAGGCCAGCAGGTAGATCTCCGGTTCCGGTTTCCGAAGGCCGACCTCGCACGAGAAAATCTCGACGTCGATGAGACCGGCGAGCGGCGACGAATGCCACAACGCCGGCGTGTCCGGAGCGCACATGCTGATGAGGGCGGTCGGAACGGTGCGTTCGCGCAACGCGCGAAGGACCTCCTCCGCCCCGGTTCGAGGGACGAACCACTTGCGATAGAGCTCGGCGCGAGCCTCGAGCGCCTCGGCCACCTGCGCGTCGCTCGGCCAGGCGCCCGCGCGAGCGGCGACGGTCCTCAGGTTCTCCTCGATATCGCCGGCGCGCCCGGTCTGCCGGTCGATCGCCGTCGCCGCCCAGGCGCGTTGGAACGCACCCGGTTCCGCCTCGAGCACGGCGGCAGTCGTGTCGAGCCACTCGTCCCAATCCGAGCGTGGGAACTCGTAGACGAGCGTCCCGAACAGGTCGAAGATCACCGCGTCGAACGCGCTCACGAGGCAGGCCACTCTCGGTCCAGGAGCCCGTAGACGACCAGGTCGTGGTGCCCGAGCGCCGACCTGCCGGCCTCGCGCATCACGCCTTCCTCCGTGAACCCGAGGCGCTCGGGGATCGCCCGGCTGCGCGCGTTGTCCGGCGCCACGCGGATCGTCACCCGGTGGAGCCCGAGGTCGCCGAAGGCCCGATCGATGAGCGCGTGGCACGCGCGGGTGACCAGCCCACGTCCCTCGTGCGTCGCGCCGACCCAGTAGCCGATCTCCGCGTCGCCGTGTGCGGCGTCGGGGCGCAGCCCGATCCCGCCGACGTACCGCCCCTCCACGTACATCCCGAGCGCATCCATGCCATCGGCCGCGCGATCGCGCTCGATGAACGCTCGCGTGTCTGCGGGTCCCTCCGTCGCATCGACCCAGGGCATCCATGGCCGAAGCCGGCCGCGGTTGGCATCGACGAGGGCGAAGACGTCCTCGGCATCGTCCGGGTCCAGGACCCGGACCTCGATGCCATCCCCGAGGTCCAGGAGCGGGCGACTCACGCCGGGCTCTTGGCCGCTGCCTTCTGGCGTTCCTCCTCGACCAGCATGCGCCGCAGGACCTTGCCGACCAGGGTCTCGGGAAGAGAATCGCGGAACTCGACGCGCTTGGGAGCCCGGTATGCGGCCAGCCCGTTCGCGGGATCGCGCGCCCACGCGACGATCTCCTCCGGGCTCGCCGTCTCGCCCGGCTTCAGGACGACGAACGCCTTGACTGCTTCCCCGGTCTTGTCGTCGGGCACGCCGATGACCGCGACCTTCGAGATCTTCGGGTGATGGTAGAGCGCGTCCTCGACCTCGTTCGGGTACACATTGAATCCGGAGACGCTGATCATCTCCTTGAGCCGGTCGACGATCCGGAAGTACCCGTCCTCCTCCATCACCGCGACGTCGCCCGTGTGCAGCCAGCCGTTGCGGATCGCGATCGCGGTCTCCTCGGGCCGGTTCCAGTAACCGAGCATGACCTGAGGACCCTGCACGCACAGCTCTCCGCGTTCGCCCTGGCCGAGCACGCGGTCCGGCTCCTCCAGGTCGACGATCTTGCAGTCTGTGTCGGGAACCGGCATCCCGATCGAGCCCGGCCTGCGCTCGCCCTTCAGCGGGTTCGCGTGCGTGACCGGGGAGGCCTCGGTCAGGCCGTACCCCTCCACGAGCACGGCTCCATCCGTGATCTCGGCGAACTTCTCCGCGACGGCCGTCGGCAACGGCGCCGCGCCGGAGATGCACGCCTTGACGGAACTCAGGTCGAACTTCTTCACGAGCGGCGACTCGTTCAGGCCCGCGAAGAAGCGCGGGACGCCCGGAACGAAGGTGGGCTTCTCCTTGTCGATCTCCTCCATCACCAGGTGGAGGTCGCGCGGGTTCGGGACCGGGATGAGCTTGCCCGCGCGAAGGATCGCGACGTTCATCACGAGCATCCCGAACGAGTGGAAGAACGGGAGCGAGCCGAGGAGGCCCTCGGTCCCCTCCTGGATGTTCAGGTACGTCGCACCCTGCATCGCGTTCGCGACGAGGTTGCGGTGCGAGAGCATCGCGCCCTTGCTCACACCGGTCGTCCCGCCCGTGTAGATGAACCCCGCCGTGTGCTGAACGGGCTCGATCTCCGGCGCGACGGGGACCGGTCCGGCTCCGCGCATCCACGACTCCCACCAAAGCACCGGCGCTCCGCTCGGGACGGGGGGCCAGGGTTTGCCCTGCGCTCGCTGGTTCTTCTTGAACTTCAGGATCGGAGCGAGCTGCTTCTTCGGGAACGGCATGTAGTCGTTCAGGCGCGCCACGATCACGTTCTCCAGACCGACCCCGTGGATCACGTCGGCGAAGTCCGAGTACAGGAGGTCGAGCACGATGACGACCTTGGACCCGGAGTCCTTCAGCTGGTGCTCCATCTCACGCTTCGTGTAGAGCGGGTTGTTGCCGACCACGATCGCGCCGAGCCGGACGGTCGCGTAGTAGGCGATCACGTATTGGGGGCAGTTCGGCATGATGAGCGCGACCCGGTCGCCTTTGGTCACGCCGAGCGCCGCGAGCGCCGCCGAGCACCGTTCGGTCTCCGCGAGCAGGTCGCCGTAGCTCAGCTTCCGCCCGAACCAGGCGATGGCGGTGGTCTGCGGGTACTTCCGCGCGGAGGCCTCGAGCATCCCGAACACCGAGATGTCCGGGTACGGCTCGAGCGTGTGCGGAACATCGGGTGGATAGCTGCGGAGCCAGGGCCGCTGATCGGTCATGGCCCGCATCATTCCAGCAAGGGATGGAGGCCCTCAACCCGAAGGCCGGCCCGCAGGTCGCTCGATAGGCTCCGGAGCCGTGAGCGATTGGAGCGACGAGGTGCTGGAGGCCGCTCGTGCGGCGCTCGCCCCCTTGGAGGGAACGCTGGAGGCGGCGGGGCTGCGGGAGCCCGTCGAGGTCCTGCGCGATCGCTGGGGCGTTCCCTATGTCTCGGCGGCATCGCCTGAGGACCTGTGGTTCGCCCAGGGCTTCGTCACGGCGTCCGAGCGGCTGTTCCAGATCGATCTCGCGCTCCGGGCCGCGAACGGCCGGCTGTCCGAGCTCTTCTCCGACCTGACCCTGCAGCAGGACCGGTTCGCCCGCACGATCGGCTTCAGCCGGCTCGGCGCGAACGAGGCCGCGCGGTGGAGCGACGCCTCGCGGACGATGTACGGCCGTTTCATCGAGGGCGTCCGCTCGTGGATCGAGGGCATGGCCTCACCGCCGTTCGAGTACGCGTTGCTCGCGGCCGACCCCGAGATCCCCGAAGACCTCGGCGGATGGGCGGCGGCGTTCGCGTACGCGGCCTGGGGGCTATCGGGGAACTGGGACTCCGAGCTCCTGCGCGTCCACCTCGCCGAGCGTCTGGGTCCCGACGCCGTCGAGGTCCTCTTGCCTCCGTTGCCTTCAGACCAACCGAACGCCGTCGCCGGCGGCCTCGCGGGACGGCTGCTCGATGCGATCCCGCGAACGAGGGGCACGGGTTCGAACAACTGGGTCATCGCGGGCTCGCGGACGGCGAGCGGCCGTCCGCTCCTGGCGAACGACCCACACCTGCTCGTGCAACAGCCCGGTGCCTGGTTCGAGTTGCACCTTCGGGCGCCCGGCTACGAGGCCCGCGGCGTGGCGTTCCCGTTCGCGCCCGGCGTCCTCGTGGGGATCACGCCGCACCACGCGTGGGGCATCACGAACGTTACCGGTGACGTGCAGGACCTGTACGAGGAACGACTGAACGACGACGACACCGCAACCGAGTTCGACGGCGCCTGGGAACCGCTCGTCGTGCACCGAGAGCAGATCGGCGTGCGGGGAGGCGACCCGGTCGAGGTCGACGTCCGCGAGTCGCGCCACGGGCCGCTGCTCGAGTTCGCGCCCGTCGGCATCGTCGATGTCGACTTCGTGCCCGTCGATCGCGCCTACGCGCTCCGATGGACGGCGAGCGACGGGCTCCTCGAACCCTCGATGCTCGTCGAGCTCGCGAACGCGGACGGCTTCGAGTCGTTCCGCGAGGCCCTCCGCGGGATCGCCTGTCCGGGTCAGAACGTCGTCTACGCCGACGTCGTCGGCACCATCGGCTACCAGCTCACCGGTCGGTATCCGATCCGGCGATCGGGAGACGGAACGGTTCCCGTGCCGGGGTGGACCTCCGATCACGAGTGGGACGGCTTCGTTCCCTTCGACCGCCTCCCGTGGTCGAAGGACCCCGAACGCGGCTACCTGGCGACGGCGAACAACCGGACCCACGACGAGGGCTACCCGCACCTCATCGGTCACGACTTCCACACGCCGTACCGAGCTCGCAGGATCGCGGACCTGATCGACCCACAGCGCGAGCTCACCGCCGAGCACATGGCGCGGATCCAGATGGACACGGTCTCGCTCCCCGCGCGGTCGCTCCTTCCCCGGCTCACGGCGCTGGATCCCCGGGACGAAGACGAGCGATGGGCGCTCGACCTCCTGCGTTCCTGGGACGGCGACCAGCGTGCGACTTCGACCGCGGCCGCGATCTACAACGCGTGGCTCTTTTCGATCGCCCGGTGGCTGTTTCGAGCGGACGACGATCCCACGACCTACGAGCGGTACCACGCGTGGCGCGAGCCGTTCGTCTGCGCGGCGCTGCCGAACCTCCTCGGGTCCGCCGTGCCGGACTGGGCCGGCGTCGGGGACGGCTGGGACGGGGTGCTGCACCGCACGCTCGCCGGAGGGCTCGCCATGCTGGAAGAACGCCTCGGGCCCGACCGCTCGGATTGGCGTTGGGGTGCGCTCCATCGGGTTCGGTTCGCGCACGTGCTCGCGCGGATGCCGGCACTCGGACCGGTGCTCGTCGCGGCGGATCACGAGCTTGGCGGCGACGAGCAGACGATCCTGCAGGGAGGCTTCGACGCGCGGCACGGCTTCGAGGCCGCCGTGGTCCCCTCCTGGCGGATCGTCGCCGACCTGGCGGACGTGGACCGGTCGATGGCGGTGCTTCCCACCGGCCAGTCGGGCAACCCCGCGTCGCCGCACTGGAACGACCAGGCGCCGCTGTGGATCGGGGGGACGCTGCGGCCGGCACCCGTGACGCGGAAGGCGGTCGAGGCGGTGGCGGTTCGGACGCTGATGCTCGTGCCCCCCGAGTAACATCTCCGGTCGATGCCGAAGTCCCGACAACGTCAGAAGCGCTCGCGTCCCTACGCGCCGCCGCCGACCAAGAGGCGCCCGAAACCGAGCCCCCGTTGGTACGGGATCCTCGTCCTCGGGCTCATCCTGGTCGGGGTCGCGCTCATCGTCTTGAACTACATGAACTTCATCCCCGGCGGGACGCAGCAGCACTGGCTGTGGGTCGGGCTGGGGGTCATCGCGGCCGGCTTCGCCGCGGCCACCCGGTGGCGCTGACCTCCCCGGTCCGCTGGCCCGGTCCGCTGGCCGGTCCGCTGGCCGGTCCGCTGGCCCGGTCCGCTGGCCCGGTCCGCTGGGGAGAACCTGTGCACAACCCGGCCGTTTCCGGTCGATCTCCTGTGGAAAAGCTCGGCTCTGCCCGAACCCGTCAGGTCGCGGCCGGACGTCGCACGACCTGCATCGTTTCGCCGCAGTGCCGGGGGATCTGCAGCTCGCCGAGGCGGGTCACCCGGAACTCGGTGCCGCATTCCCCACAGACGAGGAACACATCGAGCTCCTCGACGTCCTCCGGGTCGCCGGGCGCGGCCGGCGCTCCGACGCCCGATGCTGCCCGCAGCGCGGTGAGGCCGAGCCAGGCGATCGCGACCCCGATCGCGATCGCCGAGAGCACGAGCCAAAGGCTCATGGTCCGAGTCTACGCACGCCCTCACCGACGTCCGCTCGATGCGTGGCGCTTTGAACGGTGACACAATCGACTGGCCACATTCGAGGGAGGGTTGACGATGCGGGCCGACGAGGCCGTCAACGGGTTCTTCCAGGCATCGGCCGAGCGGCTCGGCCTCGACGATTCGATCCGCACCCTGCTCGACACGCACCAGCGACAGACCGAGGTGCAGGTGCGCGTCCCGATGGACGACGGGCGAACCCTCGTGTTCCAGGGTTGGCGGATCCAGCACAACAACGCCCGAGGGCCGTTCAAAGGCGGCCTCCGGTATCACGAGACGGCCTCGCTCGACGAGTTCCGCGCCTTCGCGGCCCTGATGACGTGGAAGTGCTCGCTGCTCGCGATCCCCTACGGCGGGGGCAAGGGCGGCGTGCAGGTGAACCCGAAGGGGCTCTCGGAGGGAGAGCTCGAGCGGCTCTCGCGCTCGTTCATCCGTGAGATCGCGCCGGTGATCGGCCCGAGGGTCGACATCCCGGCGCCCGACGTGAACACCGGCCCGCGCGAGATGGCGTGGATGGTCGACGAGTACCAGCGCGTGACCGGCGCGGGCGACGCGATCGCCGTCCTGACCGGCAAGCCGATCGCCCTCGGAGGGTCGCTCGGGCGCGAGCAGGCGACGGGCCGCGGCGGGCTGATCTGCCTCGACCGGATCGCCCACCACCGCGGCTGGACCCGGGACAAGATCGCGATCGCCGTCGAGGGTTACGGCAACGCCGCGTCGTGGTTCGCGATCCTTGCGACCCAGCTCGGCTACCGCATCGTTGCGGTCTCGGACTCGCGAGGCGCCATCCACAATCCCGAGGGGCTCGACCCGCGCGCCGTCCTCGCCCACAAGCAGGCGACCGGGAGCGTGGCCGGCTTCAAGCACGCGGACGAGATCGCGAGCGAGGACCTGATCGGCGTGAAGTGCGAGGTGCTCGTCCCGGCCGCGATGGAGGAGCACATCCGCGAGGGCAACGCCGGCATCGTGAAGGGGAACCTGGTCCTGGAGATCGCGAACTACCCGACCACTCCGACCGCCGACGGCCTGCTGAAGGACCGGGGCGTGACGGTCATCCCCGACATCCTCGCCAGCGCGGGCGGCGTCGTCGTGTCGTATCTGGAATGGGTCCAGAACCTCCAGGGCGAGGCTTGGGCCGAGGACCGCGTCAACCAACGCCTGTCCGAGGTGATGAACGCCGCGACCGACGGCGTCCTCGCTCGGGCGAACGAGAAGGGCATCACCCACCGCGAGGGCGCGTACGAGATCGCCGTCGACCGGGTGGCCGAGGCCGAGCGCTTGCGCGGCCGGTGGTAGGGCGACGCCCGGTTACCCCAGCGGGACATGCCGCTTCAGGAACTCGAGGACGGTGCGCCACTCGCGCGTCTCCTCGTCGACGATCATCGGGCCGTGGCCCTCGCCGTACGAGTACAGGTCCACGTCGCCGCCTGCGGTGCGAAGGGCGTCCACGTACCGGTACACCTGACCCGGGACGCACCGGCTGTCGTTCTCGCCGACCATGACGAGCACCGGCGCCTGGACGCGGTCCACGTACGTGATCGGTGAACGCTCCGCGACGAACTCGGGGAGGTCGTGTACAACGCCCCCGACGAGCGAGCGGTCGTACGCCTGCAACGACGGGGCGGAGTCGTCGTAGGACTCCATGTAGTCGGCGACCGGGACGCCCGCCACGCCCGCGATCCATCGGTCCGGGTGGGTACCGAGCGCGAGCAGCGTGATGTAGCCACCCCACGACCGTCCGCCGATCACCACCCGCGCCGGATCGGCGATCCCGCGCGCGATCAGGTCGTCGGCCCCCTCGACAGTGTCGGCCACCTCGGGGAAGCCGATGTTGCCGATGATGTGGTCCCGGAACGTCCGACCGTAGCCGGTGGAGCCGCGATAGTTCACCATCGCGACCGCGAATCCCTCGTCCACGAGCGACTGCACGTCCGGCCACCACGTGTCGAGGTACAGCCAGTTGGGCCCGCCGTGCACCTTCAGGTAGGTCGGGAACGGACCCTCGCCGTCCGGCGTGACGAGCCACCCGTGCACCGTGTCTCCGGAGGAGTTGCGGAACAGCCACTCCCGGTAGGGACGCCCCGTGCGGATCCCCTGCGGTGGATCGGGGAGGAGCTCCTCCCCCGCGCCGTCCAGCAGGCGCGAGGCGCGCTCGCCGCTCGAGACGCGGAGCCACACCTGGCCGTCCGGGCGAACGCGGGCGCCGTGGATCTCGCCGGTGGGATGGCGGAGCTCGGTGAGCGTTCCGGTCGCCAGCTCGTAGCGATACAGACGGTCGCGGCCGCGGAACAGGTGGACGAGCAGGAACGCGCTCGCATCCGGCCACCAGTCGACCGGGATCACCTCGCCGGGTAGATCGATCACGAGATCCCGGCGTTCGCCCGAGACCGGATCCCAAAGGGTCGGACGCAGCAGGTCGTTCCGCTCGTGACCGATCAGGATCCGCCGGTCGCCCTCGAGCGGGGACCACGCGAACGCGCCGAGACCGTAGCCGGCCCCGTCGGCCAGCTCGCCGACGACCGATCCCGTCTCCAGGTCGAGCACCCGCAGGGCATGGTGGATGTTGTCGCCGTCCTGCGCGACCTCGATGCACACGAGGTCCTCGTCGGCGGAGAGTCCTGCGAGGCCGAACCCCTCCAGGTGGAAGTCCGTGGCCTCGATCGAGATGGTGTCGACGTCGCGATGGATCTCCTTGGCGGGTCCCCCGTCCCGCGAGAGGTAGACCGCGAAGCCGTCGCGATCGGCGATCACCCCGACGACGACGCGCCGTCCGATCACGAGGCCGTCCGGCCACCCGATCGGCGCCCCGGGCAGCAGGTCGCGTGCATCGCCGCCCTCGACGGGCATCGCCATCCACCGTCCCGACTCGTCACCGGTCGGGTCGGAGAACCAGATCGCCTCACGTCCGTCCGCGGAAACCGTCGCGTACTCGACACCCACGCCTTCGTTCGAGAGCCGCCGCCGCTGCCCGGTCGTCCGATCCCAGGCGTAGGCCTGGTACGACCCCTCTTCGTCCGAGACGTGCACGAGACTGTCGGGCGCGTGCCGGGACCAATGCGGGAGTGTTCGCGTAGCCGCACGGAAGCGCTGTTCCCACACGGGGGTTTCGGCCTCGGCCGCCATCGAGGCGCGAGCCTAGCAGGCGCCTCAGATGCCCGGCACGAGCTCGACGGGAACCGACACGAGGTTCAGCGGCGACCCGTCGGCTGCGCTCGACTCGAAGACCTCGATCGTGCCGTCCTGGCGTTCCTCCGTGAAGAAGAAGACCTCCGCCGAGTACTTCCCCCGGCATCCGGTCCCGCAGGTCGCGGTCGCGAACGCCGCGGCGAGCTCCTGGCCGTTCACATCGAGGATCCGGATGCTGACGGTCGCCTCGAAGACGTCGGCTGTTCCCGCGACGGTCACCGGGCTCACGATCTCGTCGCCGGCGACGGGCGTCCGGACGACGATCGCCGGTTTCACGCCATCCGACGGCTCCGGACTCGGCTCCACCGTCGGCTCTGGGCTCGGGCTCGACGTGGTGGGGGACTCGCTCGGCTCCAGGACGTCCTCCACGTCGCCCACACAAGCCACGGCGATGACCGCGAGGGAAAGGACGACGAAGAGGAGGCGACGCGGCACGCTCCGATGATAGGTCGAGGTAGTGCGAAGTCCCGTCAGGAGCTGAGCGGAGGCACCGAGCCCGCATCCCGGATCGCGCGCCAGACGCGTTCGGGCGTGAGGGGCGGGTTCAGGTGCCGGACCCCCAGGTGCGAGAGCGCATCCACGACCGCGTTCACGACCGCCGGCGTCGAGCCGATCGTCGCGGACTCGCCGATGCCCTTGGCGCCGAGGGGGTTCAGCGGCGTGGGCGTTTCGATCACGCCGCGCTCGAACGACGGGAGGTCGGACGCGGCCGGCATCGAGTACGTGGTGAAGTTGGACGTGAGCGGCGTTCCCAGCTCGTCGTAGACGACCTCCTCGAACAGCGCCTGCGCGATCCCCTGCGCAAG
>CAZMNP010000111.1:0-24531 GCA_964567675.1 uncultured Actinomycetes bacterium
TTTCATTCGTGCCATGGCGCGCGAGCCGCGCGGCAGCCTCCGTCGGCTCCAGGCCCCGGTCGGGTCGGGTCGCCAGCAACCGCCCAACTTCATCGACCGTCAGAGCACCGAACTGGTGCCGCCCACGGCCTCGCGCATCGGACGTATCGAGATGCGGCCCTCGCATCCAGCCATGCTCCTTGACAGCGGGGCAAACGGCACGGTCGAAGTACACGTCGGCATCGGCCATGGTCGACCCCCACGTCGAGAGGGCGCTACCCTGCCGAGCGTCCCCCGGGCACGAGGTCGAACGGCTCCCGAGGGTCGGTTCGCGTCGCGGGAGGCTCCCGGTGAGATGAAGAGGACGCTCGACGGGGTCGGTCTTCGGTGGGACCTGCCGGTACTTCGGTCGCTCGATGGGTACCGGTGGGCCTGGCTCCCGCGCGATCTGACGGCCGGCGTCCTCGTCGTGGCGGTCGCCATCCCGCTCAGCATGGGGATGGCCGAGGTGGCCGGCATGCCGCCGATCGTCGGCCTCTACAGCTGTGTCCTTCCGCTGGCCGCGTACGCGCTCTTCGGCTCCTCCCGGCAGCTGATCGTCGCGCTCGACGCCTCGACGGCGGCGATGGTGGCGCTCGCGGTGGCACCGGTCGCCGGTGGCGATCCCATCCGGTACGCGGCGCTCGCCGGGTTGGTTGCGCTCCTCGTCGGTCTCATCTTGGTTCTGGCCGGAACCTTCCGGCTCGGGTTCGTCGCGCATCTCCTCTCTCGGCCCGTCCTCATCGGATATCAGGCCGGGCTCGCCCTCGTGGTGGTCGTCAGCCAGCTCCCTCGACTCCTGGGGATCGCCGTAGAGGAGGACGCGACCTTGCCTCGCGCGCTCGAGATCGCCGGGCGGCTGGACGACACGAGCCTCCAGACGTTCGCCGTGGGCGCAACGTGTCTCGCGGTCGTCGCGTTCGTGGCCGTTTGGAAGCCGGGGCTTCCCGCGGCGCTGTTCGCGATCGTGGGTGCGACCCTCCTCGTCGAGCTCGTCGGGCCCGCGCTCGCCGACGTCGAGGTCCTGGGTAAGCTTCCCGCCGGCCTTCCGCCGCTCCGGATCCCGGCGTTCGGGGCTGCGGACGTCACAGCCCTGCTCCCGATCTCCGCTGCGATCGCGGTCCTCGCGGCCGCAGACACGATCGTCAGCTCGCGGGCGTTCGCGCGACGGGGCGGGTACGAGGTCGATGCGAACCGCGATCTGATCGGTCTGGGGGCCGCGAACCTCGCATCGGGGCTGTCCGGAGGCATCACCACGAGCGCGAGCGCGGCCCGGACCGCGGTCGTGGAGATGGTCGGGGGACGCTCGCAGCTCGCGAGCGTGAGCGCGGCAGCCGTCATGGTGGCGGTGCTGCTCTTCCTCACCAGACCTCTCGAGAAGGTGCCGGCGGCGGCACTGGCAGCTGTGGTGATCGGCGCCGTCCTGCGGTTGATCGAGGTCGGATCGCTGCGACGCCTCTGGAGGACCCGGCGGATCGAGTTCGTCATCGCGATCGCAACGACGTCGGCAGCCGTCGCGATCGGGCTGCTCGAAGGCATCGTGACCGGCGTCGCGCTCTCCGTCGGGGAGTCCCTCGTCCGGGCGGCCCGTCGGCGACTGTCCCGTGCGCATGGTGAAAGCGGTCGCGCCGCGGACGCGCGACTGGCGCCGGCTCCGGGCATCGCGGTCTACCGAGCCAGCGGCCCGGTGATCTTCGCGAACGCCCATCGGCTCCGGGACGGCGCGCGACGCGCGGCAGCCGAAACACCAGGAGCGCGTCGGCTCATCGTCGATGCTTCCGACGTCGTCGACATCGACGCGACGGCTGCGGAAACGCTTGCCGATCTGCGCGATGACCTGGCCGCTCGAGGGATCGAACTGGTGCTGTCGGGTCTCAACCCCCGGGTCCGAGGGGTGCTCGATCGGGCGGACGTGCCCGACCGACTTCCGCCCGCACCCGTGGTCGATCCCGCCGGATCGCGTCCGGCGTGACGACGGTCGCGCCTCACGCGGCCGCGGGCGTCCGACCGCGCAGCTTCTTGAGCTCCTCTACGACCTCACCCAGGACTTGCTTGGCATCCCCGAAGAGCATCTGCGTCCGCTCCAGATGGAACAGATCGTTCTGGACGCCGGCGAAACCGGAACGCATCGAGCGCTTGACCACGATGACGGACCGCGCCCGGTCGGCATCGAGGATGGGCATGCCGTAGATCGGGCTCGTCCGGTCCGAGCGGGCCGCGGGGTTGACGACGTCGTTGGCCCCGACGACGAGCACGACGTCTGCGCGAGGGAAGTCGTCGTTGATCTGCTCGAGATCGAAGAGCCGGTCGTAGGAGACGTTCGCCTCGGCGAGGAGGACGTTCATGTGACCGGGCATCCTGCCCGCGACGGGATGGATCGCGAACCTCACGTCGACGCCACGGCGGAGGAGGGTCTCGGACAGCTCGTGGACCTTGTGCTGGGCCTGCGCCGCGGCCATGCCGTACCCGGGGATGACGATCACGAGCTGGGCGGCGTCGAGCATCATCGCCGTCTCCTCAGGATCGATCCGTCGGATCGGACCCTCCTCGCCTTGGCCCGTAGCTTCGGCGCCGAACCCTCCCGCGAGGACGCTCCAGAACGAGCGGTTCATCGCGCGGCACATGATGATCGACAACAAGAGGCCCGACGCCCCGTCGAGCGCCCCAGCGATGATCAGGAGCTGGTTGTCGAGGAGGAATCCCATGGCCGCCGCCGAGAGGCCGGCGAACGAGTTGAGGAGTGAGATGACCGTCGGCATGTCCGCGCCGCCGATCCGCGACACGAGGAGCACGCCGAAGACGATCGACGCGACGATGAGCGGGGGGAACGCCCAGGCCCTGCCCGGATCGAGGACCAGGACGACGACCAGTCCCGCAGCAACGCTGAGGATGAGCAGGTTCACGACGCGCTGGCCCCGGTAGACCCAAGGCCGATCTCGGACGAGACCCTGGAGCTTCGCGAACGCGACAAGGCTTCCCGAGAACGTCAGGTACCCGAGGAGGACCTCGACCCCGAGCGCCGTCGCCTCGATCGAGTCGAGCTCGGGACCGGCCAGGTAGAACTCGGCTGTACCGACGAGCCCGGCTGCCAGCGCCCCGAACGCGTGCGATAGCGCCGTGCGCTGCGGCACCGCGCTCATCGGGACGAGGAGCCCCAGGGGGATGCCGACGGCTGCGCCGAGCACACCGGCCGTCACGATCCACTGGAACTCGACGATCTCAGCCTTGAGGAGCGTCGCGACGATCGCGAGGACCATCCCGACCTCGCCAACCCGGACGCCGCGTCGCGCGGTTGTCGGATGGGAGAGCCACTTCAACGCGAGGACGAATGCGATGCCCGACACGAGGTACGTGAGAGAGACGAGGCTCTCGTTCATGGTGTGGACCCCTCGTCCTTGGGAAGTCGCTCTCGGCGGTGGAACATCTTCAGCATCCGGTCCGTGAGCAGGAATCCGCTGATCGCGTTGATCGTCGAGGCGAACACCGCCACCGAGCCCAAGACCGTGGCGGCGACGCTGCGACCCGAACCTGCCAGGATCAGCGAGCCGACCAGCGAGATCGCGGAGATCGCGTTCGTGAGGGACATCAGCGGGGTGTGCAGCAGCCCCGGTACTCGAGTGATGACCATGAACCCGAGGAACGACGCGAGCACGAAGACGTAGAGGGCGATCTCAAGCCGGGCGCTCATGGCGTTCTTCCTCCAGCCTGGAGACGATCTTCGGATGGACGATGTCCCCGGCGCGGGTGACCATCGTTCCGCGCACGATCTCGTCTTCGAGATCGCCATCCATGGGCTGCGCCACGAGATGCAGGATGAATTCCGTCACGTTCCTCGCGAACATCGCGCTGGCCTCGTGAGGCACCGTCGCGGGCAGGTTGGTCGGGCCGAGGATCGCAACACCGTTCGTCGTCACGTAGGTCTCATCCGGTCGAGTGAGCTCGCAGTTGCCGCCATGCTCCGCGGCGCAATCCACGATCACGGCGCCGCGCTTCATCCCATCCACGGCGCCCCTCGTGATCAGGAGCGGTGCGGCGGCGCCCGGGATCGTCGCGGTCGTCACGACGACATCGACGCCGGCAACGACCTCAGCCAGGAGCTGCTGCTGCCTCGCATAGAAGGCGACTCCGAGCTCTTTGGCGTAGCCCGCAGGGTCTTCGGCGTCGCCGGGCTGGAGGGGGAGCAGCACGGCTCGCGCGCCGACGCTCTGGATCTCCTCCTGTGCCGCGGGTCTCACGTCGTAGGCCTGGACCACAGCTCCGAGACGGCGGGCGGTCGCGATCGCGGTGAGGCCCGCGATTCCCGCTCCGACGACGAGGACCTGTGCCGGCGGCAGGGTTCCGGCCGCGGTGGTCATCATCGGGAAGACCTTCGAGAGTCGCTCGGCGGCAAGGATCACCGCCTTGTAGCCGCTGATCGTCGCTTGCGAAGACAGGACGTCCATCGACTGCGCTCGAGAGATCCGAGGCATCAGGTCGAGCGCGAACAGTGAGATGTCGCTTCGCGCCGCACGCCGGGCCAGGTCGGGTCGAGTCATCACGTCCGTTAGGGCGATCAGGGTTTGTCCGGCGGGCGCTCGTTCGAACTCGTCCGGCGGGAACCGTGGAAGCCGGACCCGCACGACGACGTCCGCGGCCGCGACGACCTCCGAGGTCCTGAGGGTCGCTCCGTGCTCGCGGTATTCCTCGTCGGTGAAACCGGCTGCGAGGCCTGCTCCCGACTCGACGAGCACCTCCAGCCCAGCTTCGCGAAGGCGGGCAAGGGCCGTGGGGACCAGGGCGACGCGCGCCTCGGGCGCGATCTCCTTTGGCACGGCGACCGAACGGATCGCGTTCCCCATGCCCTCACGGTCCCATCGCCGCCGCTCATCCGTTCATGGCATGTGGCCCGTCGCCTGGAGGTCCTTCGTCCCCACCATGGCGAGCGAGACGGGTCTACGTTTTCGGAGCCAAGGAGGTGCATCCGTGGACACTCTCGAAAAGAGGAGCGAGCCTATCCGGCGCATCGTCGTCGGAGTGGACGGGTCCGAGGGCGCGGCGCGGGCCGCACGATGGGCCGCGCGGCTGGCGCTCGTGTCCGGCGCGGAGGTCGTGGCGGCCAACGCCATGGGCGCGCCGGTCTTCGCCGCGAGCCTGTCGTTGGTCGGCGGGGCGATCGTGAATGACGACTGGCAGACCGCCTGGAAAGAATGGACCGAGTTCGTCGAGCGGACGCTGGACGAGAGCTGGTCTCTCCCCCTGGCCGAGGCCGGCGTCGCGTTCCGAACCCAGGCCGTCGAGGGCGGCCCCGAGGCGCTGATCGAGCTCGCCGGGAAGATCGAAGCCGACATGATCGTGGTCGGTAGGCGCGGACGGGGTGGTTTCGCCGAGCTGATGCTCGGCAGCTTCAGCCACTACCTCGTCCACCACTCACGGATCCCTGTCGTGGTGGTGCCCGAGCCGGGCCAGGACTGAACGCTCCCCGGGATCCTGCGGTCGCAACGATGACGAGAAGCTGGAAGAAGTGACGGCTCCGGAAGGAGGTGGGCGCCATGGAGTGGGACCTCGGACTCCAAGGCGTAGGGCTGCTCATGGTCATGTCGCTCGGATTTGGCGCCATCGCCCAGCTCATGGTTGGGAGGGCAACGACGCGCTGGCTGTGGCTCATCGCCGGGACGGCTTGCTTCGTCGGTGGCCTGTTCATCAGCGAGATCTGGTTCGGGTGGGCGACAGAAGAAGATCTGCAACCGAACATCGACGGGCTCTCATTCGACGAGGTGCTGCTTATCGACCTCATCCTTGGCATCCTGGTCGTCCTCGTGACGTGGTACGTGACACGGAGGAACCGGCATCACCGGCCCATGTCGCCCTGAAGCGATCAGGGGTCGTCGGCAGATGAAGGCTCATCGGGCTGGCGCCGCCCGCTCGTCCTCATCGATCGAGACTCGTACCTGTCAGGTTCGGACGGTGACCTCGCTGGCTCCGCCACCGATCTCGAAGTCGTACCGGCCGTCGACGAGGTCGTAGTCGGGGCTCTGCCAGTCGGTCTTCCCTGCGGCCTCGAGCCGGAGGTCGTCGATGGCCAGCTTCGAGGATCCGCCTCCGATGCGAACCCGGACGGGGACACCGGTGGGCCGGATCAGCTCGACGTTGCTGGCTCCGGCACCGATCCGGACCCGGACGGCATCCTTCGGGCGCGGCAGCCTCAGTTCGATCTTCGAGGCGCCCCCGGAGACTTCCAGGCCCTTGAGTTCCAGATCGTCGAGATCGGCTACGACATCGGACATTCCCCGGCCCGCCTCGATGACCCAGGGGACCCGGCCGGAGAGGATCAGCTCGCCGCGGGTGGGGTGCAAGCTCCAGCGGTAGGCGACGGTCACCGTGCTTCCATCGATCCTTACGTCGGGAGCCTTCCCCTCGAACCGACTCCGACACAGATCCTCCATGGAACCGTCCACCCGGATGGTGAGGTGCGCGGCGCCTCGCGTGAAGACCAGGCGACCCATCTCTCCCGGACGCAACGGGTCGGTCAACTCCTCTGCGGATCTGGTTCTCGTCATCACGTCCTCATCTCCTCTCACGCCCTATCGAGCGCTTCTGCTCTTGCCAGCGTAGGACCCTCGCGAGCGCATCCCAGAGCCGATGGTCCCCCGAGAGGGCTCTCATTTGGCCTGGTCGATGCACGGACTACTCGTCCCCTGGGTAGCGGGACGTGCGCCCTTCGCGGCGCCGAGGTGGGATGCACGGCGACACGGACTCTCCGTGGTGGTCACCTCGGGCACGGGCTAGGTCTGAACGCTCCCGGGGATCTCGCGCCAGTCGTACGGGCTCGTGTAGTTGACGAGCATCTGCATGTAGTTCGATCGGGCGAATGCCACGGGGTCCTTCACGCTCAGCTGGCTCACGCTTCCCCTCATCTGCTCGACGCTCGCGTAGTCATGTTCGTCGAGCCACTTCGTGATCCCATCGAGCACGACGCCGAGATGCTCGGGGCCGTTTCGGAACAGGGCGCTCGCCATCATCGTGACGTCGGCTCCGGCGAGGAGTAGCTTCAGCGCGTCCTCAGCCGTGTGCACACCCGTGGTCGCGGCGAGCGACGCCTCGACGCGTCCGTGCAGGATCGCGATCCATCGCAGTCCGAGCAGGAGCTCCTGACTGGTGGACAGGTGGAGCGAGGGCTCGACCTCGAGCGTCTCGAGATCGATGTCGGGCTGGACGAAGCGGTTGAACACGACCAGACCGTCGGCGCTGGCCTCCACGAGTCGATCGGCCATGTTCGCCATCGACGAGAAGTACGGGCCCACCTTCACAGCCAGCGGGATCGAGACGTTCTCGCGGACCGAGGTCACGAGGTCGAGGTAGCGGCGTTCGACCTGAGACCCGGTCTCGTTGGGATCGGCGGCGATGAAGTACACGTTCAGCTCGAGCGCGTCCGCTCCCGCCTCCTGGATCAGCTTCGCGTAGCGAACCCAGCCCCCGTCGCTCACGCCGTTCAGCGAGCCGATCACCGGGATCTGGAGCTCCCGCTTGCACGCCTCGAGATGGCGGAGATACTCGTCCGGGCCCGTGTTGTACTCCTCAAGCTCCGGGAAGAACGAGGTTGCCTCGGCGAAGGACTCCACGCCGACCTCGAGCACGCGATGCGTCTGCACCTCTTCGTGTTCGATCTGCTCTTCGAACAGCGACTGCATCACCACGGCGGCGGCCCCGGCGTCCTCGAGACGCTTCAGGGTGTCGATCCTCGAGGACAGCGTGGATGCACTCGGGACGAGCGGATTCGCCAGCTCGAGTCCGAGATAGGTCGTTCGGAGATCTGCGCTCATCGGTCGGTCCCCTCCTCTTGCCCCGGCGCTTCCCGATCTCCGGTTCCCTCCGCCTGTCCCGGTGCGTGACGCTCGACGCCCGCGAGCTGTTCGTACAGTCGCCACCGCTCTTCCGCATCCGCCTGGGCGAGCGTCTGCAGCTCCGCATAGGCCTCGGGGCGTGCCCGCTCGAGCATCGCGAAGCGCGCCTCCTTCGACTGGAACTCGGCCAGGGGCCGCGTCGGCGCCTTGCTGTCGAGCCGCATCGGTCGCTGTCCCTCCACGGCGAGCCGCGGGTCGTATCGCCAAAGCGGCCAGAACCCGGTCTTCACGGCCTCCGCCTGGTGTGTCATCGACGTCGACATGTCGATCCCATGTGCGATGCAGGTCGAGTACGCGATCAGGAGCGATGGTCCAGGCCAGGACTCGGCCTCGGCGAGCGCCCTCACCGTCTGCGCGTTGTCGGCCCCGAGCGCGATCTGTGCCACGTACACGTTGCCGTACGCCGTGGCGAACAGGCCGAGGTCCTTGCGGCCGGTCTGCTTTCCCGCGGCGGCGAACTTCGCTACCGCGCCGCGCGGCGTCGCCTTCGACGCCTGCCCGCCGGTGTTCGAGTACACCTGCGTGTCGAGCACGAGCACGTTCACGTCGCGGCCGCTCGCGAGGACGTGGTCGAGCCCGCCGAACCCGATGTCGTACGCCCACCCGTCCCCGCCGACGATCCAGACGCTCTTCAGGACGAGGGCATCGGCGACGGCCAGCAGGTTCCGCTCGTCGTCGCCCGCGCTCGACTCGAGGATCCGCTTCAGCTCCGCGACGCGCTCGCGCTGCTCGGCGATCTGGGCCTCGTCGTCCTGCGAAGCGTCGAGTATCGCCCGCGTGAGCTCGTCGCCGACCGTTCCGGCGAGCCGCTCGAGCGAGGCCCGCGCGTACGCGGCCTGGTGATCGAGCGCGAGGCGCATGCCGAGCCCGAACTCCGCGTTGTCCTCGAAGAGCGAGTTCGACCAGGCAGGGCCCCTGCCCTCGGCGTCCCGGGACCAGGGGGTGGTCGGCAGGTTGCCGCCGTAGATCGACGAGCATCCGGTCGCATTCGCGACCATGATCCGGTCCCCGTACATCTGCGACAGGAGCTTCAGGTACGGCGTCTCGCCGCAGCCGGCGCATGCCCCGTTGGACTGGAAGAGGGGCTCGAGCATCTGTGAGCCCTTGATGGAGGCGATCTTGACCTCGCGGCGATCGGCGGGGGAGATGCCCTGGAAGAAGTCCCAGGCGGCGCGCTCTTCCTCGAGGTGCTCGGCCTTCGGCTCCATGTCGATCGCCCGGTGCTTGACGACCTCCTTGGACTTGGCCGGGCAGACGTCCACGCATACCCCGCAGCCGGTGCAGTCGTCCGGGACGACCTGGATCGTCATCCACATCCCCGGGCTCTCCCGGTCGCGCCACTCCTTGTGCTTGAACGACGCGGGGGCGTGATCGGCCGAGATCGGCTCGTAGACCTTCATCCGGATCGCGGCGTGCGGGCAGACCAGCGCGCACTTGGCGCAGTCGATGCAGATCTCGGGATCCCAGATCGGGATCTCGTGAGCGATCGATCGCTTCTCCCACATCGCCGTGCCCGTCGGGAAGGTCCCGTCCACGGGGAGCGCCGAGACCGGCAGGAGGTCGCCCTTGCCCGCGATCATCGCGGCGGTCACGTGCCTGACGAAGTCGGGGGCGTCGTCGGGAACCGGCGGGACGGTGTGCACGTCTCCGGAGACATCTTCGGGCACGACGACCTCGTGGAGCTGCTCGAGGGTCGCGTCGACGGCCGCGAAGTTCTGCTCGACGACCGCGCGCCCGCGCTTGCCGTAGTTCTTCTCGATCGCCTGCTTGATCGCCTCGATCGCGCGTTCGCGCGGCAGGACGCCGGCGAGCGCGAAGAAGCACGTCTGCAGGATCGTGTTGACGCGGGTGCCGAGCCCGGCCGCGGTCGCGACCTTCTGCGCGTCGACGACGAACATCCGCAAGCTCTTGTCGAGGATCGCCCGCTGGACCTCGACGGGCAGGCGCTCCCAGACCGTCTCGGCTCCGAACGGGCTGTTGAGCAGGAACGTCGCCCCCGGCGCCGCGACGTCGAGGACGTCCAGCCGCTCCAGGAAGTGGAACTGGTGGCAGGCCACGAAGCTCGCTCGACCGGGGCCGATCAGGTAGGTCGAGTGGATCGGTCTCGGCCCGAACCGCAGGTGGGAGACCGTCGTCGATCCGGACTTCTTCGAGTCGTAGACGAAGTACCCCTGGGCATGAAGGTCGGTGTCCTCGGTGATGATCTTCACGGACGACTTGTTCGCGCTCACCGTGCCGTCCGCTCCGAGCCCGTAGAACACCGCTCGCACGACGTCGTCAGGCTCCGTCGTGAACTCCCGGTCGACCTCGAGAGAGGTGCGCGACACGTCATCGAAGATCCCGACGGTGAAGTGGTTCTTCGGGGTCTCCTTCGCCAGCTCGTCGAGGACGGCCTTGGCCATCGCCGGATCGAACTCTTTCGAGGACAGGCCGTACCGCCCGCCGATCACTCGCGGCATCGCCGAGAGCGCTCCGTCGGCGACGCGCTCGGCCAGAGCGGTCACCACGTCTTGGTACAGCGGCTCGCCCGGTGCCCCCGGTTCCTTGGTTCGGTCGAGCACGGCGATCGCCCGCACCGACGGTGGGAGCGACGCGACGAAGGCATCCACCGAGAACGGGCGGAACAAGCGTACGTCCACGACGCCGACCTTCTCGCCCCGCTCCACGAGGGCGTCGACGGTCTCGCGAACCGCGCCGTTCCCCGAGCCCATCACCGCCACGACGCGTTCTGCATCGGGGGCCCCGGAGTAATCGAACAGGTGGTACGTGCGCCCCGTGAGCTCGGCGAACCGGTCCATCGTCCACTGGACCACGTGCGGGACGATCGCGTGGAACGGTGTCGAGGCCTCGCGCGCCTGGAAGAACACGTCCGGGTTCTGCGCGCTCCCGCGCAGCACGGGACGGTCGGGAGAGAGGGCGCGTTCGCGGTGCGCCCGGACCAGGTGGTCGTCGACGAGGGCCCGAAGCGCGTCGTCGCCGAGGGCCTCGATCACGTTCATCTCGTGCGAGGTGCGGAAGCCGTCGAAGAAGTGCAGGAACGGGACCCTCGATTCGAGGGTGGCGGCGTGGGCGACCGCGGCGAGGTCCTGTGCCGCCTGCACGTCGGAGGAGGCGAGCATGGCCCATCCGGTCGGCCGGGCGGCCATCACGTCGCTGTGGTCTCCGAAGATCGAGAGCGCGTGCGTCGCGATCGTGCGGGCCGCGACGTGGATCACCGCGGGCGTGAGCTCGCCGGCGATCTTGTACATGTTCGGGATCATCAGCAGCAGACCCTGCGACGCCGTGAAGGTCGTGCAGAGCGACCCGGACTGCAGGGCCCCGTGAAGGGCGCCGGCGGCGCCGGCCTCGCTCTGCATCTCGATCACCTGCGGAACGGCGCCCCACAGGTTCGTGCGGCCGGCGGCGGACCAGGCGTCGGAAAGTTCGCCCATCGTTGAAGACGGCGTGATCGGGTAGATCGCGATCACTTCGGAGAGCCGGTGCGCGACCCGCGCAGCCGCCTCGTTGCCGTCGACCGTGATCCGGGTTCCGCTCATATCCATCGAACCATTCTGCACCGAACAGCGAACAGACGCGGCCCACCGCTTCCCTCGTCCCGGCTCGCGCGGAGTCAGATCCCGGGCTGGTCGGCCCGATCCAGGCGTGGGGAAGGATCAGTCGGGGAGAAGCAGCGGCCGATGTCCCTCCGGCCCTTGTTGTCGCACCGCCTTCGCGACGGCACGGAGGACGTCCTCCCGCGCAAGGATCCCGACCGGCCGTCCGCTGGCATCGACGACAGGCAGGCGGTCCACCCGTGCATCGTCCATCCGGACGATCGCCCGCGCCAGGGGCTCGTCCGGGGCGGCGACCACGGCGGTCTCGGTCATGAGGTCGCGGACGCACCAATCCGGACGACCGCGTTGGGGACGAAGGAACGGACCCGTGGACTGCGCCTTCGGCATGAGCGCGGACAGGTCCGACACCGTCGCCACGCCGATAACTCGACGGCCCTCCACGACCGGGGCTCCACCGATGCCGTGCCGTCGCAGGATGGCAACGGCATCGCTCGTCCTCGTGTCCGGGTCCAGCGTCACGATGCTGGTCGTCATCTCGTCCTGGACCGTGCCGAGGAGCTCATCGAGGCCCTCGAAGCGGAGCCCATCCGTAACGTCGTTCATGGCTGCCTCCTCCTCGCGTCGAACGCTACGCGGTCGAGATCGTTGCCACAGAGCCGATGGGCCCGGCTTGCGTGCGACGTTCGAACCCCACCGAACGCCTGTTCGGACGAACGAGCACGAGACTGACCGTTCGGCCCCCTTTCTGAGGGCCGCTCGCCCTAACCCGAGGGAAGGCTGCTCGTCCAAGCTCCTCTCAAGGAGGAGATCAGCGTGGACGAGACGCTTTCTTTGGCCCTGTTCTCGGGGACCGACGACAAGCTCAACGCGGCAGCCGTGCTGACCGCAGGCGCGGCCGCCATGGGCCGCAAGGTGAATGTGTTTCTCCAGTACTGGGCGCTCGATGCGTTCCGAGCCGACCGGATCCACAAGGATCACGGGGTCGCCCCCGAGGCCGGACCGGAGGGCATCGAGCTCGTGCAGCGCCACAACGGCCAGCACTGGAGCGAGATCTTCCGTCAAGCGAAGGAGATCGGCGAGGTCACCATCCGGGCCTGTTCCCTGTCCATGGAGATGTTCGGTCTGAGCATGGAGGACCTCGATCCTCTGGTCGACGGCCAAGAGGGCGTGGCGGCGTTCTTCGTCGACGTCGACGGACCCGTGACGTTCATCTGAGGAGGTGTCTGAGAGATGACCACCGTTCACGTCACCCGCACCATCGATGCCCGAGGCATGCCGTGTCCCGGACCGCTGATGTCGCTGATCGGTGCCATCCGTGAGGGGAGCGTGGACGACGTGCTCGAGGTGCTCTCCACGGATGCCGGATCGAGCACGGACATCCCGGCATGGTTGCACAAGGCCGGGCACGAGCTCGTCCTGATCGCCGAGGACGACGGCTACACGCGGTTCGTGGTCCGGAAGCTCAAGTAGTCGCGATGCCGGCTCGAGTCGTGGTCTTGGGGGGCGGCGTCGGTGGGACGCTCGCCGCGAACCTGCTCTCGAAGGAGCTCGGGCGTGACGCGCATGTGACGGTCGTCGACCCGACCGGGATGCACGTGTACCAGCCGGGTTTCCTGTACGTGGCCCTCGGGCAGGCCAACGGTCGCTGGCTCGCGCGGGACGAGCGGACACTGCTCCGACGCGATGTGAAGCTTGCGGTCGAGACGGCCGAGCGGATCGACTCCACCGAGGGAGTTGTGCAGCTCGCGCGTGGTGGGTCGCTGCCGTTCGACTATCTCGTGATCGCCACGGGTGCCCGCCTCGTCTACGACACCGTGCCCGGCCTTCGCGAAGGTTCCTACGAGTTCTACTCCTTGGAGGGCGCGCAGCGACTGCGCGAGGCCCTTCGAGGCTTCCGGGGCGGCCGCATCCTTGTGGGGATCGCCGGCATCCCGTACAAATGCCCGCCGGCGCCGGTCGAGTTCGTATTCATGGCCGAGGAGCACCTGCGCAAGCGAGGCCTGCGCGACCGGAGCGAGATCACCCTGCTGTCGCCCCTCAACCGGGCCTTCACGATCGAGCCGGCTTCGAAGTTGATCCAGCCGATCATGGAAAAGCGAGGGATCGGCCTGTCGACGTTCTTCAACGTCGAGGCGGTCGACGCGAGCGCCGGCGTCGTCGAGTCACTCGAGGGCGAGAAGGCCGAATACGACCTGCTGGTCCTGGTCCCTCCGCATCGCGGGCAGACGCTGATCGACGCGTCCGGCCTGGGTGACGCCTCGGGCTGGCTTCCGACGAACCGTCGGACCCTCCAGGTAGGCGATCACGAGCGGATCTTCGCCCTGGGTGACGCCACCGATCTTCCGATCTCCAAGAGCGGCTCCACCGCGCACTTCGAGGCGCCGGTCGTCGCGAGCCGCATCGCGTCGCTCGTGCGAGGAACGGCCCCGAAAGCCAACTACGGCGGTCGAGTCATGTGCTTCCTGGAGACCGGCAACCGTCAAGCGACGGCCCTCCGCTTCGACTACGAGCACCCACCGACTCCCCCCAAGCCCTCGAGAGGGTGGCACGCCGCGAAATGGATCTTCAACCGCCTGTACTGGGAGACGGTGCCGCAGGGACGGATCCCGGAACGAGTCAAGGAAGGGAGCGAACCATGAGCACAACGATCGCCGTGACGTTGGACCTGAAGGGCCTGTCGTGCCCGATGCCGATCGTCAAGACGGCGAAGGCCATGAAGGACCTCAGCCAGGGTGACGTCCTCGAGGCGTTTGCCACTGATCCGGGGTCGGTGCCGGACTTCGTCGCCTGGTGCCGGGCCACCGGCAACCAGCTCCTGGAGCAGAGCGAGCAAGACGGCGTCTACCGGTTCGCGATCAGGAAGACGAGGTGAGAGCGATGGCGATGACCGACACAGAGCTCGTCGACGAAGTCGTCGGAGCACCGGAACACGTCCCTCACAAGAAGCTCGTGATCATCGCGTGGAGTGGGGACCTGGACAAGGTGTGGCCCCAGATGATCCTCGCGACGACGGGCGCCGCGATGGGGATGCAGACGACGATCTTCTTCACGTTCTGGGGCCTGTTCTCCCTGGTGAAGGACGACGTTCGCCTGACCGGCGAGAACTGGATGCAGAAGATGGTCTCGATGATGGACCGGCCCGGCATGGAGCACCTCAAGCTCGGGAAGATGAATTTCGCGGGCGCCGGTCCGGCGATGATGAAGCACCTGGCGAAGGGCCATCAGGTCGCGAGTCCGGTCGAGCTCCTCGAGGTGGCGAGGGACCTCGGCGTTCGCCTCGTCCCGTGCCAGATGACGATGGATCTTCTCGGCCTTTCCCGCGAGGACATGATCGACGGGCTCGACGAGCCCACCGGAGCCACCGCGATGCTCCTCGAGGCGCAGGACGCGGTCACGCTGTTCATCTAAGGAGGTATGCGATGCCGGACGTCACCGTTCGTTACGAGGAAGGGGACCGGTTTCGAGCAACGATCCGCGGCCACCAGTTGGTGATCGATCAGCCGGTGGAGGACGGTGGCACCGACGCCGGACCGACGCCGACGGAGCTCTTCGTCGCCGGCCTGGCGTCCTGCGTCGCCTTCTACGCGGAGCGATACCTGCGACGGCACCACCTGCCCGTCGACGGCCTTGCGGTCGACTGCACGTACGCCTTCGGTCCGGATCGCCCCAGTCGGGTCGGATCCATCGAGTGCATCGTGCACGCGCCCGGCCTTCCCGCATCCAGGCGAGGGGCGTTCTTCGCGGTGATCGACCACTGCACGGTTCACAACTCGATGCGGCAGGCCCCGCTGGTGCAGATCGAGGTGCACTCATCCGAGCTGGCGGCCTGACGCGCGACAATGTCCCGCGCCCCCACCCTCGCCCTTCGCCTGACGTGTCGCCTCCTGCCGGCCGCGCTCTTCCTCTGGGCCGGTCTGACGAAGGTGTTCGACCGGCAGGGCTCGATCCTTGCCGTCGATGCGTACGACGTGCTCCCCGGAGACGTCGTGCGCTTCGTAGCCCTGGTGCTGCCGCTGGTTGAGATCGCGGTCGCGATGCTCCTGATCCTCGGCCTCTTCGTCCGTTTCGCCGGTGTCGCCACCGCGCTGCTCGCCGCCATGTTCATCGCCGGGTTGACTCAGGCGAAGGCACGCGGGCTGGAGATCGATTGCGGGTGCTTCGGCGGCGGGGGACCCGGAACCGGCGTGACCTGGTGGGACATCATGCGGGACGTCCCGATCGTCCTGTGCGGTCTGTACCTGGCCGCACGACCTCGGGGCCCCCTGCAGCTCGACAACCGATTCCTCGACACGGAGGTGCACGATGGCCAAGACGATGCGAACGAACAAGGCGACGAAGCGAGAGCGGCAACGGGCGGCCGCTGAGGGACGGGCGATCGCCCGAAGGAAGCAGGCGCGTCGTCGCTCGCTGGCCTACGGGCTCGGTGCGGTCGGTCTGTTGGCCGTCATCGTGCTTGCCCTCCTCGCCTTCATGGGTCAGAGCGACGGCGGAGGTGCCACCGCGATCGTGCCTTCGCGGCAAGGCGAGGTCACGGTCTCGGGCGAGGCACGAGCCGCACCGCTCGGACGGGGCGAGGTTGCCCCTTCCTTCACGGCGCCCGGATTCCGGGTGCTGACCGACACCGAGACGGGTGAGGCCACGGTGAGGCGGCAGGACGTTTCCTGGTCCTCGGGCGGGCCGACGGTTCTTTCGATCTGGGCGCCGTGGTGTCCGCACTGCCAGGTGGAGCTGCCGGTCCTCGCCCGCGTGGCGCGAGACCATCCCGAGGTGGCGTTCCTCACCATCGTGACTGCCATCGGCGACAGCCCCGGGCCGGATGCGGGAGCCTTCATGGCGGACAACGGCATCACGATGCCGACGGCGATCGACGACGCGCAGGGAACGCTCGCGGCGGCGTTCGGGATCCAGGGCTTTCCGACGCTCTACTTCGTCGGATCCGACGGTGCCGTCACGCAGATGGCCGAGGGTGAGGTCGACGAGGATGCGCTCGTTCGGATGGTCGACTCGCTGACCTAGGCGGACAAGCATGCCCGTCGGCCCGTCTGCCCAGGGGCCTCCGGCCCCCTCCATCACGTCGCCGCTCTCATAGGTTGTCTCGGAGGCATACCGTCGGTGTGATGGAAGTACGGAACAAGGAGGAGCAGATGCGTGCAGCGGTGATCCGCGAGTTCGGTCGTCCCCTCGTGATCGAGGATCGGCCCGTCCCGGAGCCGGGACCGGGACAGATCCGGGTGAAGATCGAGACGTCGGGCGTATGTCACACGGACATCCACGCCGCCCAGGGCGACTGGCCGATCCGCCCGACCCTACCCCTGGTCCCCGGCCATGAGGCTGTCGGACTCGTCGATGCCCTGGGAGACGGCGTCGACCGCGTCTCTCTGGGACAGCGGGTCGCCATCCCCTGGCTCGGGAGTGCGGACGGTACCTGCGAGTTCTGCGTGAAGGGGCTCGAGACCTACTGCGTCGCACCGACGTTCACCGGCTATACGGTCGACGGTGGCTTCCGCGAGTACTCGATCGCCGACGCACGGTTCGTCGGGTTCGTGCCCGAGGGCGTCGATCCGTTGGATGCCGCCCCGCTCACGTGCGCGGGCGTCACCACCTACAAGGCCGTGAAGGCGGCCAAGGTCGGTCCCTCCGACCTCGTGGGGATCGTCGGGATCGGCGGCCTCGGTCACCTCGGCCTCCAGTACGCGGCGATCGCCGGCGCCTTCACCGTGGCGATCGACGTCAGCGAGGAGAAGCTGCAGCTCGCGAAGGAGCTCGGTGCCGATCACACGATCAACGCCGCCGAAAAGGATGTGGTGGCGGAGATGCAGAAGCTGGGTGGCGCCGACGCGATCATCTCGACCGCGGCCACGTCCAAGCCGCTCTCGGAGGCGTTCGAGTCGCTTCGCCCGGCGGGCCGGCTCGTCCTGGTCGGACTTCCGGCCGAGAACGTGTTCCCGCTTCCCATCTTCCAGACGGTGCTTCGAGGGATCCAGGTGATCGGGTCGCTCGTCGGTACGCGCGAGGACCTCGCCGAGGTGTTCGCGCTGCACGCGGGTGGCCGGACCCGTGTCGTGCTCGAGACCCGTGAGCTCGAATCGGTCAACGATTGCTTCCGAGAAGTACTCGAAGGCGTGGTTCCGGCTCGACTCGTCCTGGACCTTCGCTGAGAAGGAGGAGGGATCTTCCATGCATGCGCTCGTGATCTTCGAGTCGATGTTCGGAAATACGCGGATCATCGCTGAGGCGATCGCCGACGGCCTTTCGTCCGGCATCGAGACGGAGCTCGTGGAGGTCGGCGCCGCTCCCACGGTGATCGGCGATGACGTCGGGTTGTTCGTCGTCGGAGGCCCGACGCACGCCTTCGGGATGAGCCGACCCGGAACGCGGAAGAGTGCTGCGGAGCAGGCAGAGGAAGGTGTCGTGTCCGAAGGGATCGGGCTCCGCGAGTGGCTCGACGCCGTCGAAGGAGGATCGGATCGCGTGGGCGCGGCCGCGTTCGACACCCGGATCGACAAGCCTCATTGGCTCGTGGGCTCGGCAGCGCGCGGCGCGGACAAGCGTCTGCGTGGGCTCGGTTTCCGCGTTATCTCGCCCTCACAGAGCTTCTACGTGGCGGGGACGTCGGGACCTCTCCTGGACGGTGAGGCGGATCGCGCTCGGCGATGGGGCCGGGAGTTGGCGTCGGAGTATCTGGAGGACGAACAACGCCGGCAGGTGTCGTAGGCAGGTGTCGTAGAAGGAGAACCGAGCCCTCGGATTGCCGAGCCGGGCGCCGATGCGATACTCCGGCGATGATCGCCGTCGACGAGTTCCTGCGGCGGTACCCTCCGTTCGACGAACTCCCGGAACACGAGCTCGAACGCGTGGCCGACTCGGTACGGATCGAGTTCTTCGAGGCGGGCACCGAGATCCTGCGCCAGGGCGGCGAGCCGGCATCCTTCCTCTACGTCGTGCGAACGGGCGCCGTCGAGCTCCTCGACGAGGGTGACGCCGTCGACTTGCTCGTCGAAGGTGAGTCGTTCGGTCACCCCTCGCTCACCTCCGGGCTCAGTCCCGCCTTCTCGGTGCGGGCTCACGAGGACACCCTCTGCTATCTGATCGATCGCGAGATCGCCGAGCAGGTCCTCGCCACCCGCCGAGGTCTCGCCTTCCTTTCCTCGAGCCTGCGTCGCCGAACCGTCCGCGCGCTCGCGCTCCGCGAGGCGGACCGTCCCGACCCGCGGCTCACGCCGGTCGGCGCACTCGTTCGCCGTCCGCCCGTGATCGCCAGAGGCGACGAGACCGTGCGGGAAGCAGCGCAACGGATGGTGGCCGAACGCGTCTCCTCGCTCCTCGTCCTCGTGCCGGGCGGTACCGCGATCGTGACCGATCGCGACCTCCGGTCGCGTGTACTGGCAGAGGGACGCGGTCCGGATGTGCGCATCGCGGACGTGATGACTTCTCCCGTGGTCACCGTCGCCGAGAGCGAGCCGGCGGAGGAGGCCTTGCTCTTGATGCTCGAACACGGCGTGCACCATCTGCCGGTCCTTCGAGATGGGGGTGAACTCGTCGGCGTCGTGACAGACACCGACCTCATGGGGCTGGAACGGACCACGCCCTTCGTCCTTCGGACGGCGATCGACCGTGCGCCGACCGAGGAACGGGTGGTCGCGGAGGGCCGCAGCCTCACGGCCGTCGTGCGCGACCTCGTCCAAGCCGAAGTGGATCCCGTCATCGTGGGTCATGCGATCGCCATGTCGATCGATGCCGTGACGCGACGGCTGATCGAACTCGTGATCGCGGATCTCGGCGACCCACCGGGCCCATGGTGCTGGTTGGCGCTCGGGAGCGAGGCACGCCATGAGCAGGCGATCGTGACCGATCAGGACCACGCGCTTGCCTATGACGTCCCCGGCGAGATCGAAAGGGAAGCGGACCGGTACTTCGAGACCCTGGCGAAACGCGTCGCCGACGGTCTCGAGGCGGCCGGGATCCCCCGATGCCCCGGAGGGATCATGGCGGAGCGCCCGGCGTGGCGACGGACCCGTGCGGCGTGGGCCCAGGAGTTTCCCAAGCGGATCGCCGATCACTCGCGGGATGGCCGGTTCTTCGCCTCCGTTGCACTTGACTACCGGCCGATCGCCGGTCCGCTGGAGATCCAGAGGGTCTTCGACGACGCGATCCGCGCGGCCGCTCGCAACGAAGTCTTCGTCCGCAGCCTCGCCGGTGTCGCCCTCCGTCTGAAGCCGCCGACGGGGTTCCTACGCGACCTCGTCGTGGAAGCGGGCGGGAGTCACGCCGGGACGCTCGACATCAAGAGCGGCGGCATCGTGCCGATCACCGCGCTGGCGCGGGCTCGCGCGGTTGGCCTCGGGCTCACCTTGCGCCGGACCCTCGCACGGCTCCGAGCCGTGGCCGATGTCGGCGCGATGGACCGCGAGTCCGCCTCGGAGCTCGAGGAGGCGTTCCGGTTCCTCTGGCGTGTCCGACTGGAGCACCAGGTCGAGTGCCTCGCGTCCGGGCGCCCCGCGGACGACCACGTGGACCCGCGCTCCCTCGGCCACCTCACCCGGGTCGGGCTCAAGGAGGCGTTCCGGGCAACGGCCCGGGCCCAACGGATCCTCGCGGCCGAAACGGGACTGCGCCTGCGATGAGCGAAGCAGCGCCGGCGCCGCCTCACCGTCGCTTCGGCCGGCATTCCTGGCGATCGGTCGAGTTCGCATCGCTCGACTTCGAGACCACAGGCCTGGATCCGCGCAGAGACCACATCGTGTCGTTCGGCGTCGTTCCGATACGCGACGGGCGGATCGTCGTGGGTGATCGTGTCTACCGAGAGATCGCGCCGGCGGTCCCGCCGAGCCCGGTCTCCGTCGCGGTTCACGGCCTCCGCCAGGTCGACCTCGACGCGGCTCGAAGCCTCGACGCGGAGCGAGCAGTCCTCGGCGCGGCGCTGCACCGCCGCTTCCTCATCGCCTGGGCGGCGGAGGTCGAAGCGGCGTTCCTGGCGACGACGTTCGGTGGATCGGCGCGATCGTGGCGGCGGCGGATCGTCGACGTGCTCGTCCTCGCCCGGCTGGCCGACGAGCTCCAGAGCTTGACCGGTTCGCCGTCCTACGCGCTGTCGGCGGCCGCCTCGCGGTTCGGGGTTCCCGTGCACAGCCCCCATCACGCCCTCGACGACGCCCTCACGACCGCAGAGGTCTTCCTCGTGCTCGCGACCCGTCTTTCGTCGACGCCGCCGAGCACGGCGCGCTCTCTCCTCCGAGCGGGTCGGTCGCCCGGAAGGTAGCCACCCGACCCGGCTCCAGACATAAGAGCGCCCCCGGTCCGAAGACCGGGGGCGCCTACTCCACGGTGCGGAGGTGTGGAGTACCTAGTGTCGAGTCGTAACCGGCTCGACGTCGCTTGAAGCCTTGTTCTGCTCGACGTGGCGTGTCGCCGCGATCGGCTCGACGTGCAGCTTGCGACCCAGCGAAGGGATGACGAGTCCACCCAGCGCCACTCCGACGCCGCCGATCGCGAAGCCGAGTGCCGCGAAGGCGACACCCAGACCGACGACCAGGTCCGCGACGTTGAACGCCATCACGGACGTGAACAAGCTCGTCCGGAGGGCCGATGCCTGGAAGGCGACGTTGCGAAGCGGGTTGGCGATGGGGTTGCCCTCGTCGTCCAGCATGGCTTCGGCTTCATCGCTCGTGTCTCCGCCGTCGACCGCCAGGAAGCGCCCCATCTCCGCGAAGGTACGCCCGCCGGTGGCCTCCTCCGCGTGGACCCCGATGATGTCGGCCATGGACTGTGCCGTTGCCGCGTCCACGACCGGCACGCCCGGGATGGACGCGTCGTCCGGTGTCACGATCTTCTGCGCCGCCATCTCATCGCGAACCTGGTTCTTGGCGTCGAAACCCTTGGAAACCGTGTAGAAGCCGGCTACCAAGAACACCAGGCCGATGAGCATGAGCGCGACCGGGAAGGCCTTCTTCATGACCTTGCTCCTTTGCCGCTCACACGGGGCGGATCCTCCGCACCGCTACTGGTACAGACTCTCGACGATGGAGGGCCGGCCGCCACGGGGCATGAGGCCCGACTCTGCCGGGCCGAAGGTCCCGAGCCTGCTGGCACGGGTGGGCACGCCACGAGGCGGGCGTACGTGAACACCGCGTACTTCGCGTGGAGTCCAGAGTTGCACCTGCCCTGGTTGCCGGATCCCCATGCGGGAGCCGCCCGTATGCTCACCGAGTGAGCCTGGCGTCCCTCCTCGACCGGCTCGGTCTGAGCCGCCGCGCGGCAAGAGTGGTCGACCGGATCGGGGTCCTCCAGCCTCTTCGGGTTCGCGACTTCGCCTTCCTGTGGACGGGACTCGCGGTGTCGTTCGTCGGAGACGGCATCTACATCATCGCCATCGCGTGGCAGACCTACGACCTGTCGAACTCGCCGTCTGCGCTCGCCGCGGTGGGTGTGGCCTGGAGCCTGCCGCAGGTCGTGCTGCTGCTCGGAAGCGGGGTCCTGTCCGACCGCCTCGATCGTCGCCACCTGATGATCGCCGGGGACGTCGTGCGCGGCGTCGCCATCGGCGCGATCGGTCTGTTGTCGATCGCCGGCGACCTCACGATGACTCGGCTCATCGGGCTCGTGGTGGTCTACGGGGCCGGACAGGCGATCTTCGGGCCGGCGTTCAGCTCGATCGTGCCCACCATCGTGCCGCGCGACCTGCTCGTGCAGGCGAACTCGCTCGGGCAGTTCGTTCGTCCGGTCGCATGGACGCTGATCGGACCGCTCGTCGGCGGGGTGCTGATCGCGGGCGTCGGCACCGGTTGGGCGTTCGTCGCCGACGCGGCGACGTTCGCGTTCTCGGCGGTGATGATCCTGGCCATCCGGACCCGTGTCGTTCCGAGAGCCGAAGAAGAGCGGGCCTCGCCGTGGGCGGATATGAAGGAGGGTCTTCGGTACGTCCGCCGCACGACCTGGCTCTGGGTGGCGATGGTCGCGGCGACCGTCAGCCTGCTTGCGACGTGGGGTCCGTGGGAGGTGCTCGTCCCGTACGTCGTGCGGAACCAGCTCGACGGGTCCGCGGCGGATCTCGGGATCGTGTTCGGCGCCGGTGGTGTGGGAGCCGTGGCGGCCGCGCTGGTGATGGGCCAGCGTGGCAGGCTCCCGCGAAGAGCCCTCACGATGCTGTACCTCACGTGGGCCGGGGGGATGCTCGCGACGGCCGGGTTCGGCATCGTGAACGGGATCTGGCAGGCCGCACTCGTGGCGTTCGTCGCCGAGACGTGCATCACGCTCCTGGTCGTGATCTGGGTGACCCTCCTGCAGCGGCTCGTGCCCTCACACCTGCTCGGACGGGTCTCGAGCCTGGACTGGATGATCTCGATCGCGGGCGTGCCGCTGTCGTTCGCGGTGGTGGGACCGGCCGCCGATGTCTTCGGCGTGGATGCGACGCTGATCGCCGCCGGCGTGCTCGGCGGAGCGATCACGCTCGCGTTCATGTTCTATCCGGGCGCGCGTGGTCCCGAGCAGGATGGCTCGATCGAGGCCGCGCGCGCGGAGGGCTCGGAGGTTCCGGCACCCGTGTGACGCCCGGCCCTCCGGAGTCGGATGCTGGGTTCCGCACGGACCACGACGAGGGAGGCAGGTCATGGACTACCGGCACCTCGGCCGTCTCGGCCTGAAGGTGTCTCCGCTCTGTCTGGGAACGATGAACTTCGGGCCCGAGACGACGGAGCCGGACAGCTTCGCGATCATGGACAAGGCGCTCGAGCTCGGGCTCAACTTCTTCGACACGGCGAACGTCTACGGGCGTTCGAAGGGTGTCGGCGCCACGGAGACGATCGTCGGCAACTGGTTCGCGAAAGGGGACGGCCGTCGCGACAAGGTCGTGATCGCGACCAAGGTCTACGGAGAGATGGGGAAGTGGCCGAACGACTCGCGCCTGTCGGCCCGCAACATCCTCCACGCATGCGACGAGAGCCTGCGACGCCTGCAGACCGACCATATCGACCTGTATCAGATGCACCACATCTACCGCCCTTCCACGTGGGAGGAGATCTGGCAGGCGTTCGAGACGCTCGTGCAGCAGGGCAAGGTGATCTACGTCGGATCGAGCAACTTCGCCGGATGGCACATCGCGCAGGCGAACGAGGCGGCGAAGGCTCGCCATTTCCTCGGCCTCGTCGCCGAGCAGTGCCTGTACAACCTCGTCGACCGCACGAGCGAGCTCGAGGTGCTGCCGGCGTGCGAGGGCTACGGCCTCGGCGTGATCCCGTGGAGCCCGCTCGCCGGCGGCCTCCTCGGCGGCGTGCTCCAGAAGATCGAGGGCGGACGAAGGGCTTCGACCGACGTGCAGGAAGAGCTGACGAAGCACCGGGACGCGATCGAGGCCTACGAGAAGTTCTGCGCCGACCTCGGGGAGGGCCCGGCCGACGTCGCGCTCGCGTGGTTGCTCGCCAACCCGGTCGTGACGGCGCCGATCATCGGTCCGCGGACGCTCGAACAGCTCGAGGGCTCGATGCGCGCGCTCGAGATCACGCTCGACGAGGACACGATGCAGCGCCTCGACGAGATCTTCCCGGGCCCCGGCGGTCCTGCGCCCGAGGCCTACGCCTGGTAGGCGACGACTCGTCGCGTTCGTGTGGACGACGGCGGTCTAGGGAACGGCGGCGCGGCGAAGCGCGTCGGCGCGCGCTGTCTCGGTCAAGGTATCCAGGACGTCGGAGAACTGCGGCTCGAGCCGTTGCGGGCTTTCGATCGCCTTCAAGGGCTCGGGCAGCCGTTCGAGGTCCGCGCGGAACAACGCTCGTGCCGTGTCGAGCGTTCGGTGCGGGCCTGTGCGTTCGCCTCCCGTCATGACCGGCACGAGCAGCGGCTCGTGGCCGGGCAGCGATTCCTCGCGCAGGCCGATCGTGTCGCCGTCGGGTCCGCGGAACACCTGCTTGCGCCCGGGGGCCGTCGCCTTCTGCGACGAGAGCTTGATCATCGGCCGGCCGTCGTACTCGACCAGCTTGTACGCGGAGTCGAGCGTCGGCGCGTCGGCCGAGACGCCCACGCGCGTCCCGACCCCGAACGCGTCGATCGGAGCGCCGGCCACCACCAGCCGGTGGAGCTCGAGCTCG
>CAZMNP010000112.1:0-5157 GCA_964567675.1 uncultured Actinomycetes bacterium
GCTACGCGCGACTCGTGGGTCTGCCCCTCGTCCGGCTCGCCCGGCTGCACGGAACGGCGACCTCCTGGCAGCGACACACCATCCGGGGGAGCGAAGCCTTCGTCGTCGAGCTCGACGGTGGTGCACTCGCGCCTCGTGACGCCCGCCGTTTCGCGCGCGCCGTCTACCGGCTCGTTTCCCCGCGTTAGGCGGGGGATCCATGGCCTGCTCGTCCGCGCCACCGACTGGATAAGGTGGCCGTCGGGGGAGGACTCGATGAAGAGGTTCGGTGTCGCAGCAACGGATCGGCCGCAGGCCGTTCCGGAGGGCGCAGAACCCGCCGCAGTACCTGCAGTTCATCCTCTATCGGAGCATCCCCTAAGGACGTACTCGACGGGTTCCGGCGAAGCCGATGCGGCGTGACCTCGCGATCGAGGACCTCGGAGATCTGCTCGAGCGGCCCCTCGTCGCGATCCTCGCCACCTACCGTGCGAACGGCGATGCGCTCCTGTCGCCGGTGTGGCACGAGTGGCGCGACGGCGGGTTCACCGTCGTCGTCGGCGTCGACGATGCCAAAGCCCGTCACCTTCGCCGCGACCCACGGGCCGGTCTCGTCGTGTTCGACCAGGAGCCGCCGTACCGCGGGCTCGAGCTCCACGGCCGCGTCCGCTTCGTCGAGGAGGGGGTCCTCGAGGCGCAGAAGCGCATCGCGCGCCGGTACCTGGGGGATGCGGCCGGCGCCGCCTACTCGGACTCGGTGGATTTCGACGAGGTCATCGTCCGGCTCGAGCCGGGGATCGTCCGCGCCTGGGACTTCTCCGACGAACACTCACTCAGCGAGTGAGCGACCGGCCGTCTCCGGAGAGCGCTCCCGGCAAGCCTAGACTTCCGCGTGTGGAGGTCCGCAGGACCGCTGCCGTGCTCGTGGCCGGTTCCTTCGTCGCGCTCGTAGCGTGCACTGGACCATCGCCTCAGGCTCCGTCACCCTCCGCGAGCGTTCCGGGCTCGCCGAGTGCCTCCCCGTCGCCCTCGGGAGCCACCACCATCTTCGCGAACGGGCAGCCGCTTCCCGCGGGTTGTCCCGCCGGCGCGAACGCCCGGGCGCAGACGGTGGCGTTCGTCGCCGAGGGGAACGCGTGGGTCCTCGATCCCGAGACCGGCGACGCGACCTGCGTGTTCTCGGCGCCGGCTCCCGGGCCGTTCACCTGGAACCCGCGCGGAGATCGCGCGCTCCTGAGCGGCCTGGAGATCGAGTCGGTCGCCGGCGAACAGCTGCGGGCCGGGTCGTCCTCGACGGACCCCGTGTCGTCGTGGGGTCATCCGATCGGCAAGGCCGTCGTCTACATTTCGTCCGACGGCACTCGCCTGCTCAAGGTCTACCCGGGACCGCAGCGTGAGGACGACGTCACGCCGATCGACGACGTCCGCTACCTGAACGTGATCTACCACCCCTCGGGCCTGGCCCTTGCGTTCGTGGTCGACACCGGCGACGGCCACGAGATCTGGCTCTCGTCGAACCTCGGCGAGGATCCGGTGCGGCTCGTGTTCGCGATCGAGGACACGATGTTCGGAGCGCTCGGCTTCACGGCCGACGGACGCACGTTGCTCTACGCCGCGGTTCACGGCGACGATGCGCCGCTGCTGCACGCGCTCGATCTCACCGACCCCACGATCAACCAGGGCCTGTGGCACGGGGATGCCGGCGATCGGATCTCGGAGATCTTCACCCAGCCGGAACGAGGAGGCGACCTGATCGCGTTCACCGTCGGCGCGGCATGCGAGGACTCGCGGGCGATGGTGTTCCGTGGCGGCGAGCTCGCCACGCCGCTCGCCGATGCGCCCTCGCGTGTTGCCGGATGGCTCGACGCCCAAACGGTGCTCGTGGCGTCCGGCGGGTGCGGCGGGCCATCGGATCTCGCCGCGATCGACGTCACGCAGGACGCGGCGATCCCGCTGGTGACGGGCGTCGACATCGCGGCCGCCCGCACGCCGCTCCTCGACTTCGTCCCCATCCTCCCCACGACGATCGAGGAAGAGGTGGGGGAGGGTGTCGGCTGATGAACCGCGATGGCGGCCGGTCGGCCGCCGAGCCCTCGATCACCAGGAGCGGGCCATCAGGTCTCAATGACACCCGTCCCAGGAGAAGTGCCCGGGGTCGGTGTCGGGGAGCGACTGGCACCACCCCGCGCCTTCGAGCGCCTCGATCACCCCCGGCTCGTCGAGCATCGTTTGCGTGACGTCGATCGCCGCCGCGCGCTGATGCCACGAGAGCCCGGGCGGCGCGCACGCGCCCGGACATCCGCGGCGCGAGCCACAGATCTGCACGCAGGCGAGCGCCTGCTGCCGGCAAGACCGATAGCTCTCGACCACCTCGATCTCGTGTCCGATGGACGTTTCCGCCTGAACCAACGCGTCCGTCGCGTCGGGGATCAGCGTGACGTTGCCGCGGGTGCGGAGCTCGTCCGGCCGCGAGCACACGCGTTCGACCCCGCCGTCGCGCAACACGACGAAGCCGAGCACGGCTCCGGGGACGAGCACGATCGCCGTCGCCGCCAGGAACCGCCGCCGGCGGCGGGAAGCCCGATGCCGGGCCGGACGCTGCGATCGCGAAGTGGAGCTCATCGCCGAAGCAGTATCCGATCCGGCACGAGATACGACGTGCTTGCCCGCGTGGACCGCGGGTGATATGCAACGTTCCGATGCGAGAGACGAGGGGCACACGTACACGGACCGCGCTCCTCGCGTGCGCGCTTGCCACGATCGTCGCGAGCGCGACGCCGGCGGCCGCGGGCGTTCCCGAGGTGGTCGTGGGCACGGAGCGATGGGAGCTCGAGCCCGCGGCCTCGTCCACGTTCGAGGCGTGGACCGAGGCACGGATCGGGCGCACGGGGTTCCGCTCGACCGTCTACGCGCGGGCGATGGGCGGCGCTCGGTTCCGGGTGAGCCCTGCGGGCTCGGTTGCGTTCACCGGGGGGATCGACGGCTCGACGCTTGCCTACGACCGCGACGGCGACATCGCCCTCTTCGACCTCGCCACGAGGAACGAGATCGCCGTCCCGAACGGCGTCAACACGGAACGGGGGAGCGAGTTCTCACCGAGCATCTCGGAGCAGCATCTGCTGTTCGTCCGGTTCCGCGGGAACCGGAGCTCCGTCGTGCTATTCGACATGCCATCGAGCACGTCGACGGTCTTGTACTCGAAGGCCAACACCGATCGCAGGTTCTTCAACGTCTACGTGGGGCAGGTGAACGGGAACTACGCCGTCTGGCACCAGGACACCTACTCGGCGCGGAACGATGCGCTGGTGGACGCCGACGTGTATTTCCACGACATCTCCGGGAAGCTGACGGCGAGGCTGGCGAACCCGCAGGGAACGGTGCAGTACGGGCCCTCGGTCTCGGCGAGCGGCACCGTGTATTTCGGACGGAGCGGGTTCGGTTGTGGCCTTGACACGCAGCTCGTGCAGCAGGCGCTCGACGGGACGGAGTCGATCCTGCACGACTTCCCGAACGGCCGGGACTTCGCCTCCTCGTATGCGCTCGACGGCGGCACGACCGAGGTGTACTTCGACCAAGGGCGGTGCCGCGGGGATCCGCCGAACCAGGACATCCTGAAGGTTCCCGCGGCCTAGTCGTCCGCGGCCGGTCGTCAGGTTCGGAACGCCCGCCCGCACGTCGTGCACTTCATCCGCTTCCTCGCGGCAGGACCCGCGTGCGAGTACGGCTGGGTCTTCGTGGAGCCGCAGAAGGGACAGGTGGGCCGCGAGGCGACCGGTCGTGGCGCGTCCCGGATCACCCAGGCGTCCTCGAGCTCGACGGACGCGCCGGCATCGGTCAGCAGGACCCGTGCGGCCTCGGCCCGTTCGAGCGAGGCCTTCGCCAAGACGACGAGCGGCAGATCGGCGGCAGCCAGGTCGATGTCCTCCGAAGTGACCTCGCGGACCGCTCGCGACACCTCGTCGCGTCGTTCCGGCGTCCATCCGGTGAGCACGACCCGCGCCCCGAGGATCTGGTCCTTCCGGCGTGGTTCGTTCTTGCTCACGGACTCCCTCGGGACGACGGTCAGCCACGATCCTAACGAGATCGAGCCCGAGGGAACGGTGGCCGGTCGTGGTGCGGTGCTAGGGTCGGTATGGTGGTCGAACTCGAGAGTGTCCTCGCAGGGCTGAACGATGCCCAGCGCGAGGCCGCCCTCGCACTCCGCGGGCCGGTCGCGATCCTGGCCGGGGCGGGGACGGGCAAGACCACCACGATCACCCACCGCATCGCGTGCCAGGTCCGGAGCGGTGCGTTCGACGCGTCGCAGATCCTCGCGGTGACGTTCACGGACAAAGCCGCGGGGGAGCTGAAGCGGCGACTCCAGGCGCTCGGCGTCGAGGGCGTCGAGGCGCGCACGTTCCACTCTGCGGCGCTCTCACAGCTCTCGCGGCTGTGGCCCTCGCACACGGGGGAGGCGCTCCCCGACGTGCTCGACCACAAGGCACCCCTCATCGCCTCGCTCGCGAACGCCCTTCCGCCGCCGCACAAGTTCCTTCCCCGGCGCGAGCTCGCCGGCGAGATCGAGTGGGCGAAGAACCGGATGATCCCGCCGTCGCGCTACCTCGCCGAGCTCGGCGACCACGAGCCGCCGATCCCCGCGGATCTCATGCACCGCGTCTACGACGGGTACGAGCGCCGGAAGGCCTCGATGGGCCGGCTGGACTTCGAAGACATGCTCGGGCTCGCGCTGCGCATGTTCGACGAGCACCCCGATGCCGCGGAGACGGTCCGATCGCGCTTCCTGGCGTTCACCGTGGACGAGTTCCAGGACGTGAACCCTCTGCAAGCGGAGCTGCTCGATCGGTGGCTCGGCGATCGCGACGACGTCTGCGTGGTCGGCGACGATTACCAGACCATCTATTCCTTCAATGGCGCCACTCCTGAGCACCTGCTGAACTTCACGCGATGGTTCCCGGACGCGAAGGTCCTGCGCCTGGAAGAGAACTACCGCTCCTCGCCCGAGGTGCTCGAGCTCGCGAACCGGCTCGCGACGCGCCTCGGCGGGTTCCGCAAGACGCTCCGGGCTACCCGGCCCACGGGACCCCCACCGGTCGCCCTCGCCGCGCCCGACGAGGACGCCGAGGTCGCCGCCATCGTGAAAGCCGTGCGGGGCCTCCAGAAGAAGGAGGACCTGCCGCT
>CAZMNP010000113.1:0-4696 GCA_964567675.1 uncultured Actinomycetes bacterium
GCGATCGCACACGATCGACGGCCAGATGGATCAAGCCCTCACGGCGATGGACCGGAACATGATCCGGATGACCGACGTGGTCGAGAGCCATCTCGAGCACCTGGAACACACCGTTTCGGATCGGGCCGCCCGAGCCGTCGAGGTTTCCCTCGGCGAGCGGTTCGACGACGTGCTCGCGCGGCTGCACGCGGCAACCGGAGCGCTCGAGGGTAATCGGGACGAGATGTCGAGATCGGTCGGCGAGTCGGTCGACGAGCGGATGGGGTCGCTCGCTCGGCTGATCCGCTCGGACAACGAGACGCTGGCGCAGCAGATCGTCGCCGACCAGGAAGCCTCGAAGCAGGCGCTCCGCGCGATGAAAGAGCTCCAGGCGAACCTGCCGGCCGAGGTGGTCGAGATGGTGGAGCAGCGCTTCGCCTCCTTGGCCGAGTCGATCGAGCGCTCGAACGAGTTCCTCACGACACGGATCGACCGGATGGCGGACAAGCTCGGCGAGCGCTACGACAGCGACATCAAGGTCGTTGTCGATCGGATGGGCGACGCGATGCACGCCCTCGCGAGCCTCGGCCGTCCCGAAGACGCCACGGAAGCCACCCGGATCGAGCTGGAGTAAGGCTCGGCCTCCCGACGGATCACTTCAGGCGAGCCGGACCTCGGCCTCGCTTCGGCGGATCGGCCACTCGAGTGCGCCATCGCGCTCGACCGTGACCCACACGTCCAGGGTTGCCGTGCGCCGCTCGGGATCGAGCGCCTTCACGCTTCCGCCCGCGACGATCGTCGCCCCGATGAAGACGGGAGCGCGGAACTGCACCCGGATCCGCGCGAGGGCCGACGCATCTCCGGCCCAGGCAACGATGGCCGACGTGAGGTGGCCGAGGGTGAACATCCCGTGGGCGATGATCCCGGGGAAGCCCGCCGCGCGCGCCACTTCGTCGTCCTGGTGCAGCGGGTTCTGGTCGCCCGAGGCGTCGGCGTAGGCCTTGACGTCCTCGCGCGTGACGACCCGCTCCACGGCCGGGAGCTCCTCGCCCGGCGACACGGCCTCGAACCGTCGCGTCACGCGCTCGCCCGAACGATGAGGGTGCTCCGGCCGACGACGACCGTCCTGCCGGCCTCGTCCTTCAGGTCGGTCCGAAGACGAAGGATCTCGAGACCGGCCTTGGAGCGGATGTCCTCGATCGTCGCCTCGGCCACGACCCGCTCGCCGATCGTGAAGGAGTGGCCCCACTCGTACTCCTGCTCGCCGTGCAGGACGCGCGCGAGATCGAGCCCGAGATCTGGGTCGGCGAGGACGTTGGCCAGTCCGGCGGCGATCTCGGGGACGGTGACGAGGGTCGGTGGCACATCGTCGGTGGGGTGCCCCACCGCCTTCGCGAACGCCCCGACCCGTTCCGCATCCAGGAGGAATTCGACCGGCGGGTACTTCTTCCCCGCGATCGCCGGGTTCAGCGGCGTCCGCCCACCGCCGGGCGAACGGCCCACAGCAGCGTCCCACTCGCGGCGGTCTGCTGTTCGGCCGATTCACACGGGCACGGCACGCTGCGAACGTAGCGGCCGCGATGCAGCGCGACAACTGGCGGAGCTTCCGTGACTCGGGACCGTGCCGGGCCTACGATCGGCGGACCGATGGCCGTTGACGGAAACGGAACCGGGGCCGGGAACCGCAAGGCCAGCGGCAAGGACGAAACCGCCCGCAGCCAGCCGATCACGGTCCTGATCGTCGATGACGAGCGCACCTTCGGGGAGGCGCTCGAGGTCGCGCTGGGCCGCGAGAAGGATCTCCGCATCGTCCACGTCGCGACCGACGGACCGCAGGGCATCCGCGCGGCGGGCCGGCACCATCCCGATGTGGTCCTCGTGGATGCAGCGATGCCGGGGATGAGCGGCATCGAGGCGACCCGCCGGATCAAAGAGGTCGACCCCGAGGCCGCGGTTCTGATCCTCTCCGCACTCGGCGACGAGCATCTCCTCGCGCGCGCGGTGCAAGCCGGGGCGGCGGGCCTGCTCCCCAAGACCGAGGCGATCGTGAACGTGGCACGCACCGTTCGGCGCGCGCACCGGGGCGAGTCGCTCCACGACGAGGTCGAGGTCGAAGGCGCGATGCGCCGTCTTCGGCACCGCCGGAGCAGCGACGACGACGCGCGGCATCGCCTGGAACGACTGACCCCGCGCGAGCTCGAGATCTTGTCGCTCATGGCCGAGGGGCGCTCACCGGAAGCGATCTCGGAGACACTCGGCATGAGCCCGAACACCCTCCGAACCCACATGCAGAACGTGCTGACGAAGCTCGGGGTCCACTCGAAGGTCGAGGCGCTCGTCCTCGCGATCCGTCACGGCACGGTTACGACGATCGACGTGAGCGAGACCGGAACGGCGTCCGAGATGACGGCCGACGCCGAGAGCGAGCCCGAGACCGAGAAAGCCTGAGGCCGCCGGGTCAGCGCGTTTCGCGGTGGAGCGTGTGCCGGCGCTCCCACCGGCAGTACTTCTTCAGCTCGATGCGATCGCGGTCGTTGATCCGGTTCTTCACCGTGACGTAGTTCCGCCGCTTGCACTCGGTGCACGCGAGGGTGATCGTCGGTCGGTTGTCTCCCTTGGCCATCGCTTCCCCTACTTGATGATCTGCCTCGTAGCGGGGGCGGGATTCGAACCCGCGACACAGCGATTATGAGCCGCTTGCTCTGCCACTGAGCTACCCCGCCCCGGCGGACTCGAAAGTCTACCGGCCGAAACGCTCCCCCGGCGACCTAGAGCTCGTCGCCGGCGGCGACCACATCGCCTGCCTGGACCTCGTCGAGCCGGCCGTCGCTGATGCTCAGGACCCGGTCCGCGTAGTGGACGAGCGCGCGGTGGTGCGTCGCGATCAGACAGGCGATCCCGTCCGAGGACGCCACTTCGAGCACGCGCAGGACGCCGCGCGTCCAGTCGACGTCCTGGTGTCCCGTCGGCTCGTCCGCCATCAGCAATCGGGGACCGAGGACGAGAGCGCGTGCGAGCGCCCCGCGCTGCTGCTCCCCTAAGGACACCTCGCCGGGAAGCCGGGACGCCAGACCGGTCAACCCAAGGTCGTCGAGGAGTCCGTTCACGCGAGCTTGATCCTCCGAGGCCTCCGAGGGATCACGACCGCCGAGCCGGAACGGGAGCTCCACGTTCTCCCGGATCGAGAGCTCCTCGACCATCCCGAGGGTCTGCGGGACGATGGCCATCTCCCCCCATCCGAGCGAGGCCGGATCGGGCAGCGGTCGGCCGAGCCAGCAGAGCTCGCCTCGGTCGGGGCGTTCCCAACCGGCGAGCACCGAGAGCAGGGTCGTCTTGCCCGAGCCGGACGGCCCGACCAGCGCCACGATCTCGCCCGCCCGGACGGTCAGGTCCGCGCCGCTGAGGGCGTGCACCTCTTCCGGACCGCGGCGGAAGGTCTTCGTCAGGCCAGAGCCCTCGAGGACCGGAGCCTCCTGGACCGGCATCTGAACTGGCGGCTGCTCGCCGCTCATGGGGGCTCGATCCGCACGTGGTCCTCCTCCACCTCGATGACGGCGCGGCGGTCGCGGAACAGCCGCAGCGCCTTGGGCGGAAGCTGGATCCGGCCGGCCTCGTCGATCACCGAAAGGGTCGTCCGCTCCTCGGTCTCGGCTTCGAGCGTTCCATGACGAAGGTGGAGCGTCCGCTCGGCGGCCTCGACGACCATCGGGTCGTGGGTCGAGACGACGAAGCTGGTCCCCGATCCCGCGAGCTCGGTGATCGCGTGGAGGAGGCGGTCGCCGGTCGCCGTGTCGAGCTCGGCGGTCGGCTCGTCCGCCACCACGAGAGCGGGCGCCCCCACCACCGCCTGCGCGAATGCGACCCGTTGCTGCTCGCCGCCCGAGAGCTGGTTCGGGAGGTGATCCTTCCGATGCCAGATCGCCAGCCCGTCGAGCAGCTCGTCGATGGCGTCTCCACCGCGACCGCGTAGGCGCGCGGCAAGCGCCACGTGCTCGCGCACCGTGAGGTATGGGATCAGGTTGTGCCCCGGCCGCTGGAACACGTATCCGACCATCTGCCGGCGGATCCGGCGGAGCGGCGAACGCCCCAACGCCGTGACGGTGACATCTCCGATCCGCATGGACCCGGCCGTCGGACGGTCCAGCGCCGCCAGGATCCGCAGGAGCGAGGACTTCCCGCTCCCTGACGGCCCGACGACGGCCGTTACCGTCCCCGAGGGGAACGACGCGTCGATCCCCTTGAGCGCGTGGACCTCGCCCGTCGCCGTCCGGTAGATCTTGACGAGACCGATGCAGGAGGCGGCGGCGTCATTCGGCAACGCGCATCACCTCCGCCACATCCGCGCGATCCGCACGACGCTGCACGAACGCCGCACCGACCCACGCGAACAGCAGCACCGCGGCCGCGGTCACGGACAACAAGGGGACCGGGATCCGGAACAGCGGCACGGCGACGTCGACCGCTCGGGCCTGCACGTCCTGGTTGACCGCGATCGACGCGACCGCCGCGATCGTCCCGCCGATCACGAACGCTGTCCCGAGCAGCGTCGTCACCTCGAGCGCCACCGAACGACGGCTCGACGCGCGGGACAGACCCATCCGGCGTGCCAACGCGTACGACGTCTCGGCCTGCCGCTGTCGGGTCTGCAGGTACAGGTAGCCGGCGATCAGGACCACGGTGGAGGCGAGGATCCCGAGCGCCTGCAGGAACCGAAGCA
>CAZMNP010000114.1:0-13314 GCA_964567675.1 uncultured Actinomycetes bacterium
GCTGCAGCCGTTCGTTCTCGGGGAACAGCTCGGCCACCGCGCGGTCGGTCTTCACGATGTCCTCGGGGTCGCCCGACAGCGCGACCCATCGGAACGGGCCCTTGCCCTCGCAGAACATCGGGCGGATGAACGCGGGGACGAAGCCCGGGTAGGCGTACGCCCGGTCGAATCCGCCGGTCTCGGCGCCGGAGCGAAGGTTGTTCCCGTAGTCGAACACGACCGCACTCGCGTCCAGGAACGCCACCATCGCCTCGACGTGTCGAGCCATCGAGTCGTGCGAGCGGCGCTGGTACTCCGCGGCGTCGGCCGTCCGGAGCGCATCGGCCTCGTCGAGCGAGAGCCCGCCCGGCACGTAGCCGCCGAGCGGATCGTGCGCGCTCGTCTGGTCGGTGACCAGGTCGGGACGGAAACCGCGATGGAGGAGCTCGGGCAGCACGTCCGCGCAGTTGCCGAGCAAACCGATCGACACCGCTTCGCCCGCGGCCTTCGCGTCCTCGGCCCACCGGACGGCCTCGTCGAGATCGTCCGTCTCGCGGTCGAGATATCGCGTCTTGATCCTGCGCTCGATCCGCGAGGGGTCGACCTCGACGCAGAGCGCCACGCCCTCGTTCATCGTGACGGCGAGGGGCTGCGCGCCTCCCATCCCCCCGAGCCCGCCCGTGAGCGTGACCGTCCCGCGCAGCGTGCCGTCGAACCGCTGCTTCGCGGCCTCGGCGAGGGTCTCGAACGTCCCCTGCAGGATGCCCTGCGTCCCGATGTAGATCCACGAGCCGGCCGTCATCTGGCCGTACATCGTGAGACCCGCCTGCTCCAGCTCGCGGAAGGTGTCCCAGTCGGCCCACTTCGGCACCAGCATCGAGTTCGAGATGAGGACGCGCGGCGCCAGGGAATGGGTCTTGAACACGGCGACCGGCTTGCCGGACTGGACGAGCATGGTCTCGTCGCTCTCCAGGGTCCGAAGTGTCCGCACGATGGCGTCGTACGCCTCCCACGAGCGAGCCGCCTTCCCGGTTCCTCCGTAGACCACGAGATCCTCGGGACGCTCGGCCACGTCGGGATCGAGGTTGTTCATGAGCATCCGCAGGGCGGCCTCTTGTGGCCAGGCCTTGCAGGTCATCTCGGTTCCGCGGGGGGCGCGGATCTCGCCGGCGCTCACGATGCTTCAGATGATAGGTCCAACCCCTCACACCTCCGCTCCGTTGCCAGGGGCCGAACCGGCGGCTACCGTCCATCTGTGGCGGGGCCACCCATCCGTGTGCTGATCGCGGACGATGAGGCTGTCCTGCGAGCGGCCCTGGCCGACCTCGTGCAGTCCGATGACTCCTTCGAGCTCGTCGGCTCGGCCCGCGACGCGGACGAGGCGATCGCGATGGCCGAAGCCACGAAACCGGATGTCGCGCTCGTCGACGTCCGGATGCCGGCGGGCGGAGGGCTTCGCGTCGCGGAGAAGCTCCGGCACCTGCTGCCGGAGACGCGTGTGCTCGCTCACAGCGCCGTGGACGACCGGGCTTCGGTCGTGCGGATGCTCGAGGGCGGGGCCGTCGGCTACCTCGTGAAGGGGACCGCTCCCGCCGAGATCCTCGGCGCGATCGTGCGCGCCGCCCGCGGGCAGCTGAGCGTTTCGCCGGAGGTGATGACCGGTCTCGTGAGGGATCTCGCGGAGCAGCTCCAGCGGCAGGAGATCGCGACGACCGAGCGACTGGCCAAAGCCGACCGCATCGACAGCGCGCTGCAAGGGAAGGGACGCTCGATGGTGTATCAGCCCATCGTCGAGCTCGAAGGGCATCGGGTGATCGGGATGGAAGCGCTCGCGAGGTTCGCCGACAGCGGCGAGCCGTGGCCCATCCCCCAATGGTTCGCCGAGGCCGCCGCGGTCGGGATGGGCACCGAGTTGGAGCTCGCGTGCAATCGCTCCGCGCTCGCCGATCTGCCGCGCATCCCCCCGGACCGATACATCTCGATCAACGTGTCGTACCGAACCGCCGAGTCCGAGGGGATGCTCGAGGTCCTCGACGCGGTCGATGCCTCACGGGTCGTGTTGGAGATCACCGAGCACGAGGCGGTGGAGGACTACGACCGTCTCACCCAGGCGCTCCAACGCGTCCGCGAACGCGGCGCCCGCGTGGCGATCGACGACGCGGGGGCAGGCTTCGCCAGCCTTCGCCACATCCTGTTGATCGACCCGGAGATCATCAAGCTCGACGTCAGCCTGACGAGCGGCATCGACTCCGACGCGCGGCGGCGCGCGCTCGCGACGGCGCTCATCACGTTCGCCGAGGAGATGGACATCGCGGTCGTGGCCGAGGGCATCGAGACCGACCTCGAGCATGCCGCACTGCAGGCGCTGGGAGTGCGGTTCGGCCAGGGATACTTCATCGGGCGGCCGGAACCGCTGTCCGACTAGATCGCGCGGCGCGTCAGCTGGTCCGGCGGTCGACGGCCCACGACGAGCCTTCCTTCGACTTGGTGAACGCCTTCATCTCCGTGGCGATCGCGACCGCCTCCGCGAAGTGCTGGAACTTGCGACGTGCCGTGGTCGCGATCCCGACCGAGATCGACAGGAACGGGAAGTCTTGGACCTCGCCCCGGCGGTTCGTCACCTCGATGTGCCCTCGCGCTCGGTCCTCGGGCTCGTACAACCCGGGGACGGCTTCGTCGAAACGGCGCACGATGAGCTCGGCGACGGTTTCCGCATCGTTCGCATCGCACAAGATCACGAAGTCGTCTCCTCCGACGTGACCGACGAACGCGCTGGCGCCACCGGCCTCGTGCGCCAGCTCCAAGATCAGGCCGGCGGTGAACTGGATGACCTCATCACCGCGCATGAACCCGTAGTGGTCGTTGAAGGCCTTGAAGTGATCCAGGTCGGCGTACAAGATCGCGAACGGGACTCCCGAACGCACGCGCTCCTCGATCTCGTCCTCGATCCGGATGTTGCCGGGAAGGCCGGTGAGCGGAGACTGCTGCCGCATCTCCTTGGTTCGCCGCAGGACCCCTCGGATCCTCGCGAGGAGCTCGGGCGTGTCGAAGGGCTTGACGATGTAGTCGTCGGCGCCGACGGCGAAGCCCTCGAGCTTGTCGGCCGAGAGCCCCCGCGCGGTGAGCATGATGACGCTGACCGATGCCGTCCGGCTGTCCTGCCGAAGCTGGCGGGTCATCTCGAACCCGTCCATGTTCGGCATCATCACGTCGGCCAGCACGAGTTCGGGGCAGTCCTCGCGTGCCAGCTCGAGCGCCTGCTGGCCGTCGTTGGCGACACGGACGTCGTAGCCGGCGGCACGGAGCTCGATCTCGAGGAGGCGCGCGATGAAGGGGTCGTCGTCGACGACGAGGATGGATCCTCCGCCGGGCGCGCCGGCTCTGTCGCTCATGTCCTCGGACGACATCTCACCGAGTCCCTGCTTCGATCGGGGGCCGACGCTCGCCCGGCTCGCTGCTCGAGCCCCCGCGCCCACCGGGGATGATTCGGCAGGATACCCCGGCGGGTGAAGCGGGCCCAGCATCACGGCGGAACAGCCGGCTCCCACCCGCCGGCCCACGAGGCCCGCCACCGCGCGTTCGTGGGACGATAGGCCGGCCGAAGCCGGAGAGAGGGCGCGCATGGAGGTGCTTGACTCGTTCCTGGACGCGGTGGGCAACACGCCGCTCGTCCGGCTGAACAAGGTGGCCCGCGGTGTTGCGCCGGCCGTGCTCGCGAAGCTCGAGATGCTGAACCCTGGCGGAAGCGTGAAGGACCGCATCGGTCTTCGGATGATCGAGGCGGCCGAGCGCGCCGGCTCCCTGAAGCCCGGTGGGACGATCGTCGAGCCGACGTCGGGGAACACGGGGCACGGGCTGGCGATCGCCGCGGCGATCCGCGGCTACAAGTGCATCTTCGTGATGCCCGACAAGATGAGCCAGGAGAAGATCTCGCTCCTGAGGGCGTACGGAGCCGAGGTGGTGATCACCCCGACGTCGGTTCCTCCCGAGTCACCCGAGTCCTACTACCGCGTGGCCGATCGCCTCACCGAGGAGATCCCGGGAGCGTTCCAGCCCAACCAGTATTTCAACGAGGAGAACCCGGCCGCCCATGAGGCGACGACGGGACCGGAGATCTGGCGGCAGACCGACGGACGGATCACCGCCTTCGTCACCGGCGTCGGAACCGGCGGCACGATCACGGGTGTGGCGAGGTACCTCAAGTCGCAGAACCCGGACGTGCTCGTCGTCGGAGCCGATCCCGAGGGCTCGATCTTCTCCGGCGACGTCCACACCTATCTGACCGAGGGGATCGGCGAGGACTTCTGGCCGAACACGTTCGACCCCTCGCTCGTCGACCGGTACGTGCGCGTTTCCGATCGCGACGCGTTCCGCATGGCGCGGCGGATCACGCGGGAGGAGGGCATCCTCGTCGGCGGCTCGTCGGGAACCGCCGTCGTCGCGGCGCTCGAGGTCGCGCGCGAGCTCGGACCGGACGACGTCGTCGTCGTGATCCTGCCCGACACCGGGCGCAACTACCTGTCGAAGCTCTACTCCGACACGTGGCTCCTCCAGTACGGGCTCACCGACCGGCCCGAGATCGTCCGAGTGGAAGAGGTGCTCGAGGCCAAGCACGGCGAGCTCCCACCGGTCGTCACGGTGAACGCGCACGACCGAGTGCGGCAGGCCATCGATGCCCTGCAGCGCTACTCCATCTCCCAGGCGCCGGTCGTTCGCGAGGTTTCGATGGACGTCGCGCAGTTCGTCGGCTCGATCCGCGAGCGCGAGCTGCTCGACCGCATCTTCCGCGACCCCGACGCCCTGCAGGCCGGCGTCGCGGAGGTCATGGGTCCGCCGATCGCGATGGTGGAGTTCGACGAGCCGGTCGACCTCGCCTTCGAGGCGCTCCAACAAGGGACCGCGGTGCTCGTGGTGAAGGCCGGACAGGTCCTCGGCGTCCTCACGCGCGCGGATCTGCTCGAGTTCCTTGCCCACCGCCGGCGCGCGTAGAGGTCGTGCGCGCGCTCGGGATCGACGTCGGGGTTCGCAAAGGTCTCGACCTCGTCCTGCTCGACGAGGACCGTTCGGTGCTCGACACGGCACGCCGGGTGACGCCGGCCGAGCTCGCGCGGGTGGTCGGCGACCTCGGTCCCGACGTCGTAGCGATCGACGCGCCGCCGGCCTGGGCGAGCACGGGCCGGTCCCGCCTCACCGAACGCGAGCTGCGGTTGTTCGGGATCCAGTCCTTCAACACCCCTTCGGATCCCCGGATGGCCGAACATCCCTTCTACGAGTGGATGACCGTGGGGTTCGAGGTCTTCCGTGCGATCGAGGCATCGTTCCCCCGCTACCGGGCGGGGTCCGTCAAGGGAACGGCCATCGAGGTGTTCCCGCACGCGACGGCCGTCGTCCTCGCGGGGTGCCTTCCGCCGAAGGGCGTGACGGCGCACGGGTGGCGACGAGGGGTGCTCGGCACGCACGGCGTGGACGCCCGGGCGCTCCGCTCAGCGGACCAGGTCGACGCGGCCCTGGCCGCGCTGACCGGGCAGTACGCGCTCCAGCGCCGGTTCAGCGCGCCGGGCGATCCCCGGGAGGGTCAGATCGTGCTTCCCGCCGCGACGCTGCCGGCTCACCCGTTCCGCCGAGCGGTCCTGCCGAGCCGCGGCGACGGCCAGCCGGCGCTTCCCGGCATGACGGCGTGCGGGTGCGGCGATCCCTCGTGCTCCGCGCTCACCGCTCGGGAGTTCGCCCCGGGGCACGACGCGAAGCGCAAGTCGGCGCTGTGGGCGCTCGCCCGCTCGGGCGAGGCGGCGGTCGACGAGCTGAAGAGGAGACGATGGACCCTTCCTCCGGAGATGCGATGAACAACGAGGACGACCGCGCCGACGAGCTGGCCTTCGAGACGCGCGCGATCCACGTCGGACAGGAGCCCGATGCGGAGTTCGGCTCCGTGAACGTCCCGATCTACCAGACCTCGACGTACGCCCAGCCGGCGGTCGGCAAGCCGAAGGCCTACGACTACGCGCGCTCCGGCAACCCGACGCGCGAGGCGCTCCAGCGCGTCCTGGCCTCCCTCGAAGGCGGCAAGCGCGGCCTTTCGTTCTCGAGCGGCCTCGGGGCGAGCACCACCCTGCTGCTCACGCTCCAGCCCGGCGATCACGTCGTCCTCGGCGACGACGTGTACGGGGGAACGTACCGGCTGCTCGCCCGTGTGCTGCAGCAGTGGGGCATCGCGTTCGACACGATCGATCTCGCCGACGAGGGCGCGCTCGGCGATGCCTTGCGCGAGGAGACCCGGATCGTCTGGCTCGAGACGCCCACGAACCCGCACCTCAAGGTGATCGACATCGCCCGCGTCTCGGAGATCGCCCACGCGGCCGGCGCCCGGTGCGTCGTGGACAACACGTTCGCCACGCCCTACCTGCAGCGCCCGCTCGAGCTGGGCGCCGACGCGGTGGTGCACTCGGTCACGAAGTACCTCGGCGGGCACTCCGACCTGATCGGCGGCGCGATCGTGACCAGCGACGACGAGCTGATCGAGCGACTCACGTTCCTGCAGAACTCGGTCGGCGCCGTCCCGGGACCGATGGACTGCTTCCTGGCACTCCGCGGCGTGAAGACGTTGGCCGTCCGCATGGAGGCACACTGCTCCGGCGCCGAACGCGTCGCCGAGTTCTTGGCGGAACATCCGAAGGTGACGAAGGTCCACTTCCCGGGCTTGCCCGGCCACCCGAACCGGGCGCTCGCCGAACGCCAGATGCGCCGCTTCGGCGGGATGGTGAGCTTCGAGATGCGGACCCCCGACGAGGCGCTCGCGGTCGCGGAACGGACGAAGATCTTCTTCCTCGCCGAGTCGCTCGGCGGTGTCGAGTCGCTGATCGAGGTGCCGGGGCCGATGACGCATGCGAGCGTCGCCGGGTCGCCGCTCGAGGTTCCCGACACGCTGGTCCGGCTCTCGGTCGGGATCGAACACCCCGACGACCTCGTTGCCGACCTGGACCAGGCGCTGGCCTAGCGGATCTCCAGGTGACCGTCGGCGGTAGCGAGCGCGACCGACCGGACGCCTACCGCCCCCGATGTCGCGCGGATAGGAAGGTCTTCGCCGCCGAGCCAGTCGCGAAGCAGACCGGCATCGCCCCCAACGTCGACCGCGGCGATCCCCTGGACGCGGACGCCGTGACCGGCGCGCGCGCGTGCCGGATGGAGATCGGCCGGCACGTCCCACGCGATGAAGAACGGAAGCCACGGCGCTCGCTTCGGGTCCTCGAGCCCCGCGCTCCTCCACCGAAGGACCTGACCGTCGGGACGTTCGCGCCGTCCCTCGATGATCTCGAGGTCGAGCCGCGCGGCGACCGCATCCAGATCGTCGGTCGCGACCGCGACCGCCAGCCAACCCTCGCCCGCCGCCGCTACCTCCATCGTCGCGCGACCGAAGTCCGATCCCGCGGCGCGATCGGCGTCGACGGCGGCGATCAGCTCGAGGTAGTCCTCGCCGAACGGCACGATCCGGTTCGCGGTCCCCCATCGTCCGTGATGTCCGCCCTCGGTGGAGTCCAGACCGAGCTCGCGACGGAACCGTTCGGCCGTCGCGTCGAGATCTCGAACGGCGTACACGGCGTGGTCGATCCGGAGCACGCGGCGGAGCCTACCGCAGCCCTCGAACGGGCCCCTAGACTCGACGGGTGCTCCGTAGGATCCTGCCACCGCTGCTCGCGCTCGTCGCCGTCGCTGCATCCCAGACGAGCGACTCGGCGACCGCTTCGCCTTCGCCGTCACCTCTTCCGGGAGCTGGCGGTGCGCTCGGAACGGGCGTCGGGATCCTGATCGCGGTCGCGCTCCTCGGCCTGTTGCTCTGGTCCCGCAGACGCCTGGAGCCCTAGCCCTTCGGACGCTTCAGGTACGCGACGAGCGACTGGCCGCCCATCGGGTTCGTGATCTGAGCCACGGCGACGAGGTCCCACCCGTCCTCGCCGAAGGTGTTGAGGATCTCCCCCGGATTGTGCTCGAGCAGTGGCGCGACGAAATACTCCCACTTCTGCATGCCGTCCCTCCCTATCGCGTTGCCTCCAGACGTTCGATCGTGGTCTTGATGCAGACGCCCATGATGACGGCCAACCCGGCCGCTTCCCCGATGCGCCGCGCGTCCTCGTTCACGATCCCCTGCTGGAGCCACAGGACCTTCGCGCCGCACCGAACCGCCTGCTCCGCGACCGGTGGCGTCTCCTCCGCACGACGGAAGACGTCGACGATCTCGATCGGGATCTCCGCCGGCACGTCGAGGAGCGAGGGATAGGCGCGCTCGTCGAGCACCTCGGTCTCGTTGGGGTTGACCGGCACGATGCGATAGCCCCGCTCCTGCAGGAACGAGGCCACCTCGTGCGAGGGCCGATCGGGCTTCGACGAGAGCCCGACCACCGCGATGGCGCGCGCGGCCAAGAGGATCGAGCGGAGCTCGTCGTCCGACGGCAGGTGGGGCTCGGGCTCGGTCACGCGCGCGGGGGTCCGAGGATCTCGAGAAGGCTGTGCAGGATGTGGGCCGTCGCCCCCCAGATGGTGTGGTCCCCCATCTCGTAGGCGTGCCCCCGGTACACGCCGACCGTGAGCTCCCAGTCCACCTTCTTCTCGGCGGCGACGAGCTCGTCGAGCGAGAAGACCAACACCTCGGCGATCTCGCCCGGGTTCGGCCGCAGGACCGGCGGCGCTCCGAGCAGGCCGACGAACGGGACGATGAGGATGCTCGAGACGAACGTGTGAACGGGCGGCAGCGCGCCCAGGACCTCGACGGCGGCGGCATCGATCCCCAGCTCCTCCTGCGTCTCGCGGAGGGCCGTGTCAACCGCCGTCGTGTCCTCCTCCTGACGGATGCCTCCGGGGAACGAGATCTCGCCGGGATGCCGCGAGAGGTCCTCGGTCCTCTTCGTGAACAGGACGGAGCCGGAGTCCAGGATCGGCACGAGGACCGCGGCGAGACGGTCGCCCGGCGACGGCTCATGGCTCGGCTCGAGGTCGAGCGCCCCGTCGAGCCGGACGCGGAGGTCGGTCGAGTACATTGCCCGGCCATGGTAGAGGAGGCCCTCACCGACCCTGCGGCCAGTGCCGCCCGGGCGGTGAACCGCGACGAGGTGCTTCGCTACGCGTGCGCGCTCATCGCCGCGGCGAGCGAGAATCCGGGTGGGACCGAGGACGAGGCCGCCGAGGTGTCCGGCACGATCCTGGCCGAGCTCGGAGCCTCCTGCACGACGATCCGGTCCGAGACTGGCCGGCCGAGCATCGTGGCGACGTTCGGCGACGGCGCACGTCCGACGCTGGCGTGGAACGGCCACCTGGACACGGTGCCCATCGGCGACCCCACGACGTGGGACGTGGAACCGCTCGAGGGCGTCGTTCGAGACGGACGGCTGATCGGGCGTGGCGCGGTCGACATGAAGGGGGCCATCGCAGGGGCGCTGGCCGCGGCCGCGGCGATCCGGCGCGCCGGCATCGCCCTCGGAGGCACACTCCAGTTCCATCTGGTCGCCGATGAGGAGCACCTCGGCCGGCACGGCACGATGGTCCTGCACGCGAACGGCACGCTGGACCAGGACGCGTGCATCGTCGGCGAGGCGACCGACCTGCAGCTCGGGCTCGCCGAACGCGGCGGCGCGTGGGTCACGGCGATCGCGCGCGGCACCGCCGCGCACGGTTCGCAGCCGCATCTCGGCGTGAACGCGATCACGTCGATGGCCCGGTTCGTCCTGCGTCTGCCGGAGGTGCTTCCCGATCGCGAGCACCCCCTCACGGGCCGGCCGAGCGTGAACGCGGCGCTGATCTCCGGCGGGAACGCGCCGAACGTGGTCCCGGACCGGTGCGAGCTCGACATCGACCGCCGCATCGTGCCGGGCGAGACCTCACCCGAGGAGGTCCTCGCGCCGTTCGAACGCCTCGGAGCCGATCTCCGTCGCGAGCACCCCGAGACCGACCTCACCTTCCGTATCCGCGAGTGGACCGACGCGGCCGAGAGCGACCCGCGGTCCGCGATCGCGGCCGCCTGCCGCCTGGCGGTCGAGGAGGAGACCGGCGAGGTCCCGCGCGACGTCGGGTTCACCGGCATCACCGACGCACGGTTCTATCTGAACGACGCCCAGATCCCGACCGTGATCCTCGGGCCGGGCTCGCTCGCCGTCGCCCACACCGCGAACGAATGGGTGGAGGTCGACGCGCTCGTGGCCGCCGCTCGTGTCTACGCACGGATCTTCGTCGGGTTCCTGGGCGCCTGAGTCGGCGCCGTCGGCGTTATCCTTAAGGGGCGATGGAGACGACCACCGTGATCACGGTCACCGACAAGGCAGCGGGCAAGATCCGCCAGCTCGCCGAGCGGGAGGGCGCCGAGCCCGTCCTGCGCGTCCGCGTCGTGGCCGGAGGGTGCTCGGGGTTCTCCTACGAGCTCGGGTTCGACGCCCGGACGCAGGACGACGAGGTCGTCGCCGCGGCAGAGGGCGTTCAGGTGCTGGTCGACCCCAAGAGCGCCCCGATCCTGGAGGGCTCGACGCTCGAGTTCAACGATGCGCTGCTCGGCGGCGGCCTGAAGATGATGAATCCGCGGGCCACGCACGAGTGCGCCTGCGGCGACTCGTTCTCCATCTGACGGGCCGCTTCCGCGGCTCGGCTACGCGACCTCGACGGTTCCGGTCATCGACGGGTGGATGGTGCAGATGAACCCGGTCGTCTCCGAGACGTCGACGGTCGCCGTGCCGGTCTCCCCCGCACCGAGCGCCAGGTCGACGCTGTCGTCGTCGAGCGTGAACGTGTGCGGCGCCGTGTCGTTGTTCGTGACCGTGACCTCGGTCGGGCCCGACACCGTGATCGTCGACGGGTTGAAGGCGAAACCTTCGATGACGATCTCGGTGCCGCCGCCGCCACCACCACCACCACCGCCGCCGCCGCCGCCGCCGTTGGTCTCGCCCGTCGCCGCCGTCGGCCCCGTGGTGTCACCTCCGTCGTCGTCGCCGCCGCACGCGGCCAAGACGAGGGTCATCGCGAAGATCCCGGCGATCAGCGCCATCCAGCGTGGTGCGCGCATCTTCCCCTCCTTGCGTTCGGATCCCGAGGAGCCAGCCTAACCCTTGCCCTCCCGAACCGGGACCGACCCCACTCGCCCCGACACCGAAGGACCGCCGAGACCGCGCGAACGGGTGCCCCATCTATACTGCGCCGGATGGCCTCCACCGCCGACAAGACGCAGTGGCATGACCTGTATCACGAGGTGGTATTGACCGGACTTTGTACCGGCTGCACCGCGTGCATCGTCGCCTGTCCCTTCCACGTCCTCGGCTATGCCAACGACGAGCCGGTCCAGCTGCAGGAGGACGGACCCGACGCGTGCGCGCACGGAGAGCGCGGCTGCGACATCTGCACACGAGCGTGCCCTCGGTTCCGCGAATGGGAAGGCGAGATCGACCTCACCCTGTTCGGGCAGACGCGCAAGCCCGAGGAGGTCATCGGCCAGTACCAGGACATCGTGCTGGCGCGCGCCACCTCGCCGGAGGTGTTGATGCGGGGTCAGGACGGTGGGGTCGTCTCTGCGCTACTCATCTGGGGGCTGCGGGGCGGCGAGATCGACGGCGCCCTCACGTCGAGACTTTCGGACGACCGGCCCTGGGACGCGGAACCGACCGTGGTCACGGACGAGCAAGGCGTGCTCGACACGGCCGGCTCCCGGTACACGTACTCGGCGAATCCGCTCGCGCTCACGAAGGCCGCCGAGATGGGACTGTCCAAGCTCGCACTCGTCGGGATGTCCTGCCAGGCGAGCGTGACGGGATCGCTCACGGCTCGCCGGGTGAACAAGTGGGCGCGCAAGATCGCCTGGACCCTCGGCCTGCTCTGCTCGAAGAGCTTCACGTACGACGGGCTGATGGTCGAGATCGCGCAGGATCGCCTCGGCCTGGACCTCGACGACCTCGCGCGCGTGAACGTGAAGGGCAAGGTCCTCTTCTATACGAAGGACGGCGAGGAGGTCACCTACTCCCTCAAGCAAGCGCACGAGTTCACTCGCCCGGGGTGCCTCCGCTGTCCCGACTTCGCGGCAGAGCACGCGGACATCTCGTTCGGAGGACTCGGACAGAGCGAGGGATGGACCCTCACGATCATCCGAACCGACAAGGGGCGCGACCTTTGGGACCGCGCCACGGCCGACGGGGTCATCGAGTGGCGACCCGGCGCGGAAGATCCCGCCGCGATCTCGCTCATGAGCAAGCTGGCGGCGAAGTCTCGCCAGCGGTGGCCGGAGCACACGGCGTTCGAGGGACCCGGTCTGTTGCCGGCGACGGAGGAGCCCGCCTCGGCCGGCTGATCCGCCCCGCCGCGTTCAGCCGACGGCGGGCCAGGCGGCGACGACCGGATGATCCGCCGTCACGGGACCGACCTGTGCGGCCCCTCCAGGGGAACCGATCCCGCTCACGTCCTCGTTGAAGAACTCGGCGTTGATGGGGGTGAACTGCTTCCACTCGGCCGGCACGTCGTCCTCGTAGAAGATCGCGGTGACGGGACAGACGGGCTCGCAGGCGCCGCAGTCGACGCATTCGTCGGGGTGGATGTAGAGCATGCGGCCGCCCTCGTAGATGCAGTCGACGGGGCACTCGTCCACGCACGCGCGGTCCTTCACGTCGATGCACGGCTCGGCGATCGTGTAGGTCATCCGCCTTCCCCTTCTCCTCGTTCGACCGGTCGGGTGCGGCCTTCCCCCGTTCTCCTTTTCCCTGTTTCCACGGTGGGAACCTTGCAAATCGAGTCTACGACGCTCCGGCTCAAGGTGCCAGGGCGAGGAGGGTCGTTTCGATCGAGGCGGCGGGCTCGCCGACGGGGATCGGGTAGACCACGACCAGGTCGGCGCCGGCCTCGCGGAACTCCTCGATGCGCTCGGGGGCCTGGTCACCGACTGCGGAGACCGCGCGTACCAGCACCTCCGGAACGTCCTGGGGACGTCCCGCGCGATGCGCCGCCGCCGCCGCCTCCGCCTCGGTTCCCAGGCCGAGTTGCGCGAACTGCCGCGCGTACGCCGGGTACGAGGCGTACTCGCCGGCCGCCGACCGCAGGACGGTCATCGCGGCCTCCGCGTCCTGCCCGACCCAGGAGCGCACGTACACGCCGAGGGAGATCTCCGCCGGATCGCGGCCGGCCGCCTCGGCTCCTTCCGCGACCCGTGCCTTCGCGAACGCGGCGCGCTCGGGCGAGCACCAGTTCAGGAGCGCTCCGTCGGCGATCTCACCGGCGAGGCGCATCGCCTTCGGCCCCATGGCCGAGATCCAGATGGGGATCTCGGCACTCGGAAGCAGCGACAGGCCCACCGGGCGCCCCCGGCGTTCGATCGTCTCGCCC
>CAZMNP010000115.1:0-7311 GCA_964567675.1 uncultured Actinomycetes bacterium
GAGCAACCACTCGTGCGGGAGTGAGCAGGCGAGGTCGGCCAGCCTCCCGGTCGCGAGCTCACCCTGCTCCTCTTGGGGCGAGGCACCGTCTTGAGACGAGGGAGTGTCTTCGGGCGAGGCAGCGTCGCCGGACTGTTCGCCGTTCGACTGTGGAGACCGGGTGCCGGACGCATCGCCGCCACCGCTCGTGCACGCCGCACCGAGCACGAACAAGGCGGCGAGCAGCGCGAAGAAACGACGAGAGGGGGCCACGAACGAGATACGAAACACCACGCGGCGTGGAACGACAACCCACGGCGGAACGCAGGTTCCGCGGTAGCGTGACGCGCGTGACCGGACGACGACTGCTCACGCTGCTCGTCGTGCTGGCAGCGATCGGACTGCCCGCGGGCGTCCTGCAGGTGCTCTGCGTGGGCAGATCGTGCCAGGCCGAGGTCCAGGGGGCACCGCGTGTGCCCTTCTGTCCGCTCGCGGCGACCCTTCGTGAACTCATCGCCAACGGGTATCGGGAGGGACGATCGCCGGATGTTCTCGGTGTGGTTGAGGGCACACCCGTCTACACGGAGATCGCCGGATCCCGGCTGCCCTGGCCCGGAACCGTGGTCGACGACGCCGCCGTCCCCCTCGCGTTCGCCGGTGCCGGTGTGCGTCGCGACGTCGGGCTGCCTTCGGGGGTGACGCTCGACCGCGTCGCGCCGACGATCGCGCAGATCCTCGGATTCGAGCGGCCCTTCCCGAATGTCCGCTCGGGGACCGCGATCGACGGCGTCACCGGCGGCGAACCACCCACCCTCGTGGTGTTGATCGGATGGAAAGGCGTCGGTGCCGTGGATCTGTCGGCCCACCCGGACGACTGGCCGTTCCTCGCTTCGTTGCTCGACGACGGCGCGGGGACGCTCGAGGCCTCGACCGGCTCCCTGCCGCTCGACCCCGCGGCGACACTCACCACGCTCGGCACGGGTGGCCTTCCTTCCCAACACGGGATCACGGGCTCGTTCGTCCGGAGCGAAACGGGCGAGGTCGTCGCCGCGTTCGGCATCACCGCGCCGGTGCCGGTGATCGCGACGCTCGCAGACGACCTCGACGCCCCCGCCTCGCCGGGCGTCCCGTCCCCGTACGAGCAGCGTCCGGTCATCTCACTGGTCGCGACCGACGACCGCGACCGAGGGCTCATCGGTGGGGATTGGTACGAGAACCACGACGCCGACCGCGTGATCCTCGCCGGCGGGGCGGACGCCGTGTCGTCCGTGCGGTCGCTCCTGACCGACCACCGAGACGACGGCGTGCCGGATCTCCTCGGCGTCGTGCTCGACGGTTCCATCCGGTCGATGGATCGTCGCAGCGAGCAGATCGTTGCCACGGCGGACGATGCCACACACGGGTCGGTGCTCGTCGTCCTCGCGGGAACGGGCGCCGAAGCGCGCCCGACGTCGGCAGATCCCGACGGTGCGCTGGTTTCCGCCGTCGAGGACGCGGTGCCCGGCGAGTCGCCGGCGGTGGCGGCAACGGTCCCCGGCGGGATCTTCCTGGACCAGCGCGCACTCACGGACGCCCGGGTCTCGGGCCAGGTCGCGGTCGACGCCCTCCTCGGCGTGACGGGCTCGGACGGGCGAGAGATGATGGCCGACGCGTTCCAGGGCTTCGCCGTTTCGTTCGCGAGGTATTGCTGAATCCATGAGGAGCGACTGAATGGCCCTCGTCGCGCGGGGACAACGGCGTGTCGGAACCCGCGCCGCGCTGATCGCCGCGGGGGGGGTCCTTCTTTGCGCCATTGCCGTCCGGCTGGCGGACCCGCAACGCGTCGAGTGGGTCCGCACGTACCTCGTGATCTTCGGCTCGCTCCTCGTTCAGGCCCTGCCGTTCGTGATGCTGGGCGCGCTCGCCGCTGCGCTCGTCGAGGTGTTCGTTCCGATCGGGACGCTCGAGCGGCTCGGCCGTCTGCCCCGGCCGTTGCAGCTGCCGACGGCGGCGCTCGCGGGGCTCGCCTTCCCGATCTGCGAGTGCGGGTCCGTGCCGGTCGCCCGCCGTCTCGCGCAGCGCGGGCTGATGCCGTCGGCGGCGGTGACGTTCATGCTCGCCGCGCCGGTGATCAATCCGGTCGTGATCGCCTCGACGTTCGTCGCCTACCGAGGGCGCTCGACCACGTGGACGATGGTGGGCGGCCGGTTCCTGCTGGGGATGCTCGTCGCGATCGCCGTGGGTTGGGTGATCGGCGATCGCTCCAAGGACGAACTGCTGAAGCCGAACCCCGAGGAGGAGCACGAGCACCGCACGCACCTCGCCCGGCCCGAGGCGCGATGGCGACGGTTCTTCGTGCATCTCGGCAACGACTTCCTCTTCATGGGGCGGTACCTGATCCTCGGCGCGACGATCGCCGCCGCGATCCAGACCTTCCTGCCCGCCTCGTTGCTGACGAGCGTTGCGGACATCCCGGTGGTGTCGATCGTCGTGATGATGATGCTCGCCGCGGCGCTCTCGCTGTGCTCCGAATCGGACGCGTTCGTCGCTGCTTCGTTCGTCCAGTTCGGGCCCTCGGCACAGCTCGCGTTCCTCGTCTCGGGGCCGATGGTCGACGCGAAGCTGGTGACCCTGTACGCGGGAACGTTCCGGCGCGGGTTCGTCCGTGCCCTCGTCGTCGGGGTCTTCGCCGCGACCCTCGTCGGAGCCTTGTGGATCGGGGTGCTCGCGGGATGAGCGACACCCGCGATAGAAGCGCGGGAGTTGAGCTGCGCTGGAGCCCGGTCCGCGTCGCGGGCACGATGGTGCTCGGCGCCTGGGCGGCGCTCTTCTGGTTCCTCCTCGTTTCCGGAAGGGATGCGTTCTACCTCTCGACTCGGACCGAGTGGGTCGTTCCCGTCGCGGCGGTCCTGCTCACCCTGGCGACCTTCGGCCGCATCGCCTCGGCCCGCGCCGCGCAACCGGAGCCACTTCGGAGCCGGGAGCTCGGTGTGATGATCGCGATGGTCGTCCCGGTGCTCCTGATCGCGATCCTGCCGCCGGCGACGCTCGGATCCTTCTCGGCGGGCAAGCGTTCCGCCGTCGCCGGCGCCGGGTTCTCGACTGCGGAGGGCGACATCGCGACCGGCGAACTGACGCTCGTCGACGTCGCCGTCGCCCAGACGACGCCCGAGGGCGAACGGGCGCTCGCGAAGCGCGCCGGCGAGCAGGTCGACTTCGTCGGTTTCGTCACGCGGTACCAGGACACGCCCGCCGACGAGTTCCTGCTGACGCGATACGTCGTGAGCTGTTGCGTCGCGGACGCAACGGTTGCTCAGGTTCGGGTCGTGAACGTGACTCCGGGTGGCTTCGAGGACAACGAGTGGGTCGAGGTCACCGGCACGATCTATCCGATCGGGCGCGAGGTGATCGTGAACGCGTCGACGATCCTGGACGTGCCGCGACCGGAACGCCCGTACCTCTCCGCCTAGCGCTCACACGGGTCGTGTAGCCTCCGCGCCGTGATCGCGGCGACCGCGTCGGTGTGGGGCAGCACGCTTGCAGCGGTCTTCGCGGTGAGCCTGATCTCACTGGTCGGGATCCTCGGACTGGTCGCGCGCGAAGCGCTCCTTCGCAGGCTCCTTCCGCTTTTGGTCAGCTTCGCCGTCGGCGGGCTCCTCGGAGACGCGCTCTTCCACATCCTCCCCGAGCTCGCGGAGGACGGAGGGTTGACGACGGGCATCTCGACCGTCGTGGTCGGCGCGATGGTCTTCTTCTTCGTCCTCGAGAAGTTCATCCACCTTCATCACCAGCTCGGATCCCCGGGTCAGGGGCACATCCACCCGGTCGCCTTCAACAATCTCCTGGGCGACGGGATCCACAACTTCGTCGACGGCGCAATCATCGCGGGTGCCTTCCTCATCGACGCGCGGCTCGGCATCGCGACCACCGCCGCAGTCGCGTTCCACGAGATCCCGCAGGAGATCGGCGACCTCGGCATGCTCGTCCACGCGGGACTGACGCCGCGAAGGGCCGTGATCTACAACCTCGCCTCCGCGCTCACGGCCGTCCTCGGTGCCGTCCTCACGCTCGCCTTGCAGGACGCCGTCGGTGGCCTGGAGCGGCCACTGCTCGCGATGTCGGCGGGCGCGTTCATCTACATCGCCGGTGCCGACCTGATCCCGGAGCTCCACCGCGCCACCGACCTCCGCACGTCATTGGTGCAGTTCGTCGGCGTGATCGGCGGCTTCGCGACGATGGCGGCGCTCCTGCTGTTCGAGTAGCGGGCTCCGCGGAGCCCGGCGAGTCAGGATCGCGTGCGTCGAAGAGCCTTCTCGGCTGCGGCTCGTGCGGCCGAAGACCCGAAGCCGAGCTGCCGGGCGCGTCGCGCGTAGGCTTCCGCAGCCTCGGCGAGGCGCGCATCGCCGTCGCCGACCGAAGCCGGGAACGACTCCGAGACGAAGGTCCCCCGGCGCCCCCGTCCGGCGATCAAGCCGGCCGATGCGAGATCGCGATAGGCCTTGGCGACCGTGTTCGGCGCGATCTCAAGCTCGGCGGCGAGGTCTCGGACCGTCGGCATCCGTTCTCCGGTTGCCAGACGGCCCGATGCGATCCGCGCCGCGAGCGCGGAGCGGAGCTGCTCGGAGAGCGGTTCGCGGGCCGACGGGTCGAGCCGGATCCTCACCGCATCCATCATGCCTGCTCGGTCCAGCTCCGGCGCGCGTGTACGGTGTCGCCGATGACCGTTCGGGTCGGGATCGGGCTGTTCACGGGCCAGGTGCCCGCGGACTCGTCCCGCACCTTCGCGCAGGAGTACGGCGAGACCCTGGAGCTCGTCCGCCTCGCGGAGGCAGCGGGGTTCGACTCCGCCTGGGTGAGCGAGCATCACGGTTCCTCCGACGGCTACTTCCCGTCGTTGCTGCCGATGCTGGCGGCCTTCGCGGCGTCGACCGAGCGCATCCTGCTCGGCACCGGGATCTTGCTCGCGCCGTTCCATGACCCGCTGCGCCTCGCCGAGGACTCGGCCGTCGTCGACCAGCTCTCCGGCGGCAGGCTGCTGCTCGGCCTCGGGATCGGCTGGCGCGAAGAAGAGTTCCGGATGTTCGGCGTTCCCCGTGGCGAGCGGGCGGTTCGGACCGAAGAGACGATCGAGATCCTGCGCCGGGCCTGGACGGGCAGGCGCTTCTCCTTCGAGGGACGCGCGTTCCGCTACGACCGCGTGAAGGTCACGCCGCCACCCGCCCGGCTCACCGGGATCCCGATCTACCTCGGTGGCTACGCCGACAAGGCCGTCCGGCGGGCCGGGCGACTCGCCGACGGATACGTGGCGGACGCGGCGCCCGAGGACGCGCAGCGGTACGTAACGCTCGTCGAGGAGAGCGCTCGAGGCGCCGGGCGCGACCCGTCGGCGCTCGCGCTGGTGCTGCTCCAGAACGCGTTCGTCCAGGCCGAGGGCGACGCCTGGGAGACGATCGCGAGCGGGATCGCCCATCAACTCGGTGCGTACGACGCGTGGGACGCGGGCGCGGACACGCCGGAGAACGACTCGCTGACGATCGCGCTGCCGGACGAGGCCGAGCTCCGAAGAAGCACGACCGTCGGGACGCCTGCTGAGGTGCTCCAGGGGCTGAAGGAGATCGTTGCGCCGTTCGACGATCGCCCCGACCTTCACCTGGTCGTCCGACTGCACTACCCCGGAATGGATCTCGACACCGCAGCTCGCGCGGTCGAGCTCTTCGCAGCCGAGGTCATGCCCGCACTGAAAGCGATCTAGCCGCGCGCGAGCCGGACCCTGCCGGCGGGCCGCCCCGCGAGGGCCGCCGGACCGGCCTCGACGAGCCCGTCGAGCCGAAGCGCGTCGACGGCTTCTCGGACCCGGTCGGGCGAGAACCCGGTGCCCCGAGCGATCGCGCCCAGCGACCAGGACCCGCGCCGGCGGAGAGAATCGACCACCGCCCCGCGCACCTGGCGTGATGAACCATCGAACCGGCCCTGCTTGCGCCGAGCCGGAACCGGCGTGGCGCCCTCGGCCAGGAAGCGACAGCCGAACGCGATCGGACAGGCGTCGCAACGCGGGCGCGGGCGGCAGATCTCGCGGCCGAGATCCATGAGCGCCTGGTTCCAGGTCGAGGGATCGTCGTGGTCGAGCCACCGCCCGGCGAGCTCGGGCAGCTCGGCGGGTGCCACCTCCTCCGCTTCGCGCCCCGCCCACACGCGCGCGACGATCCGCCGGACGTTCGTGTCGAGCGCCGCGACCGGCTCGCCGAACGCGAGCGACGCGACCGCAGCCGCCGTGTACGCGCCGATGCCCGGGAGCCGCCGCAGGAGTCCCGGGTCGCGCGGCACCCGCCCGCCGTGCTCCTGGACCAGGGACCGCGCCGTCTCGGAGAGCGCCACCGCGCGGCGGTTGTACCCGAGCCCGGCCCACGAACGCACGACGTCGTCGCGCGTAGCCCGCGCGAGGTCCTGCACGGTCGGGTACCGATCGAGGAACCGCTCGAACGCCGGGCCGACGCGCGCGGCCTGGGTCTGTTGGAGCATCACCTCGGACACCAGGACCGCGTACGGATCGCTCGATCCCCGCCAGGGGTACCGTCGCCGGCGAGGACGGAACCACGCACGCAGCGCTTCCGTGAGCGCGCGCGCCTCGCTATGCTCCTTCCGGAGATCATGGTGACCGTTCGCGACGTCATGAGCACCGACCTCGTGACCGTCGAACCCTCCGCGAGCGTCGCCGAAGCCGCCACCGTCATGGGGGGGCGTCACGTCGGGTCCGCCATCGTGCTCGTGGACGGCGAGGTCAGCGGGATCTTCACCGAGCGCGACGTGCTTCGAGCCCTCGCGACCGACTTCGACGCGGCCCATCACGCCGTCGAGCAGTGGATGACCCGGAACCCGACGACGATCGCGCCCGAGGCCCCGGTCCGCGACGCCCGGGAACTGATGCTCGAACGCGGGTTCCGGCACCTGCCGGTGGTGGAGGACGGGAACCTCGTCGGCATCGTGTCGCTCCGAGACCTCTTGCGCGAAGAGCCCTAGAAGCCGGTTCTCGCCCGCTCGGGAAGATCCTCCGCCGCCTCCCGGAGCGCTGCGAAGACCTCCTTGAAGACCTGCCCGGGGAACCCGGGAGGCTGGCTCTTCTCCCCGCCCATCGCGCCGCGGACGGCCGACGCCGTGATCTCCACCGACTTCTCGAACAGCACCCAATCGAACTCTCGAGCCATCCCGTTCCTCCTACTCGTATCGGCTACTCGTATGCGCGAAGGCCGGTCAGCGCCTCGCCGACGATCAGCGTGTGGATCTCGTTCGTCCCTTCGTACGTCAAGACGGATTCGAGGTTGTTCATGTGGCGGATCACCGGGTACTCGAGCGTGA
>CAZMNP010000116.1:0-12275 GCA_964567675.1 uncultured Actinomycetes bacterium
CACGGCCACCGACGCCGCGACCGGCCAGGATCCGGCAGCGCTGCGCGAGCTGATCGATCGGGCGCTGGACGAGCGCGCTGAGCGCGATGGGTACAACCGGAAGAACCAGATCACGATCGTGGCCTGGGACGGACACCTCGATCGCATCTGGCCCACGCTCATCCTGTCGACGACGGCGGCCGCCTCGGGCATGTCCGTCAACGTCTTCTTCACGTTCTGGGGCCTGTTCCCGCTCATCAAGCCCGAGCGTCGTCGCAAGACGGGCAAGGACTGGATGACGAAGGCGCTCGGCGTCATGAATCCGGGGTCGACGTCGAAGGCGAAGCTCTCGCGCTACCAGTTCGCCGGCATGGGGCCGTGGATGCTCGGCAAGGTGGCCGAGAACTACAAGACGCCCCATCCGACCGAGCTGCTCGAGCTCGCCCAGGATATGGGCGTCCGTCTGATCCCATGCCAGATGACGATGGACCTGATGGGCATCTCGAAGGACGACCTCATCGATGGCCTCGAGGAACCGATCGGAGCCGCGACCGCCCTGCTCGAGATGAAGGAGAGCGCGATCCAACTCTTCATCTAGGAGCCGGATATCTAGGAGCCGGATCCCCCCCCTTCGCTCAGCGGCCGGCGAGCGAGAAGTGCATGTAGTCCCTCCCGCCGCTCCAGTTCCCGCCCCACGCCCATCCGACGGCTGCGAAGGACCGCACGACCACATCCCCCGCCTCGATCATGCCGAGCAGGTTCCGCGAGCGGTCGACGTACGGACGGGCGAACCGGTTCCGGACCCATCCGTCCTCGCGGACGTACGGATTCTGCAGCGGGTTCACGTCGACGGCCAGGCCGAAGGAGTGTTGGGAGAAGGTGTCGCCCGCCCCGGCCGGGGTAACGACCGGCCGGCAGTTGAACGAAGCCGTGACGCTTCGACGGGTGTCCGGAGCCGTCTCCAGACTCACTTCCTTGAACTCCCGCGTGAGGCCGACGCGCTTGATCGAGAACTGCGCGTCGAAGAGTTGCCCGAACACCCACAGGACGTCCGGGGCGACCGAGGTGTTGACCACCATCGGTCCCCGCTTGACCTGCCCGTCGAACCCCCAGTAGTTGAACCGGAGCAGGCGGAGTTCGGACAGCGGGACCGGGCACCCCGGCTTCCACGTCGTGCCCCGCATCTCGGCGGCGAGTGGGGCCGGCAGGGCAGAGATCCGGCCGGCGAAGCGCGTGCGCTCCTCCCCGCCGGGTTCCGGAGGCGCCTCGTCATCTGGGGACGGTGAGACCTCGACGGGGGTCGGCGAGGACGACGTCTCGATCGCGCCCGTCGAGCCCGTGGCGGTGGCGCCTGCTTCCGTTGGGTCCGGGCCGCGGGTATCGGACGTGTTGCTGCACGCGCCGAGGAGCGCGGCGAGCAGCAGCGGCAGCAGGCGTCTCACGGGGACGAGTGTGCCATCCGCGCTGGTCCGAGTGTTTCGCCAGACTAATTAGCCACGCGTAGTATCATGAAGTGGTGCCGACGACGACCACCAAGACGGATACCGCGGCCCTCGCGGCCCGGCTCCGCCTCGCGGTGACCAGGCTGGCCCGCAAGCTTCGCCGCGAGGCCGAGCCGGGGATCACCCCCTCGATGCTGGCCGCGCTGTCCTCCGTCGACCGCCAGGGACCGCTCACGATGAGCGAGCTGTGCGTCGTCGAGCAGGTCCAGCCGCCCTCGATGACCCGGATCGTCGCCGCCCTCGTCGACGTGGGCCTCGCTTCGCGCGAGTCCGACCCGAGCGACGGGAGGGTCGCCTGGGTCACCGTCACCCCGCAGGGTCGGAAGCTCCTCGATCGGAGCCGGGGCCGCAAGGAGGCCTACCTGGCGAAGGCGCTCCGCGACCTGGATGCGCATGAGCTCGAGACGCTCGAGGAGGCCGCCGCCATCCTCGAGGGCCTGACAGGTGGTCAGCCATGACGCGCGTCGGCGCCGCGTTCCATCGCACCTTCCACTCACTCGGTCACTCTCGGAACTTCCGGCTGTTCTTCGTCGGTCAGGCGGTCTCGGTGACCGGCACTTGGATGCAGATGGTGGCGACGGCATGGCTCGTACTGCGCATCACGGGAAGCGGCGTCGCGCTCGGGATCGACACGGCGCTGGCGTTCGGACCGATCCTGCTCCTCGGTCCGCTCGGCGGCGTGATCGCGGATCGGTTCGACAAGCGCCGGATCCTCATCGCCACGCAGTTCGCCTACGGGATCCTCGCCATCGTGCTGTGGGGGCTCGTCGCCTCCGACGTCGTCCAGCTCTGGATGGTGTACGGGCTGTCGTTCCTGCAAGGCGTGGTGACGTCGATCGACAACCCCACGCGGCAGAGCTTCTACTCGGAGATGGTTCGGCCACGCGACCTGACCAACGCGGTCTCCTTGAACGGCGCGGTGATGACCGGTACCCGGATCATCGGGCCGGCCCTCGCGGGCGTGCTGATCGCCGGCGTCGGGATGGAGTGGTGCTTCCTGATCAACGGCCTGTCGTACCTGGCGGTCATCGCGAGCCTGTCGGTGATGGACAAGGGCGAGCTCCGGCCCAACCGCTCTCGGCTCGGGTCCGGCGCGATCCGGGAGGGGCTGCGGTATGTGTGGAGGACCGACGCGCTCCGCCGGCCCCTGCTGCTGATGTCCGTGCTCTTCCTGTTCTCGTTCAACTACTCGGTCCTGTTGCCCCTGCTCGCGGAGCGGACGTTCAACGGGAACGCGGGGACGCTCGGCCTGCTGTTCTCGGTGATGGGTGTGGGGTCGCTCTGCGGTGCCCTCGCCATGGCCGGTCGCGCCAACCCGAGCGAACGGCGTCTGGCGCTGGCGGCGATCGTCGTCGGCGTGGTGACCATCCTGGTCTCGCTCGCGCCGACCCTCGATCTCGCTGTGGCGGGCATGATCCCGCTCGGTGCGGCCTCGGTCGCCTTCTTCGTCACGGCGAACTCCACGTTGCAGCTCAGCGCTCGTCCGGAGATGCGCGGGCGGGTGATGGCGCTGTACGGGATGGTGTTCCTCGGCTCGACCCCGTTCGGAGGCCCGGTCGCAGGGTGGCTCGGCGAGCACTTCGACGCCCGTGTCGGTCTGGCCGTGGGCGGTCTCATGGCCCTCGCCACCGGGGCGATCGGGCTGTGGACGCTCGCGGCACGACCCCGAGCCGAGGCCGTTCGAGCCGAGACGGAACGACCGGTGCTCCCCGAAGCGACCGGCGAGGCCCTCTCCGCTTAGGCGAGCTCCCGGTCCAGGCGCCACGCCGGCTCGGACTCGCCCTTGGAAACCTCGATCACCGTTCCGTCCGCCATCACGAGGCGGTACCGCATCCTTCGTTCTCCGTCGCGCTCGTCGAGCCAGCCGCGCTGGACCTCGACGGCCTCCTCCACTCCACCCCACACGACCGCGCGGGGGACCTCTTCCTGCCGGGCCCCTTCGTAGAAGCGGATCGCGATCTCGGGCGTGCGGCCGATCCACCTCGGAAGCACCGGGGTCCACAGGAGGAACACGACGCCGATGATCGCCACCGACCAGGCCTCGCCGAGACGCGGGAGCATCGGGATGGCGAGGAACGCTGCGGCCAGGCGCGAGAGGTTGTACGCGACGTCGTACACGGCGAACACCCGGCCGCGGTACCCGTCCGGCACGGCCTCCTGGACCAGCGTGTCCACGGGGATCTTCTTCCAGGCGAACGTGAGCCCGATGGCGAACGCCGCCAGCAGGACGCTCCATCCGGTGATCGACGTCGCAACCGCTAGGAGCACCAGTCCACCCAGGAAGAAGGAGCCGGCCACGATCCGCTCCTTCGCGAACCGCTCCTCGAGCTTGCCGATCGTGAGGATCCCGACGAGGACCCCAACGCCGCCCGCGCCGATCAGGTTCGAGAACGACGCCACGCCCTCGTCGAACCGGTCCCGGAAGACGAAGAGCGACAGGACGAGCACGATCCCCTGACCCATCTGATCGAGCGTGATCGAGACGATCGGCCCCAGCGCTCGCGGCGTCCGGACGAGGCGGCTCATCCCGTCGGCGAACTCGTGGACGACCCTCCGCAGCTCGTCCCGAACCGGCGACTGCGGCAGGCGGTGCGGGACGAGGGGCGTCGTGATCCTGGCGGCGATGGCCGATGCGAGGAGCCACTGCGCCCCCGCGAGGCCGATCACGATCGCATCGTCGGCGAGGTCGGCCATCCAGCCCCCGACGAACGCGCCGGCGAGGAGCGCGACCGTGCCGCCCACGATCGAGATCGAGTTCGCGATCAGGAGGTCCTCGGTCGGAACGAGACGCGGCACGACGGCGACCGCGGTCGCGAGATAGAAGCGGTTCACGGACAGGACCCACAGCGCGCCGACGTAGAAGGGAACCGCCGCCGTCTGCGGATCGAACAGCGCGAGTCCGACGAGGGCCGTACGGAGCACCGGCGCGATCACCAGGATCTTTCGTCGCGACCAGCGGTCGATGAACACCCCGGTGAACGGGCCGAGGATCGAGAACGGGAGCGAGATGATCAGGGTCGCGATCGCGAACCCCGTCGTCGTGCTCTGCCGGTCCGGCGAGAACACGACCGAGGCGACGAGCGCCGACTGGAACAAGCCGTCCGCCGACTGTGAGACCAGCCGGATCACGAACAGGCGGCGGAAATCGGGACTCCGAAGCGCCTCACGCGCGCGAGCAACGGTTCCCTGCATGGGACGGATGGTATGGCGCTCGGCCGTCCGAAACGCGACGGCGGCGGAGGTGCGTCCTTCCGGCTACGCCTCGGCGTGCTCCGTGTCGAAGAACGCGGTCCAGTCGGCGGACTTGCTGTCGCCGTTGCCGATGATGAACCCCTCGACCATCTCGCGCGCGGCCTCGTCGCTGAACTGGACCGGCGGCGACTTCATGAAGTACGCGCTCGGGCCGATCAGGGGTCCGGCGACGCCGCGGTCGAGGGCGAGCTTCGCGCACCGGACCGCGTCGATCACGATGCCGGCCGAGTTCGGGCTGTCCCACACCTCGAGCTTCAGCTCGATGCTCAGCGGCACGTCGCCGAACGCCTGGCCCTCGAGCCGGATCTGCGCCCACTTGCGATCTTCGAGCCATGGCACGTGATCGGAAGGACCGATGTGGATGTCCTGCTTGTCGAGCGGCTTGCGCAGCTGTGACTGGACCGACTGCGTCTTGGATTTCTTCTTCGAGACGAGTCGCTCGCGCTCGAGCATGTTCATGAAGTCCATGTTCCCGCCGAAGTTGAGCTGGTAGGTCCGGTTCAGCTTCACGCCGCGATCCTCGAAGAGCTTGGTCAGGACGCGGTGCACGATCGTGGCGCCGACCTGGCTCTTGATGTCGTCGCCGATGATCGGCACGCCGGCGGCCACGAACTTCGCCGCCCACGATTTGTCCGAGGCGATGAACACCGGAAGGCAGTTGACGAAGGCCACGCCGGCATCGATCGCCGCCTGCGCGTGATGCTTGGCGGCCTCCTCGGATCCGACCGGCAGGTAGCTGACGAGGACGTCTGCCTCGACCGCGCGGAGGGCCTGGGCGACGTCGACCGGTGGCGCGTCGGACTCGTCGATCGTCTCGCGGTAGTAGCGGCCGAGGCTGTCCAACGTCGGACCGCGCTGCACCGAGATCCCCAGTTGTGGCACCTCGGCGAAGCGGATCGTGTTGTTCGGCTCGGACAGGATGGCTTCCGCGACGTCCTTGCCCACCTTCTTCGCGTCCACATCGAAGGCGGCGACGACCTCGATGTCCCGGATGTGGTACCCGCCGAGATCGACGTGCATCAGGCCGGGGACGGCATCATCCGTTTCGGCGTCCTTGTAGAACTCAAGCCCTTGCACGAGGGCGGACGCGCAGTTCCCCACACCGACGATCGCCAATCTGACCTTGCTCATGTGGTGCGCTCCTTCCTGCGAAGTGCTCGTTGCTCCCGGCGCTTCGGGGCGCCGGTCGCGGTGATCTCGGTCGCGCGGCGCTCGGCCGCGATCAGCCCGTTCAACCAGGCGATGTCCTGCTCGGTCGTCTCGCGACCGTGTTGCATCAAGGAGAGCGTGTACGTGTCGTGGTTCATGGTCAGCGAGCCCGTGATGGTGTCGAGTCGCTGCTCGAGGAACGTGCGCCGGCGCTCGAGGAGCCGGATGCGGGCGTCGGGCGCGAGGTACTTGAAGAACGCCAGGCGAACGCGGAAGCGGTTGTCCTCGCCGGTGGCGTCGGGGCCCGCCTCGTCCAGGAGCTCCCGGAACAGGGCCTCGCCCTTGTCGGTGATGCGGTACACGTTCTTCCGCCGACCGACCTCCAGCTCGTCGAAGACCTGCTCGACCGCCCCCTGCCGTTCCAGGCGCTTCAAGGAGGGATACAGCGAGCCATAGGAGACCCGCCAGAACCCACCGAGGGTGTCGGTGAGGCGCTTCGAGAGCTGGTAGCCGTGCATGGACCGCTCTTTGAGCAGTCCCAAGATCGCGAGCTCCAGCATCCTCTGATTCCTTTCAGAACTAGTCTCAGAACTAGTCAGAACCTAGCGTTCCGATATATCGACTCAGTATATCGCTTCGATATATCTAACCGCTAGGTGCCGGAGCGTCAACCCGACCGGATGTCTTCCTCCCAGGCACGGGGTAGCGGCGAGCGGTCAGCGAGACGAGGGCGGCGACGCCCCCCAGGACCCCGCAGGCGATCCAGAGCCAGGCATGGTTCTCGTCGTAGACCAGCGTCCCGAGCGAAGGACCCAGGATCCACGCAACACCGAACATCGAGCCGAACGCCGCCTGGTACCTGCCCCGCGCGTGGGGCGGCGCGCGGTCGGCCGCGATCGCCGAGGCCACCGGCGATTCGATCATCTCGCCGAACGTCCAGACCAGGATCATCACCACCAGGAGCGGCAGGCTCCTCGCGAACAGGAGCGAGGCGAACGCGAGCCCGATCAGCAGGTGTCCCAGCGCGATCACGCGGAAGCGGTCGTGTCGCTGGGTCCAGGCGATGATCGGAAGCTCCAGGAGGACGACGGTGAGGCCGTTCAGCGACTGCAGCAGCCCGTACGTCGAAGGCGCGTAGCCGGCGTCGCGGATGTGCAGCGGAAGCGTGGAGACGTTCTGTGAGTACACGGATCCGGTGAGCAAGACCGCGGCCAGGAACAGGAGGAACCCGCGGTCGGCCAGGATCGACGCGCGCGCCGTCCTTAAGTGTGCTTCCTCCCGCCGAGCCGTCCGGGTGCCGTGCGGCAGCGCGACGAACGAGATCACCCCGAACGCGATCGATGTCGCGGCGTCGCCGATGAACAGGTAGTTGAATGATCGCTCGGCGAGGAATCCGCCGAGCGCGAGACCAACCGCCCATCCGACATTGACGGCCAGCCGGTAGAGCGTGAACGCGGTGACGCGCTGCGCGCTCGGCAGCAGGTCGGCGATCAGGGCGCCCGCAGCCGGCCGGTGGAGCTCGGCCATGCATCCCAGCGCGAACATCAACGTGTAGATCAGCGCGAGCGTGTCCGCCTGCCAGAGCGCGAGGGTCAGGACGCCTGCGGAGGTCATCGACAGGGCGATCGCGTTCTTCCGGCCGATCCGGTCGGCGAGCAGCCCACCGAAGACCTGCGAGAGGAGCCCTCCCAGACCGTAAGCCGCGATCGCGACACCCGCTTGCGGGGGCGAGAAGTCCCGGCTCGTGAGGTACAGCGTGATGAACGGAAGCACGAAGGTGCCGAGTCGGTTCACGAACGAGCCTGCGAACAGCACCCAGGCCGAGCCCGGCATGCTCCGGATGTTGCCTCGCAGGGTCGGCCGCGGCGTTGCGGGTTCCATCGGCGCGACAGCCTACGGGCTCCGTATGCCGTCCCGGGCGGTGGCTTCCGGGGCACGGTGCAGGTTTCGGTCTGCCCGGAGCGTGGGGATGCTACGCGTGGGCCGAACCCTCGAGGAGGTCACCCGATGGCCGTTCGATGTCCGGTATGCGGCGAGAGCTTCGAGACCGATCTGGAGCTCGAACAGCACGAGCACGAGCTGCCGGAAGCGTGGGAGGGCGCCGGCGCCGGATTCGAGTGCCCGACGTGCGGAGCGATGTTCTCCGAGGAGGAAGAGCTCGTCGCCCACCAGGCGACGGTGCATCCGGCCACGTCAGAAGGGTAAGGTCCGCGGTTCCTAGGTGAACGGTCCCTGGCCGGACCCGCCTCCGTCTCGTTGCTGGAGGAACCGCTCGATCTCCGAGACGAGCTCATCCCCGGTCGGCATCTCCTCGTTGTCGACCACGGTTTCGAGCCGTTCCACGTACGTGCGAGAGTCCTCGTCCGCGGCCACGGCCGCATCCAGACGTTGTCGCTGGGTCATGGCCTCCTCCGCGAGAGGACCGAGCGGGAGCTCGACGTCGAGGTGCCTCGCGGCGTGTTCCAAGATGGCGATCGTCGCCGCCGGGTACGAGCCGCCGACGTAATGCGGGACCTGGGCGTAGAAGCCGACGGTGGGGATGCTGCTCGACAGCTCGAGCTCGACCGTCGACAGGGCTGCCGAGGGCACGCGGAGCAGGCCCTGCGGACCCTGCTGCTCGTCCTCGTGCAGGAGCCCCGGCTTGGACGCCGTCGCCAAGATCGGGACCGTGCGCGTGTGCGGGACCGCGGCCGGGATCGCTCCGAGGCTCACCCACTCGAGCACGCCGAAACGCGAGGCGACCTCGCGGACGTCGCGGCCGAGCTCTCGCCATCGGAAGTCCGGCTCGGGCCCGGTCAGGACCACGAGGTCACGACGGCCGACGCGAGCGCGTTTCATCGTCAGCTGCGGCCAGGTGAGCTCCGTGAGCGTTCCGTCCACGATGTCGAGCACCGGCCTTCGCGACCGGTAGTCGTAGAGAAGGTCGGAGTCGAAGCTGACGAACGGTTCCGCGCCCGCCGCGATGTGATCGGCGGCTGCAGTCGATGCGCCGCCGGCATCGATCCACCCATCGAACGCCGCGACGATCGCCGGGGCCACCAGCGCCTCGTCGGGTTCGTGGAGCCGGTACAGCGCCATGCACCGAGGATAGCCCGGTAGGCTCACCCGCCGTGCCGATCGCGCTGGCCGGCCTCGCGTCGCTCCTCTGGGGCACCGCCGATTTCCTCGGCGGCCTCGCCGCGTCGGGCTTGCGCGCCGAGCGGGTCGCCGCGATCTCGCAGGTCGTGGGCGTGGGACTGCTGCTCATCCTCGCTCCCACGCTCACGGGCGCGTTGGCTCCCGGACCGGACCTCGCCTGGGGTGCCGCGGCCGGGATCGCGGGAGCGGTGGGCGCGACCCTGCTCTATCGCTCGCTGGCGATCGGGCCGATGAACGTCGCGGCGCCGACGATCGCCGTCGTCGCGGCGATGGTCCCCGCAGGTATCGGGCTCCTGCAGGGCGAGCGTCCCGGTGGGATCGCCCTCGCGGGCGTCGCGCTCGCGATCGTGGCGGTCGCGTTGGTGGGCGGCGCGAGCGCTCCCGGGCCGACCGAGCCGAGGCCCTCGATCCGGGTGCTCGGCCTCGCCGCCGCCGCGGGCGCGACCCTCGGCTTGGCGAACGTCGCGTTCGCGCAGACGTCGGAGGAGTCCGGGCTCTGGCCGGTGACGACGACGAAGCTCGTGGCGGGCATCGTCCTGTGGTCGGTGGTGCTCGCGACCCGGTCGCGCGATGGGGCGGGGGCGCCACGGCGCAACGTGCGCCTCGCCGTGTGGACCGGGCTCGTCGACGTCGCCGCCACGACCTCGCTGGCGCTTGCGTTGCAGCGCGGATCGCTGGTCCTCGTGTCCGTCCTCGGTTCGCTCTTCCCGGCGGTAACGGTGGTGCTCGCCCGCTTCGTCCTCGACGAACGCATCGGCCGGGTGCAGGCCGCCGGTCTCGTGCTCGCCCTTGCGGCCGTCGCGATGATCGTGGCGGGGTGACCGGTGGTCGGAGAACGAGCGACGGCCCCTCCTGAGGAGGGGCCGTCTGCGGTGCAAGGGAACTCGCGCTACAGCGTCGAGGTGCCGCTCTGGGTCGTGGTCGGTGTGTCGCCTGGGTGCCCCGCCCACTCATCGGTGCTGCCGGTGCCGTTCGACCGGTTCTTCATCCAGGCGTAGGCACCGCCACCGAGCGCCATGAGGAACAGGAGCCAGCGTCCCTTGTGGGACTTCTTCTCCTCCTCGACCTCGATCTCTTGTGGGGCGGAGAACCGCTTCTCCAGAAGCTCGAGGATCCGGCTGTGCTCGGACCGGTTCTCGGTCACCTCGTCCCGGAGGAGCTCGTTCTCGAACCGCAGCCGATCGGCCTCATCCGAGGCGCGCTCCACTCGCTTCTCCAGAGCGCGGTCCTTCATCTGATGGCCGACGACCTCCGCCCGGTTTCGGGCGCTTCGGCCCATCCATCGCATCGTCGTGCCCACACTCATGTCGGCCTCCTCTTTTCGTCGCCACCGGTTTCCTACCCGAACCGGCCGCATCCGAACCGGGCCGGCATGGCCGGTTCCCGCGTCGCGGGGATGCGATGCTGGACCCGATGCGATCCCTCCCGGTCGGTGAGCCAGTGGAGGGCGGTCCGGCCCGAGCGCCGGAACGCCGGCCGCTCGCGGGACGGTACGTCTCGCTCGAGCCCGTCGACCCGGCCGCCCACGCGGAGGGGTTGTGGCGAGCGGCCCACGATGGCAGCGCGGAAGCGACCGAGCTGTGGACGTACATGCCGTACGGGCCGTTCGAGGACGCCGATCGGATGCGCGCCTGGCTCGAGGAGGTCGCGCCGTCAGAGGACCCGCTCTTCATGACGGTGACCGGCGGCGAGGGGCCGATCGGCATGGCGAGCTTCTTGAACTCGGACACGGCGATGCGCCGGATCGAGATCGGGCACATCTGGTACGCGCCGAGGGCGCAGCGCTCCGAAGCGAACACCGAAGCCACCTACCTGATGGTTCGCGAGGCGTTCGACCGGCTGAGTCATCGCCGCGTCGAATGGAAATGCGACGCCTTGAACGAGCGATCGCGCGCGGCCGCGTTTCGGCTCGGGTTCACGTTCGAGGGGGTGTTCCGCCAACACATGGTCGTGAAAGGTCGCAACCGCGACACTGCCTGGTTCTCGATGCTGGATCGCGAGTGGCCGGCTGCGCGTGAGGCGTTCGAGCGCTGGCTCGCCGCGGATCGCGAAGGCCGCCCGCCGCTCGAGTCGCTGCGATCGCCGGGCTAGAGCGTCGGCTTCCTCACCATCTGGAACACGATGATCCCTTGCGAGAACCAGACGGAACCGATCGTGGGACCCGTCTCGTCGTAGACCCCATCGTGCGACGGAGGAGGAGCGACCGATGAGGCGAACCGGCTGGCTGCTGGCGATCGTGATGCTGACGTTGGGGATCGGTCCTGCCCACGCGGATCCCGGCCACGAGAAGCCGAGGATCACGGTGATGAGGTGGAAAGACGCTCCGGTCACGGCGAATGAGCCCGGCTGCGAGAAGGCCGGCACGTGCGTGGAGGAGATCCTCATCATCAAGGCTCACGACCCCGACTCGTCGATCACTGAGATCCAGGTGTGGTTCGACGAGAACGGCGATCGCGCCCCCTTCGTCTTCGCACACACCTCCTGCGTTCAAGGTCGGGAAGCTGGGCAGACCGCCCGGCTCGAGCTCGGCGTCGCCTACTCGGAGCCGGGGAGGTACGTCGTCGCTGCGGTTGCCTACTCGCACAGGCGGTGCGCGGGTCACGAGGCCGGCGACAACCATCCCGCGTTGCATTCGAAGGTCTTCCGCCTGGAGACCGAGGTCCAGGCGCCGGCCTGACTTGCGCGTCGCGTCGCAGGCCAGCTCAAAATGAAGTCCGGTCCACGGGTACCTCGCTAACCTAGGCGTTGCCTCCTTCGCACGTGGCGGCAGGAACATGCCGGGCAAGCCACGAGTTGCGAGGAGTGCCGAGGTCAAGGAGGCGGGATGGACCACGATCATCAAGGACAGGAGCACTCTGGGCACGGCCCGGTGGGGACGGATGCCTCCGAAGTCGCCGACCATGGTCACGACGAGCACGCCGGCCACGACATGCACGCCGGACACGATATGCACGCCGGACACGGCGGTCACGACAAGCACGCGGGGCACAGCGTCGCGATGTTCCGCGATCGCTTCTGGCTCAGCGTGCTCCTCACCATCCCCGTCCTGGTGTGGTCGGAGATGGTCCAGGGATGGCTTGGCTACACCGCGCCCACCTTCACGCTCTCCGATCGGATCCCGGCGATCCTCGGGGTGATCGTCTTCGTCTACGGGGGCATGCCGTTCCTGAAGGGCGGCATCCAGGAGCTCCGGGACCGGCAGCCGGGGATGATGCTCTTGATCTCACTCGCGATCGTCGTCGCCTTCGTCGCGAG
>CAZMNP010000117.1:0-13461 GCA_964567675.1 uncultured Actinomycetes bacterium
CGATCGTGTAGTCCATCCCCTGCCCCGACATGTCCTGCAGGTCCCAGCCGAAGATCGAGCGATAGAACTCGGTCGCCCGAGCCATGTCGTCCGCCGGGATCTCGAAATGCACCACCTTGTCCATCGACCCTCCTCGTCCGCGCGTGGAGGACCGTCATACCCAGTTCGGGCTCGAGAGCGCAACACGCCGAGGATCTCAGGTCAGCGTGATCACCTTGTCCGTCCCCATCGACGGAGTCGGTGATCCGCACCTCGTCCGGCCCCGGTTCGGGCGGGGCCGATGGGTCTCCAAGTCCTGAACCTGCTGAAGCGCGGCTATCCCCGCCTGCGGCCTTGCCATAGCGATCGCGCTCTGGCTCTTACCATGGATGTCCGATGCCCACTCGAGACGACATCCGCAACGTGGCGATCGTGGCCCATGTGGACCACGGCAAGACCACGCTCGTCGACGCCATGCTCTGGCAGTCCGGCGCCTTCCGGGCGAACCAGGACGTGGCCGAGCGCGTCATGGACTCGACCGACCTCGAACGCGAGAAGGGCATCACGATCCTGGCGAAGAACACGGCCGTCCGCCACGGCGACCTGAAGATCAACATCGTCGACACGCCGGGCCACGCCGACTTCGGCGGCGAGGTCGAGCGCGGGCTCACGATGGTGGACGGCGTCCTGCTCCTCGTCGACGCCTCCGAGGGGCCGCTGCCGCAGACGCGCTTCGTGCTCCGCAAGTCACTCGAGTCCCACCTGCCGGTGATCCTGGTCGTGAACAAGGTGGACCGGCCCGACGCGCGCACCGCCGACGTCGTCGACGAGGTCTATCAGCTCTTCCTGGACCTCGATGCCGACGAGCACCAGATCGAGTTCCCGATCCTGTACGCCGACGCCCGGGCCGGCCGCTGCGGCCCGAACCCCGACGACCTGCCCGCCGACCTCGAGCCGCTGTTCGACGCGCTCCGAACCCACATCCCCGCCCCCTCGTACGAGGAGGACCACCCCTTGCAGGCGCTCGTGACGAACCTCGACGCCTCGCCGTACGTCGGGCGGCTCGCGCTCTGCCGGGTCCGGCACGGCACGATCCGGCGCGGTCAGGCGGTCGCGTGGTGTCGCTCCGACGGCACGATCGAGCCCGCGAAGATCGTCGAGCTCTACGTCACCGAGGCCCTCGACCGCGTCGACGCCGAGGAGGCCGGCCCCGGCGAGATCGTCGCCGTCGCCGGCAACGACGAGATCACGATCGGCGAGACCCTCGCCGATCCCGACGACCCGCGACCGCTCCCGGTCACCCGCGTCGACGAGCCCTCGCTCTCGATGACGATCGGCATCAACACCGCGCCACTGTCCGGGAAGGACGGCACCAGGCTCACCGCCTCGCAGGTGAAGTCGCGCCTGGATCAGGAGGTGGTCGGCAACGTCTCGATCCGGGTGCTCGACGGCGACCGTCCCGATCGATGGGAGGTGCAGGGCCGCGGCGAGCTCCAACTCGCGGTGCTCGTCGAGATGATGCGGCGCGAGGGGTTCGAGCTCACGGTCGGCAAACCGCAGGTGGTCACGCGGACGGTGGACGGCGCGCTGCACGAGCCGATGGAGCGCGTCGCGATCGACGCGCCCGAGGAGTACCTCGGCGTGATCTCGCAGCTGCTCGCGCTCCGCAAGGGCCGGATGGAGAACATGGTGAACCACGGCACCGGGTGGATCCGCATGGAGCACGTGGTCCCGGCCCGCGCGTTGATCGGCTTCCGGACCGAGTTCCTCACCGAGACGCGCGGCACCGGACAGCTCCACCACGTGTTCGAGGGATACGAGCCGTGGCACGGCGAGCTCCGAACCAGACCGACCGGCTCGCTGGTCGCCGACCGCACCGGCGTCAGCACCGGCTTCGCGTTGCAGACGCTCCAGGAGCGCGGGCCGATGTTCGTTGGTCCCGGCGAGGACGTCTACGAGGGCATGATCGTCGGGGAGAACGCTCGAGCCGAGGACATCGACGTGAATCCCACGCGCGAGAAGAAGCTCACGAACATGCGGGAGTCCACGTCCGAGCAGTTCACCCGCCTGATCCCCAAGCTCGTGCTCACCCTCGAGCAGGCGCTCGAGTTCATCCGCGAGGACGAGTGCGTCGAGGTGACCCCGAACAACGTCCGTCTTCGCAAGGTCTTGCTCCCTCAGCAGGATCGCGCGAAAGCCGCCCGCCGCGGCCGTCCGCCGAAGGACGCCGGTCAGCCGGCGGCGGCCGACGCCTGATCGTTGAACACGATCCACTCCCCGTCGGGCGACCAGATGGGAACCTCGCCGGTGGGGTGAACCAGGAGCCGTTCCGCCGGCTGCGCGAGCGCGATCACGAAGACGCCGCCGCCCGGCGTCGAGAAGACGAGCCGGCTGGAGTCGGGCGACCATCGCGGGAGCCATCCGGGACCGAGATCCATGACCTCGCCGGTCGCGACCTCGAGTACGCCGATCCGAGCCTCCCTGCCGATCTCACGTTGGAAAGCGATGCGGGTGCCGTCCGAAGACCATGTGGGGAACGCGACGAGTGGCGCGCCGAGCAGGACGTGAGGGTTGGACCCGTCGGCGCCCATCACCCATAGGCCGCCGGCCCGGCCCGGAGGTACGACCCCGCGGATGAATGCGATCTGCTCACCATCCGGGGACCAGGTTGGATGCGTCTCGTCGAGCTCGTCGTCGATGTGGAGCAGACGCACCTGATCGGACCCGTCGGAGTTCATGACGAAGATCTCCTGCTTGCCCTCGCGTTCGCTCGCGAAGGCGATCCTGGTTCCGTCCGGCGACCACGACGGGAACCCGTCGATCGCGGGGTCGTCCGTGAGGCGGCGAACGTCGGAGCCGTCGAACGCCATCGTGTAGACGTCGGCGCTCGAGGTCTGAGGGCTGTCACCGTCCACGCGGTGGAACGCGATCCGGCCGCCGTCGGGCGAGATCGAGAACGCGATGTCGCGCTCCGGATGCGACCCCAGACGGGTGAGCTCCGATCCGTCCACACGGATGCGGAAGATGTCCGTGTCGAAGCACGGATCGCCGAAGAAGCACGGGCCCTCACCGGGCTGCACGACGGGAACGACGCTGCCCCGACCGCTTCGCTCGTCCCGGAGTACCGAGAGCGTGGCTCCGAACCCCAGTGCGACAAGCGCGAGCGCGAGGGTCCCGGCGGCGATCCGCTGGTTCCGGCGCTTGCGGTCGCGCCGGCGGAGCATCCGGTCGTAAGCGGGTTGCGGGACGGGCACGCGCCCGGCGATGCGCCGGAGTGTCTGCTGCGAGCTATCGGTCATCGTCGGTCTCCATCGAGAGCTTCAGGGTCGCCCGGCCGTGTGACGCGAGCGATCGGACGGTGGCTGCGGTGACGCCGAGGACCTCCGCGGCGTCGTCGCTGCGATAGTCGAGGAGGTCCACGAGGACGAGGGCCATGCGCTGACGCTCGGGGAGCCGTCGCAGCTCCCGGACCATCTGGTCTCGAAGATCCGCCGCGGCGAACGGATCCTCCGGCTGACCGGGTGAGAGCGTCCGCTTCGCGGCGAGCGTGAGGCGTCGGAACCGGCTGCGCGCCCCGTTGAATGCAGTCCGGTACAGGTATGCCTCCGGATCGTCGATCCGGTCCCACCGTTCCAGGACGTGGAGGAACGCGTCCTGCATCAGCTCCTCGGCCTCATGCGTATTGCCGACGATCAGGTAGAGGGCGCGGAACACGCGCGCGTGCTGGTCGGCGAAGAGGTCCTCGAAGGTGAGCGGGGTCGCCTCAGCCTCTGCGTCCTGCGCCAGACTCGATGAACCGTCCATATGATCCATGGACTCGCGAGGCCCCGCTTTCGTGGAGAGCTCCCCCGGATCGTGCGCCCGCGATGCCTCGAACACCAGGCCGGCGCGGGAGCGCATATCTTCTCCGCATGGAGACCTGGGACACACTTCGCGCCCGACGGAACGTGCGGACGTACACCGACCGGGCGATCCCGGACGAGGACCTCGACCGGATCCTCGAGGCCGCCCGGCGAACGCCGTCGTCCGTGAACCAGCAGGCGTGGGACTTCGTCGTCGTGACCGATCGGCAACAACTCGTTCAGCTCGCCAACATCTGGCGCTACGCCGCTCACGTCGCGGGTTCGGCCGCCACCATCGCGCTCGTCATGCCGACCTCTGAGGATCGCGACGAGCGGGACATCATGCAGTACGACCTCGGGCAGGCGACGATGTCGATCATGCTCGCCGCGGCCGATCTCGGCATCGGGAGCGGACACGCGTCCGTCGACGACCAAGCGCTCGCCCGGCGGATACTCGGCTTGCCCGAGGACCGGGAATGTCCAGTGCTCATCGCGCTCGGCTACCCTGCCGACCGACCGCTCGCGCCGATGAAGCGTCCGAAGCGACGAGCGTTCGAAGACGTCGTGCACCGCGAGCGTTGGGAGCGCTGAGCCGGGCGAAGGCGATAACTGGTACGGTGGGTACCTCGGGCACCTGTTCGAAGGTTCGCGTCGATCGACATCGGTGAGTTCCCCGCCCACTCGGCTTCACGAGCCCCTTGCGGTACGAGTGGAAGGCACCTGCATGGCACTCGACACCATCGTTTCCCCGCAGGATCGATCCCCGCTCCAGGACGAGGTCGACGAGTACTTCTGTCCGGTCTGCGGCGAAGAGCTCGCGCTCTCGAACTTCCTGACGGCGGAACGCGACTACTACTGCCCCTTCTGCGCCACGCGTCAAACGCCCGCCGTCGTCTAGATCAACCCGCCGACGCCGCGAGCATCGCCGAGATCTTGCGCAGTGACTCGCGCAGCTCGTCGGGGCGCCGGACGGTGAACGGCCACGGCAGCGAAGCGAGCGTACGAGCCGCGGCATCGAGATCGTCCGTCTGAGCTCGAAGGACGACCTCACCGTCGATCTCCTGCGGATCGCCCACGGTCCTGGGGATCCTGCGTCTGGCCTCTTCCAACGTGGTCTCGAGCGCGACCTCGATCTCGAAGCCCCACGGGATGCGAGCCATCGATCGCGCCACGTGGTCGGCCGCGTCGAAGCCCTCGGGGATCGCCGCGCGTTCGCGCCGCACCTCGGCCGAACGCACACGGTCCACCCGAAACGTCCGGACCTCGTCCGAGCGGTCGTCATGAGCCGCGAGGTACCAGCGGCCACCGTGGAACACCAGGCCGTACGGCGCGACGATCCGTTCCGTTTCCTCTCGCCCGGGCGTGGCGTATCGCATCGAGACACGCCGGCCGGCACGGATCGCCGACGCAAAGGTGAGGACGATCTCGGTCGCCGGCGGCTGCGGTTCCCTCGGCCTCCAGGTCAACCCCAGGCTGCCCTCGAGCGCTCCGACCCGCTCTCTCAGTTCCGTCGGAAGCACGCGGAGGATCTTCGCGAGCGCGTCCTCGATCGCCGACTCCTCGATCGAGATGCCGGTCTGGCGACTGACGACCAAGCCGAGGACCACGGCCGTCGCCTCGGCGTCCGTCAGCATCAGCGGAGGGAGCTTGAAGCCGGGGCGGAGGCGGTAGCCGCCATACGGACCTCGCTCGGCATCGACGGGGATGCCGAGCTCCTCGAGCTTGACGGCGTAGCGGCGGACCGTCCGCGGATCGACCTCCAGGCGCTCGGCGAGCTCGCGCCCACTCACGCGTCCACGGGTCTGGAGCAGCTCCAGCATCGCCAGGAGCCGGGTGGCCGGGCGGGACGTTCCGTACACGCTCACTCCGGCCCGACTCGTTCTTCACGCATCGTTCACAGACTATCTCGGGAATAGGACCGAAACCGTCCGCATCCGATCCTAGCGTTCCCGTTCGGCCGGCATGACGTTTCTCGGACGGACCGGGGTCCGTGGGACCACGGGCCGTCGGTGTGAGGTTGTGTCTGGGGTCGAAAAGGGAGGGGATATGAGCAACGCTGCGATCGAGGCCGAGGGTCTCGTCAGAACTTTCGGGAAGGTCCGAGCGCTCGACGGCATCGACATGGTGGCGGGGGAGGGCACGGTGTTCGGCCTGCTCGGCCCGAACGGCGCGGGCAAGACGACGGCCATCCGGGTGCTCTCGACGCTGATCCTGCCGGATTCGGGCCGAGCGTCGGTCGGCGGATACGACGTCGTGCGCCACCCCGGCGAGGTGCGCCGCCTGATCGGCCTCACCGGCCAGTACGCGGCGGTCGACGAGCTGCTCTCGGGCAACGAGAACCTGTACATGCTCGGACGGCTGCTCGGCCTCCCCGCCTCCGACGCGCGGAGCCGGGCGACCGAGCTCCTCGAAGCCTTCAACCTCGCCGACGCCGCGACCAAGATCGTCAAGCAGTACTCGGGCGGGATGCGGCGCCGGCTCGACCTGGCCGCGAGCCTCGTCGGCAGGCCGCGCTTCCTGTATCTGGACGAGCCCACCACCGGGCTCGACCCACGAGGCCGGCTCGAGCTGTGGGGGATGATCCGCGGCCTCGTGGCCGAGGGCACGACGGTACTGCTCACGACCCAGTACCTGGAGGAGGCCGACCGGCTGGCGGACGAGATCGTCGTGATCGACCATGGCAAGGTGATCGCGGCGGGAACACCGCAGCAGCTGAAGACACGGGTCGGCGGACACGTCCTCCAGGCTCGGCCGGCCGATCCCGCCGACGTCGAGAAGACCGAACGCATCGTCTCCGATTTCGCCGCCGGCGGCGAGAGCACCCACAGCGACGGCGAGGTCGTCACGGTGACGATCGACAACCGCGCGGCGCTCGGCGAGGTGGTCCGGCGTCTGGACGACGCCGGAATCGTCGTCGACGACCTGTCCCTGCGTCGTCCGAGCCTGGATGAGGTGTTCCTCGCCGTCACCGGACATCTCGCCGAGGGAGCGTCCGATACCAACGAGGACCGAGAGAGGAGCAAGAGATGAGTGTGGCTTCCGTCGCGCCGACCGGACGCGTGAACGCGCTCGCCAACACGCTCACGATCGCCCGCCGCAACCTCCTGCACATCAAGTCGGACCCCGAGCAGATCGTCGGCATGACGATCCAGCCGCTCATGTTCCTCGTGCTGTTCGTGTACGTCTTCGGCGGCGCGATCGCCGGCTCGAGCCGCGAGTACCTCCAGTTCGCGCTCCCAGGGATCCTCGTGCAGGGCATCGCGTTCACGCCGTTCACCACCGCGCTCGGCCTCAACGTGGACTTCCAGCGCGGGTTGATCGACCGGTTCCGCTCGCTGCCGATCTCGCGTTCGGCCGTGATCGGCGGGCGCATCGCGGCCGATGGAGTGCGCATCGTGTGGGGCGCGCTGATCCTGATGGGGTTCGGGGTGGCACTCGGGTTCCGGTTCGGGGGCGGCCTCGCCGGCGCCCTCGGCGCGTTCCTGCTGGTGGTCGCCTTCGGCGTGGCCCTGTGCTGGCCGATGGCCTTCATCGGCGTCACCGCGAAGACGCCCGAGGCCGTCAACACTTGGGGCTTCATGATCATCCTGCCGCTGACGTTCGCCAGCTCGGTGTTCGCCCGCGTCGAGACCATGCCGGGATGGCTGCAGGCGTTCGTGAGGGTGAACCCGATCACCTCGGTCGTCGATGCGACGCGGGGGTTGATGCTCGGCGGTCCGGTCGCCGATCCGGTGGTCAAGTCCGCGATCTGGCTCGTCGTCATCACCGCGATCTTCGCGCCGCTCGCGATCCACCGCTATCGCCGCCGGATCTGAGGAACGGCGATCGCGAAACAACGCAAGACGGCCGATGACGGCGCCGGTGGTCCCGGCGTCGAGCTCAGCACGCGCGCGCTGAACCGCGCGCTGCTCGAGCGGCAGATGCTGCTGCGCCGGCGCAGGGTGCCCGTCCTCGAGGCGGTCGAGCGGCTCGTCGGCATGCAGGCGCAGGAGCCGAGGGATCCGTACGTCGCGCTCTGGTCGCGATTGGATCGCTTCCGTCCGGAGGTGTTGGCGGAGGCGATCGCAGACCGCCGAGCCGTCCGCATGGGTCTGCTTCGCGCGACGTTGCACCTCGTAACGGCCCGAGATGCGCTGAGCCTGCGAACCGTGGTCGACCCCGTCATCCAGCGCGTGCTGCACAGCCAGAGCCCGTTCGGTCGGCGGCTCGCGGGATTGAACGTCGACGAGCTCTCCGCGGTGGCCACGCGACTGCTGGAGGAACGGCCGCGCACGCGGGCCCAGCTCGCCCCGCTCCTCGCCGAGCGCTGGCCAGAGCACGACCCGGCCTCGCTGTCTTACGCCGTCACGTACCTGCTGCCGCTCGTTCAGGTCACGCCCCGCGGCATCTGGGGACAGACCGGGCCCTCCGCGTTCACCACCGTCGAGCATTGGCTCGGCCGGCCACTCGAGACCAGCGCGGAGCCCGACGACATGGTCCTGCGGTACCTGGCTGCGTTCGGTCCGTCGGCGATCTCCGATGTGCAATCGTGGTCGGGACTTACGGGAGTGCGAACGGTGATCGAGCGGCTCCGTCCCCGGCTGCGGACCTTCCGCGACGAGCGCGGCCGCGAGCTCTTCGACGTGCCAGGCGCGCCGCTGCCGGACAAGGACACGCCCGCCCCGACCCGCTTCCTGCCCGAATACGACAACATCCTCCTCGGTCACAAGGACCGAAGCCGCATGGTCGCCGTCCCCGTGCGGTTGTGGACCGAGGTCGGCTGGGGCTCCGTCCTCGTCGACGGATTCGGCTCGGCGAGGTGGAAGGTCGAACGCCGAAAGGACACGAGCGTCCTGCGGATCGAGCCCTTCCGGAAGCTCTCCCGCGACGAGAAGGCCTCGGTGGCCGAGGAGGGTGAGCGTCTCCTGTCCTTCATCACCGGCGACGCCGGGTCACGCGACATCCGCTTCGCAACGGCGTGAACGACCGGAGCTTGGGCGGACCGGGGCCGACCCCCAGTGCAGGAGACGACCTCCCACGCTTGGATGGGACTCGCTTCGGGACGTAGGCTCCGCACGATGGCGAACTACGCGAGTCCCGAGGAGGAGTGGCACGACTTCCTCAGCGGGACACACCCGCATCTCCGGGACAAGAGCCCGCTTCGGTTCATCCCCTCGAACCCTCGATGCAAGCTCTGCAAGGCCCCGTTCGGCGCGCCGGGCGCGGCGATCCTCCGGCGATTCGGGTTCGCACCGTGGGACAAGAACCCGAAGATCTGCGGGCGATGCTTCAAGGGCTTGGAGATCCACGCGAAGGCGTGTCCCGGGCCGCTCGAGGATCGGGAGATCGGCGGGGCCGAGGTGCAGGTGTCGATGCTGTTCGCCGACGTCCGCGGCTCGAGCAAGCTCGCGCGAGAGATGCCCGTCCTGGATTTCACCCGCCTGATGAACCGCTTCTACCGGGTCTCGAGCGAGGTCCTGTTCGAGGCCGACGGGATCATCGAGAAGTTCGTGGGCGACGAGGTGGTCGCCCTCTTCCTCCCGTTCCTCGCGGGGAGGGACCACACGAGGCGGGCGGTGGAGGCCGCGGAAGGATTGCTCCGCGCGACCGGGCACGGATCGACCGAGGGCCCGTGGGTTCCGCTCGGAGCCGGCGTGCACACCGGACCCGCCTTCGTCGGGATCGTCGGCTCGGGTGGCTCGGCCCAGTTCACGGCGCTCGGCGATCCCGTCAACATCGCCGCGCACCTCGCAGCACAGGCGGCGATCGGCGAGATCCTCGTGACGACCGAAGCGGCCTCGGCGGCATCCGTCCAGGACGAGGCGCTCGAGAGACGGCATCTCACGCTCAAGGGTCATCCGGTCGACGCGCTGGTCCTCGAGATGTCCGGCGTTGCCCCTCCCGCCGGATGATCTCGGCATCCACTGGCTCCGGAGCGCGGAAGCGTGAAGTCCCGCGTTTCGGTCGCTGAGGGGGCGGGGGTGGTCGCCGTCGGGCGCTTCCTGCGGGTCCGGCGTGGAGAAGGACGGACCGTTGGCCTGCTCGTCGCGTTGATGTTCGTGGCGTTCGCCGGCTCGACGGTGGGCGAGAGCGGGGTCAACGCGCTGTTCTTCGACCGCATCGGAGCGGACGCGCTTCCTCTGATGTACCTCGGCCAGGGCACGATCGGCCTCGTCGCCGTGCTGGCCCTCACGGGAACGCTCGGCCGCTTCGACCGCCGAGTCGCGTTCGTAACCATCCCACTCCTGATCGTGGCCATCGTGCTCGGGGAGCGCCTGGTCCTCGCCGCGGACCCCGGGTGGATCTACCCCGTGCTGTGGCTGACGGTCACGCCCGCCGTGCTACTGCAGTCCGTCTTCTTGTGGGGGACGGCAGGCTTGGTCACCGATACCCGTCGTGCGAAACGGCTGTTCCCGCTGTTCGCCTCCGGTGGGATCCTCGGTTCGGTGGTGGGCGGGCTCGCGACGCGCCCGCTCGCAACGGCGATCGGCGCCGAGGATCTCCTGCTCGTCTGGGCAGCCTCCTTCGCCGCCGCTGCGCTGCTCTGTGCGGCGGTGCTGGGGCTCCGCCGGCGGACCGTCCCCCGTCGCGCCCGCCTGCGCCGACGGCCACCGCCGGCGCTTCGTGACATCCGGCAAGGCCTCTCCTACATCAAGCGATCCCCGCTCCTCGTCTGGATGACTGCGGCCGCGGTGCTGTTCTCGGTCCTCTTCTACTCGCTGTACCTGCCCTTCGCGCAAGCCGCGACGGCCCGGTACCCGGACCCGGAAGCGCTCGCCGGCTTCTTCGGCGTGTTCTGGGCCGGCGTGACGGCGGCCGCCTTCCTTGTCTCGATGCTGCTGACGAACCGGCTGCTCGGCTGGTTCGGCGCCGCGGCGATGGTGCTGGTGCTGCCGATCCTGTATGCGGGCGCGTTCGGCGTGCTGCTCGTGAGCGCGTCCCTCACGACGCTGATCGCGATCCGCCTCGGCGTGAACGCCTGGCTCCAAGGCGTGAGCTCGCCCGCTTGGGAGACGTTGATCAACGTCGTGCCCGAGACTCGACGCGACCAGGTCCGCGGGTTCCTCGGCGGCGGTCCCACCCAGGCGGGAACCGCGATCGCCGGGGTCGTGACGCTCGTCGGCCAGGAGGCCTTGACGGCGCGGCAACTGTCGCTGATCGGACTCGCCGTGTCGGTGATCACGATCGTGGTGGCGTGGCGGATCCGACGTTCGTACACGAGCGCGCTCGTCGAGGCCCTCCACGCAGGCCGGCCGAGCGTCTTCGAGGGCGGCGCGGTCGAGGGGCTTCCCATCGCCCCGGACCGTGACGGCCAGGCGATCGCCCTCGCGCTCGAGGCGTCGGATGACCCCGATCCGCGTGTTCGCCGGCTGGCCGTCGAGATGCTGGCCGCGAGCGGGGACGATGCCCGCGTCGGCGATGTCCTCGTGCGGCTGGCAGGCGACGACGACGCGATGGTCCGAGCGGCGGCGATCGGGGGGCTTGGCGGCACGAGATCGCTCGATGTGGCGCTCCGCGATCGGGCGCTGGACGACGAGGATCGTTCCGTTCGCCTCTCGGCGGTCCTTACGCTCCGCGACTCGCCGATCGAACCGGCCCTCATGTCCCGTCTGCGGCACCTCGCCGAGGACGCCGACGCCGGCATCGCCGCAGCGTCGTTGGTGACGCTCCTTGCCGGGCCTGCGCGGCCAGAGGCCTACGACGGCCTGCTCCGGCTGCTGGCCGACGGCGACCCGGACGTCCGGGCGGCCGCCATCCGTCAGCTGCGCCGCGCCACGACCGAAGACGTCCTGGCCCTCGTCGACCCCATGCTGCGGGACGAGTCCCCGACCGTGCGGTCACGCGCGCTGCGAACGTTTTCGTCCCACGCCCCCGAGGCGGCGATCCCGCACGGCCTCACGTCACTCGAGGACGATGACGCAGCAGTGCGCGACGCGGCGTTCGAGATGCTCGCGGGGGTCGACCTCCGAGAACACGGGCCGGCGCTCCTTCTCACCGCCCGAACGCGTGGGGCGCTCGCGAGGCGCGACGGCGAGCTCGTGGGGGCGATCCCGCGGGAGGGCGAAGCGCTGGAGCTCCTGCGGGCGGCGCTCCTCGACCGAGCGCGGGCCAACGCGCTCGTCGCGCTCTCGGCGCTTGCGGTCGCGAGCCGGGAGCGTGATGCGATGTGGGCGGCGCTGGACAATCTTCGAGCGAGCGAACCGGCCCAGGTGGCCAACGCCCTCGAGACACTCGAGACGAGCGAGCACCGATCGATCGTGCAACCGCTTCTTCCGCTATGGGAAAGTGTGGTCGACGCGGCGAGCCGCCGCGATGACTGGCTTGAGATCGTCTCGCAGGACCCCGATCCGCTGATCCGGGGCTGCGTCGAGCTCGTCCGGTCCGCCGAGGAGCGTGGAGACGACATGGCGCGGTCACGAACGTCGATGTCCCCGATGGAGCGCGTCCTCGTCCTCAGGAAGATCCCGCTGTTCGCGGGGTTGTCGCCGGCAGACCTGCAGAAGGTCGCGGCGATCGCCGAGGAGCGCACTCACGCGGACGGCGACGTCATCGCGGGCGAGGGCGAGCTCGGCGACGAGCTGCACCTCGTGATCAGGGGCACGGTTGCGGTCGTGCGCGGAAACGCGAGCGATACCCCCGTCGCTCGCCGTGGCACGGGTGACGTCGTCGGGGAGATGTCGCTCTTCACACGCGCCCCAAGGATGGCTTCGCTCGTCGCCGAGGGCGATGTGCACACCCTCCGGATCGGACATCGCGAGTTCGAAACCATGATCCGCGAACGACCTGAGGTGGCCGTGGCGGTGATGCGGGTACTGGCCGAACGCCTCAGCGCCGAGACCACGGAGCGCTGATGCGGGACTCGAAGGATCCGTCAACGGGCAGCGTCCGGCTCCGAGCAGTGATCGCCGCCGACCTGCCGGCCTTCTTCGAGCATCAGCGTGACCCGGAGGCGAACCGTATGGCGGCCTTTGCAGCGCGGGACCGAGATGCCTTCATGGCGCACTGGTCGAAGAGTCTGGCCGACGACTCCAACATCCTCAGAACGGTCGTCGTCGACGGAGAGGTGGCCGGCAATGTCGTCTGCTGGGAGCAGGAGGGTCACCGCAAGGTCGGCTACTGGATCGGCCGGGAGTTCTGGGGCAAGGGGATCGCGACCCGGGCGCTAGGCGCGTTCCTGAGCGAGGTGACCACCCGTCCTCTGTACGCCTACGTCGCGGCGCACAACGTGGCATCGATCCGCGTCCTGGAGAAGTGCGGTTTCACGATCTCGAACGAGGAGCCTGAGTCATCGGACGAGCCGGACGACGATATCGCCGAGGTCATCTTGAAGCTCGAGGGTGAGACGGCGTCCTGAGCACGAAACGCCCCCCGGCCCCCTCCCGATCATCTCGGCCCGAAGGACCGCCGCGCTTCGCCGTCGACCCCTTGCCCCCGGCGACCCGCGCCGAGTTCGCGCCCGCTAGCTCGCCGACCGCGAACTCTCCCCTTCGGCCATGCGACGCGCGATCTCCTCGCGGACGACCGGCGCGACCTCGGTTCCGAAGAGCTCGATCGATCGCATGATCTTCTCGTGCGGGATCGAACCGACGCTGAACTGCAGCAGCACGCGGTCGTGATGGAAGATGTCCCACTGGAACAGGATCTTCTCGACGATCTGCTG
>CAZMNP010000118.1:0-4596 GCA_964567675.1 uncultured Actinomycetes bacterium
CCAAAGAGATGGGAAGACCCGAAGGATATCGTTCGAGAGCTTCCTTGATATGTTGAGTGACCGTGCCGCCCGACTCCCCGCACCGCCATGAGGAGCGCGAGCCCGACCCGGGATACGAACGCCTCCCGCACGATCGCACGCGGTCCCTCTCGCGGCGGAGATTCCTGCGCGGCTCCGGTCTCGCGCTCGCGGGCGCGACGCTGTACGCCTGCACCGGAGGAGGTCGCAAGGTCCCCGTGGCCGGACCCTCCGTTTCGAGCTCGGTCGCCGTGACGGAGACCCGGTGGCCGATCAAGCGCGCGATCTACGTGATGTTGGAGAACCGCAGCTTCGACAACCTGTTCGGCCGGTTCCCCGGGGCGGCGGGCACGACCGTCGGCGTGAAGTTCGGTGAGGAGGTGCCGCTCGGACCATGCCCGGCGTGGCTGCCGGGCGACCTCCCGCACGATCGCGCAGCGCACCTGAACCACGTGAACGGTGGAACGTACGACGGATTCGCCAACGGCAGGTTCAGCGACCCGTGGGCCTACACCGCGTTCGAAGAGCAGGCCGCTCCGAGCTACTGGCGCCTCGCCCGCGACTACGTCCTGTGCGACAACTTCTTCGCCTCAGCGGCCGGCCCCTCGTACCCGAACCACTTCTACTTCGTGGCGGGTCAGTCCGGCGGCGTGATCGACAACCCCGAGAACATCGAGACGCGCGAAGACCCCGACGGCCGCCGCTTCAAGAGCTGGGGCTGCGACGCCGTGGGCGACGACGTGTTCGTGTTCGTCAAGGACGACGAGGGCAACCTCAGCAAGCACGACACGTGCTTCGACTTCCCCACCGTACCCGAGCAGCTCGAGGATGCCGGGGTCTCGTGGGCCTACTACTCGGCGACGGCCCGGCCGTTCCAGCCCGGCTACTTCTGGAACGCGCTGAACGGGATCGCCGGCGTGTACCACTCGGACCTGTGGCGCTCCGAGCGCATCCGTCCCGTCGACCGGATCGTGAAGGACATCCGCGAAGGGCTCCTGCCCGCCGTGACCTGGGTAACGCCGCGGTTCGAGCTCTCGGACCATCCACCCGAGAGCACCTGTCACGCGCAGAACTGGCTGACGGACATCGTGAACGCCGTGATGGAGACGGACGACTGGGAACAGACGGCGCTGTTCATCAGCTGGGACGAGTGGGGCGGCTTCTACGACCACGTCCCTCCGCCCGAGGTCGACGACGTCGGGCTCGGCTTCCGGGTGCCGATGCTCGTCGTCTCTCCCTACGCGAAGAAGGGCTACATCGACGACGCCGAAGGGGAGTTCAGCTCGCCGCTCAAGTTCATCGAGGACAACTGGGGGCTCCCCTACCTCACAGGCCGGATCGAACGAACCCACAACTTCGAGCACGTCTTCGACTTCGGGAGGAACCCACGGGGCGATGCCCGGCCGCTTCCGAGGATCGAGGACTGCTACGGCACGCCCTGGGACTTCCCGGGATTCGACTATCCGGGCTGGCCCGCGGGGATGAGTCCCCCGCCGGATCCGAACACGTTCGTCTAGTCCGGAGCGCCAGCCGCGGGCATCGCGCTGCCTGTCAGGATCTCGAACGCAGCCTCGAGCCGCTCCGGCTCGAGGTCGGGGATCGAGGGCGTGAGGATCCGCTCGCCGAGGGCCCAAGCGATGATCTCGGCAGCCTGCTCGTATCCGCGGACACGCCAGGGCACGGACACGGTGTTCCAGGAAACCAGCCCTTGTAGCTGGAGGAATCGCGCCCGGGTCGACTCGGTGACGTTCTGGTCGAGCCAGATGTGGCCCATCTCGTGGAGGAGGTTCCGGCGCGTCATCGCGTTGACAAGGGTCGTGCAGACGTCCACCCGTCCGCCCTTCGCGTAACCGAGATGGCCGCCGCATCCGTCGGCGTCGCCGTGGAAGTGGATCGCGACCGCGGGAGCCTCGAGCCCTGCGGCCTCGAACCGCCGAACGGCCCACCGGCTCAGGTCGATCTGCTCGGCGGCGGCGGCGTAGACCCGAACCTCGGGCCGGACCTGGACCGGCGTGGCCTCGGCCTCGGGAAGGCTCAGATGCCAGGTGGAGACGCCGGCCGCCAAGCCGAGGATCGCGGCTCCGAGCCGGGTGATCGTACGCACGCGAGCACGTTCGAACCCGCCTCATGAAGCCTCCGTGCGAGATGCGTGAAGGCGACTGAACGGCTCTTTCAAGCGTTCTTCAAGCGCTCGCTCGGACACTTGGGCTGTGAACGGTCAGCCCTGGTCCGACACAGGCATTCCCTTCGAGGCGCACGGCGGATACCGTCAGCCCGTGCAGCTCCGTATCCTCGGGCCTCTGGAGGTCACCGAGGGGAACGGCCCGATCCCACTCGGCGGCCCCAAGCAGCGAGCGGTCCTCGCCCACCTGCTCCTGCGTGCGAATCACCTCGTCCCGACCGAGACCCTGATCGACGAGGTGTGGGGCGAGGAGCCGCCCGAGGCGGTTCGGAACTCGCTCCAGAGCTACGCCTCGCACCTGCGCAAGGCCCTGGGCCCCGAGCGACTCGAGGGCAGCCGCGCCGGCTACGTGCTCCGCGCGGACCCGTCGGAGGTGGACGCCTTCCGCTTCCAGTCGCTGTTGCGCGACGCCCGACGCCTCCTCCCCATCGAACCGAACGCGGCGGTCGGCGCGTTCGACGAGGCGCTCGCGCTCTGGCGGGGTCCCGCGTTCGCCGACCTCACCGACGAGCGGTCGCTGCTGGCCGAGGGGGCTCGACTCGACGAGCTCCGCCTCTCGGCGATCGAGGACCGAACGGAGGCCGTGCTCACGCTCGGCCGACACGCCGAGGTGATCGCCGAGCTCGAGATGCTCACCGCCAGCCACCCCCTGCGCGAACGCATATGGGGACAACTGGTCCTGGCGCTGTACCGCTCGGGCCGGCAGGCCGAGGCCCTCGCCGCGTTCGAGCGGGCGCGGCAGGTCCTGGCCGACGAGCTCGGGATCGATCCCTCACCCGAGCTGCGAAGGCTCCATGAACGGATCCTGCGGCAGAGCCCGGAGCTCGAGATCAGCGGGTCGCCGTTGCGCGGGTACCGGCTCCTCGAGCGCATCGGCGCCGGGAGCTCCGGGGCAGTCTGGCGCGCGCTCCAGCCCGAGGTGGGCCGGGACGTGGCCATCAAGGCGATCCATCCGCACCTGGCGAACGACCCCGACTTCATCCGCAGGTTCGAGTCAGAGGCCCAGATCATCGCTCGCCTCGAGCACCCGCACGTCGTTCCTCTCTACGACTACTGGCGGGAACCAGGCGGCGCCTACCTCGTCATGCGATTCGTCCGCGGCGGCAACCTCGCGGACGCGGTCGCGAATGGACCGCTCGAGCTCGAGCGCGTCGCCACACTGTTGGATCAGGTCGGCGGTGCCCTCACCGCCGCCGACCATCAGGGCGTGGTCCATCGCGACGTGAAACCAAGCAACGTCCTGTTGGATGAGGAGGGCAACGCGTACCTCGCGGACTTCGGTATCGCGAAGGACATGTCTGCGCCCGACGCGACGGAGCCCGGCATGGTCAAGGGATCGCTGGCCTATCTCGCGCCCGAACAGATCCGTGGAGGGACGATCACGCCGCGGGCCGACCAGTACGCTCTCGGCGTAGTCCTGTACGAGGTTCTCGTCGGGGAACATCCGTTCAACGACGTGCCGAGCATGACGGTGCCGGACCGTCATCCGCACCAGCCCCTGCCCTCGGCTCGAGAACGACGGCGCGATCTGCCAGCGGGTGTCGACGAGGTCATCGCGACGGCCACCGCGAGAGAACCCGAGCTGCGTTTCCCGAACGCCCTCGCGATGGCCACCGCGTTCCGCGCCGCGCTTACTCAGGCAGACGTGGTGGTCGCGCCGACCACACCGTCAATCGAGGTCCGCAACCCGTACAAAGGCCTGCGTCCGTTCACCGAGGCGGACGCGCACGACTTCTACGGGCGCGAAGCCTTCGTCGAGCGACTGCTCGATCGGTGGCGGGGCCCCGCGGGTGGTGCCAGCCGCGCGCGCTTCCTCGCAGTGGTTGGCGCGAGTGGCAGCGGCAAGTCCTCGGCGGTTCGCGCGGGCTTCGTTCCCGCCCTTCGAGCCGGCGCCGTCGATGGCTCGTCGGAATGGTTCATCACCGAGATGGTCCCGGGCCGCCATCCCATGGAGGAGCTCGAAGCGGCGTTGCTCCGTGTCGCGGCACGACCACCGGCTGGGCTGCTCGGCCTCCTCGAGTCCGGGCCGCGAGGTCTGATCGAGGCCGCAGACCGCGTCACGCCCGACGGCGCGGAGCTCGTCCTCGTGGTGGACCAATTCGAGGAGGTTTTCACGCTGACGGAGGCCGAGGCCGAGCGCTCGCTGCTGCTCGAGAGCCTCCGCGTTGCCGTCGGCGATCCGGCGAGCCGCGTGCGGGTATTCGTTTCCCTCCGCGGTGACTTCTTAGAACGGGCGCTGAACTTCCAGCGGTTCGGCGAGCTCCTCGGCGCTATGATCGAGGTCGTGACACCGCTCGCGCCCGACGAGCTCGAGCGGGCGATCGTCGGACCCGCCGAGCCGCTCGGCCTCCGAGTCGATCCCGCCCTCGTCGCACAGGTGGCGTCGGACGTCGCCG
>CAZMNP010000119.1:0-16215 GCA_964567675.1 uncultured Actinomycetes bacterium
GAGCTCGCGGTGAGCATGGGTCCGGGCGTCGTCGTGCTCGAAGGGAGTGGCTCCGCGGTACCCCCCGTACCCTGGGACGCGGGGATCCTGGTGGTTCCCGCCGGGCTCCCCGAGGAGTACCTGGCGGGGTACCTGGGCCCCTTTCGACTGTTGCTATCGGACCTGGTGGTTGTTACCATGGCCGGCAGCCCAGCCGGGCTCGAGAACCTCCCTGCCCTCAGGTCCCACGTCAGGCGATTGAGCGGTGATGCCCGGCTCATCGTTACGGACTTCGATCCACAACCGCTCGGCGAAGTCGAGGGCAAGGACGTGTTCTTCACCACGACGGCACCGGGGGAGGTTGCCGCGAGGCAGGCTGGATCCCTCGAGCAGAACCACGGGTGCCGCGTCGTGGGATGGAGCGCCCGTCTCGCGGACCGGACGGAGCTGGCGAGTGAGATGGACGGCGCCCCCGGGTACGACGTGCTCCTCACGGAGCTGAAGGCCGCGGCGATCGACGTGGCCTGCGACCGGGCCCTGGCCCGAGGCGCGCAGGTCGTGTTCGTCGACAACCGGGCGTTCGCGCTCGAAGGGGAGCCCGACCTCGGCACGGTGCTGAGGGAGACGATCGAGCTCGCGAGAGAGCGGAACAGCCGCAGATGAGCGCAGAGAACCCCCCGAGAGATCGAAGCGAGATGAAGCCACAGACCCGGTCCGAGAGCCGGCCAGAGGGCCGACCAGAGGGCCGAAAGGACCAGAAGAGCCCCCAGATCCTGATCGAGGACGAGCTGACGGGGCTTCCGTATTCCAAAGGCCTGCACGCGTCCGAGGTGATGGTGACGGGACTCGCGCCATACCGGGCGTACCAGGTCGCGGAGGCCATCGAGGAGCGACTGATCGAACGCGCCACCCCGTCGATCTCGAGCCACGAGCTCGCCGAGCTCACGCTCACCGTGATCGGAGAGCTCGCCGGCGAGCGGTACGCGGAGAACTACCGGCGTTGGCGCCAGGTCGAGGACCTCGAGGTCCCGATCGTCGTGATGATCGGGGGCACGACGGGCGTCGGGAAGTCGACGATCGCCACGCAGCTGGCGACGCGCCTCGGGATCGTCCGCGTCGTCGCGACCGACGCGATCCGTGAAGTCATGCGGGCGCTGTTCTCTCGAGAGCTGATGCCCGCCCTGCACACGTCGTCGTTCGATGCCGGCTCGGTGCTCCGCGAGCCACCCACGCGCGACGCGGTGATCGTGGGCTTCCGCGAGCAGACGGCCGCAGTCGCGGTCGGCGTGCACGCGCTGTTGGATCGCGCCGCGATGGAAGGGACGAGCTTGATCATCGAAGGGGCGCACATCGTGCCCGGGTTCTTGGATCCTGCGGCGTGGGAGGACCGGGTCCTCGCGGTGCCGGTGATCCTCACGGTCGAGGAGGAGGACGTCCACCGCAGGCACTTCTCGGTGCGCGCATCCGACCACGCCGGGCGGCCGGCGTCGCACTACCTCGATTCGTTCGACAACATCCGGCGCGTCCAGCGCTACATCAAGAGCCAGGCCTTGAGCCACGGCGTGCCGGTGGTTCCGAACTACAACTTCGACCGCTCGCTGTCGTCGGTCATCGACCTCGTCATGGAGCGTGCGACCGAGCGAACCGGGGACCGAACCCGGGTCGGTCTCGCAACCGAAGGGGGAAGCTCGTGAAACTGTTCTTGGACACCGCCAGCATCGAGGAGATCCGCGAGATCAATCGTTGGGGCGTCCTCGGCGGCGTGACGACCAACCCGTCGCTGGTCGCGAAGGAGGCCGACGATCCCGCGCGGGTCTGGAAGGAGATCCTGTCGGAGGTCGACGGTCCGATCTCGCTCGAGACGACGGAGCTCGAGGTCGAGCCGATGTACCAACAGGGGGTCGAGCTCGCGCAGATGGCGCCCAACGCAGTCGTCAAGGTGCCGATGACCCCGAACGGGCTCAGCGTCGGCAAGCGGCTGACCGACGAGGGGACCAAGGTCAACGTCACGCTGGTGTTCTCGCCCGCGCAGGCGATCTTGGCTGCGGAGATCGGCGCCTACATCGTCTCCCCGTTCCTCGGACGGCTGGACGACGTCGCCGCCGACGGGATGGACGTGCTCCGGAACATCTGCCGGATCTACGAGGTTCAAGGCTACGAGACCAACGTGCTGGCGGCCTCGCTCCGCCACCCCATGCACATCGTCGAGGCCGCGGAAGCGGGCGCCAACATCGCCACGATGCCGTTCGCGGTCTTCAAGCAGCTCGTCAAGCACCCGCTCACCGATATCGGATTGGAAAAGTTCCTCCAGGACTGGAAGAGCCTGCACGAGGAACTGCAGAAAGGAGCCTGAGTGGCCACCATGGAGAAGAACACCCTCGAGGGAAAGGTCGCGGCCGAGTTGCACGAGATCGCGTCCGACCTCGGGATCGAGGGTCACAAGGGGCTGAAGAAAGCCGATCTGATCGACCGGATCCTCACGCACGCGAACGGTGCGCAGGCACCTTCATCGGCCGAGACGGCCACAGAGCAACGGCCAGACCGCGCGGGAAGCGGTGACGGGTACGTGGACTCGCGCGAGCGATCGGGCAACGAGCGATCGGGCAACGAGCGATCGGGCAACGAGCGATCGGGCAACGGTGGGGAGCGATCGGGCAACGCCGGCGTCCGTACCAACGAGCGGCAGTCCGAGCGTCCCCAGCAGGAGCGGTTCGACCGCGAGCGCTCGGGCGGCGGCGGCGGCGGCCCGGCCCGAGACCAGGGTCCGGGACGCGATGGCGCTCGCCGGCGTCCCTCTCGTGAGGAACGCCGTCGCCAGCGCGAGGAACGCCGTGTTCGCGAGATCGAGATGCGCGAGGAGGAGATCCAGACCGCCCCGACGGCGACCGGGCTCCTCGACGTCCTGCCCGAGGGGTACGGGTTCCTGCGAACGTCCGGCTTCCTGCCCGGTCAACAGGACATCTACGTGTCGCTCTCCCAGGTGCGCCGGTTCATGCTCCGCAAGGGCGACACCGTGACCGGCAAGGTCCGGGCGCCGAAGGACAGCGAGAAGTACTTCGCGCTGTTGCAGATCGACACGGTGAACGGCGTCGATCCCCAGGAAGCCCAGCAGCGGCCCGTGTTCGAGAAGCTCACGCCGCTGTTCCCGCACGATCGCTTCCGACTCGAGACCGGGCCGGCCGACGTGACGGGCCGGATCATCGACATGATCGCGCCCATCGGGAAGGGACAGCGGGGCATGGTCGTCTCGCCGCCGAAGGCGGGGAAGACCACGGTCCTCAAGAGCATCGCGAACGGGATCATCAACTCGAGCCCCGACACGCATGTGATCATCCTGTTGGTCGACGAGCGTCCCGAGGAAGTGACCGACTGGCAGCGCACGGTCATGCCGGCCGAGGTGGTCTATTCGACGTTCGACAAGCCGCCGGACCAGCACATCCAGGTCACCGAGCTCGTCCTGGAGCGCGCGAAGCGCCTCGCCGAGATGGGTCAGGACGTTGCGATCATCCTGGACTCGATCACCCGGCTGGCTCGTGCGTACAACCTGGCCGCGCCGGCGTCCGGCAAGATCCTGTCGGGCGGGATCGACTCGACCGCGCTGTACCCACCGCGTCGTTTCTTCGGCGCCGCGCGGAACATCGAGGAAGGTGGCTCGCTCACGATCATCGCGAGCGCGCTCGTCGAGACCGGCTCGCGGATGGACGAAGGGATCTTCGAGGAGTTCAAGGGCACCGGGAACATGGAGATCCGCCTCGACCGCACGATGGCCGAGAAGCGCTTGTTCCCGGCGATCAACGTCGAGGCGTCGAGCACCCGCAAGGAGGAGCTGCTCCTTCCGACCGAGGAGCTCGCGCTGGTCTGGCGCCTGCGGCGTGTGCTCCACGCGCTCGAGCCGAGTGCCGCTTTGGAGCTGCTCACCGACAAGATCCGCCAGACGAAGTCCAATGAGCAGTTCCTGAAGGAGATCGCAAAGGCCCCCGCCTCGTAAGCTGGTGGCAAGATGTGGGCGCCGGAGTAGTGGAACCACGGGCGCCTCAAGTAGCGCGAAGGAGAGTCATGAAGCAAGACATCCACCCTGAATACAAGATCGCGACGGTCCACTGCTCGTGCGGCAACACGTTCCAGACCCGGAGCACGAAGTCGGAGCTGCGCGTGGAGATCTGCTCGAACTGCCACCCGTTCTATACGGGCAAGCAGAAGCTGATCGACGCGGGCGGTCGGGTCGAGCGCTTCCAGCGCCGCTACGCGAAGCAGCAGGAGGAGTCCACGGCGCGCGGGGCAGAGCGAGAGCGCGCGGCGCCCGCGGCTCCACGCGCGACGCCGGCTGCACGCCCGGCGCCCGAGCCGGCCCCTGAGGCTGCTCCGGAGCCCGAGGCCGCACTCGCGGAGCCGGAGGTCGTCTCGTCCGAGCCCGCGCTCGAGCCCGAAGAATCCTGACCCGGGCCTCGATGGCCGGCGAGGCGAAGGCGCGAACCCACTACTACGGCGGCCAGGCCGTCGTCGAAGGCGTGATGATGCGCGGCCGCGACGTCTGGGCCGTCGCGGTCCGTCGTCCTTCCGGCGACGTCCATCTCGAGTCGCACGAGATCGAATCGGTGGCGAAGCGGCACCCGATCCTCCAGAAGCCGTTCCTGCGCGGAGTGATCGCGCTCGGGCAGGCGCTCGCGATCGGCTTCCGCGCGCTGTCGATTTCGGCGCGCGAGTCGGCGCCCGAGGACGAGCAGCTGACGTCGCGCCAGATGGCCCTGTCGTTCGTCTTCGCGGCCGTGATCTTCCTCGCACTGTTCATCGTGCTTCCGGCCGCGACGTTCCGCTGGGTCGGGAAGGCGATCGACTCGAGCATCCTCACCAACGTTCTCGAGGGCGTGTTCCGGGTCGGGTTGTTCCTCGGCTACCTCGCGGTGATCGGGCGGGCGAAGGACATCCGCCGCGTGTTCGCGTACCACGGCGCCGAACACAAGACGATCGCGGCGTTCGAGCACGACGACGACCTGGTTCCCGAGAAGGTCGATCGGTATCCGACGCTACACGTGCGGTGCGGCACGAACTTCCTCCTGCTCGTCATGGTCATCACGATCTTCGTCTTCGCCCTCTTCGGGAACCCGGGACTGTGGTGGCGGATCGGCTCGCGGATCATCGCCATCCCGGTCATCGCGGGGATCGCGTTCGAGCTCCTTCGCCTCGGCGCGCGCTTCCCGAGCTCCCGGTTCATGCGCGCGGTCATGACGCCGGGGCTGTGGCTGCAGAAAATCACGACGAAGCCGCCGGACCGGGACCAGATCGAGGTGGCCATCGCCTCGTTCAACGAGGTCCTGCGCCGCGAGGCGGAGCTGAAAGCCGCCGAAGCCTGACTCGACGTCGGCTCCGAAGCTCCAGGCCGAAGCGCGCACGCCAGGTGCTTGCATCCGAGATCCTCGCGTGTAGCGTCGTGGGGTCCCCCGCGCGATCGAGGAGGCTTCCCCATGTCCGCGACCGAGCTCGACCTACCGGTTCTCATGGCCGCCGAGCAGATCCGGCGACGCGAGTTCGTCACGATCCGCCGGGGCTATGACCCGGAACAGGTCCGTGACTACCTCGACCAGCTCGCCCACCAGGTAGACCTGATGGCCTCGATGATCCGCGAGGCGCGCCTAGACGCGGAGTCCGCGGTCCGCGCCGGTTCGTCCCCGAAGACCGATCCTTACGAGCAGCTGGCCAGCCGCGTGGCGTCGGTGATCCGCGAGGCGGACGAGGTGGCCGAGCGGACCCGTTCGGAGGCGCACCGCGACGCCGAGCGAGCGCTGGAGCAGGCGCGGACGGACGCGGACCGGATCCGACTCGACGCACAGACCCACGCCGAGCAGGCGCGCGAGGAGGCCGAGCGCTCAGTCCACGAAGCGCGCGAACAGGCTGACCGCACGATCGCCGGTCTCGCGACTCGCCGCGAGGCGCTCGTGGGACAGCTGTCGCAGATGCAGGAGCGCCTGATCGGCGTCGCGCGGGACCTCGAGGACGCGATCGTGATGCCCGAGATCGTCGCCGATCAGCCAACCGACGGGGGATGGAGCGCGCCGGCGAGCTCGCCGGGGGAGATGCCGTCGGGAGCGTTCCAGATCGTCGACGTCCGGACCGGCGATGAGCCTTCCGTGTTTGCGGCCGGACCTTCATCCGGCGCGCCGGACGACGTGTTCGCCGGCCTCGACGATCCTTCGTACGAGGAGCTGTGGGAAGGCGCCGAGTCGATCCACCTGGAGATGCCGGACATCCCGCCGCTCGATCTCTCGTGGGACTCCGACGAGGACGACCCACAGACCTCCTGACATCTCCTCGTTCCTTCACGCGCCGCCGCGCCCGCTCCGGGCCGGGATAATCGACGGATGGACATCGGGAACCGCCTGTCGGAGGTCGAGTCGCGCTACGAGCAGGTCCAGTCCGAGATGGCCTCGCCCGATCTCGCCGCGGACCACGACCGGATGCGCCGCCTCGGCCAGGAGTTCTCCGAGCTGCAGGAGATCGTCGTGCCCTACCGGGACCTCCGCGAGGCACAGCGGCAGGCCGAGGAGGCGCGGGCGCTCGCCAAGGACGAGTCCGACCCTGAGATGGCGGCGTTCCTGCGGGACGAAGCCGACGCCGCCGACGGACGGGCGGCGGGCCTTCGGACGCGGCTCGAGCAGCTCCTCGTCACGAAGGATCCGAACGACGACAAGAACGTGGTCGTCGAGATCCGCGCGGGGGCCGGAGGAGACGAGGCGGCGCTGTGGGCCGGTGAGCTGTTCGAGATGTATCGCCACTACGCCGAGCGCCGGCGGTGGAAGACCGACGTGCTTTCCGCCTCGCCCTCGGATCTCGGCGGTTTCAAGGAAGTGGTGCTCGAGGTCCGAGGCAAGGGCGCGTACTCGCGGCTGAAGCACGAATCCGGGGGCCACCGCGTCCAGCGGGTTCCGGTCACCGAGTCCTCGGGGCGGATCCACACCTCCACCGCGACCGTCGCCGTCCTGCCCGAGGCCGAGGAGGTCGAGGTCGAGGTCCGGCAGGAGGATCTGCAGATCGACGTGTATCGCTCTTCGGGTCCGGGAGGCCAGAGCGTGAACACGACCGACTCCGCGGTCCGGATCACCCACAAGCCGACCGGGATCGTCGTCGCGACCCAGGAGGAGCGGTCGCAGCTGCAGAACCGCGAGAAAGCGATGCGATACCTGCGCGCCCGCCTCTTGCTTCGCGCACAGGAGGAGGCGGCGTCCAAAGAGGCGGCATCCCGCCGGTCCCAGGTCGGGACGGGCGAGCGCGCCGAGAAGATCCGCACCTACAACTTTGCGGAGAACCGGGTCACCGATCACCGGATCAAGCTGACGTCCTACCGCCTGCAGGACGTGCTCGCCGGTGACATCGACGAGTTCGTCGACGCGCTCGAGGCCGCAGAGCGCGCCGCCCAGCTCGCCGACGACGGGAATGGGTGAGCCGTGGGTCCCGCGGACGTCCTTCGGCGAGCGACCGAGTACCTCGACCGGCACGGGGTCCAGAGCCCTCGGACGAGCGCGGAGCAACTCATGATGCACGTGCTCGGTACCGACCGCGCCGGGCTCTACTCGCGCACCGAAGGCCTGGACACGCGCGAAGCGCGCATGTTCGGCCGCGCGATCTGCCAGCGATGCACGGGAACGCCGCTGCAGCATCTCACCGGCGAACAGGGATTCCGTCGGATCGTCGTAGAGGTTCGACCCGGCGTCTTCGTCCCGCGACCGGAGACCGAGGTCCTCGTCGAACTCGCGCTCGACGCCGTCGCCGGGATCGAGGATCCCGTGGTCGTCGACGTGGGAACGGGGACGGGGGCGATCGCGCTCGCCGTCAAGGACGAGCGTCCGGACGCGACGGTCTATGCCACCGACCGCTCGGCCGAAGCCCTCGAGCTCGCGGCGTCGAACGCGCAGCGGCTGGGCCTCGACGTGCACCTGGTCGAGGGCGACCTCCTCGAACCACTGCCGGACGATCTGCGTGGGTGGGTCGACCTCGTCGTGAGCAATCCCCCGTATCTCACACCCGACGAATACGCGGACCTCCCACCCGAGGTGAGAGCCGACCCCGAGCTCGCGCTCCTCGGCGGCCCCGACGTCAACGAGCGGCTGGCGGCCGAGGCTCTTCGCTGGCTTCGGGACGGCGGGGTGTTGGCCGTGGAGACCGGCGCGTCGCAGGGCGGGGCGCTGGCGGACGCGCTCTCGCGCTCCTTCGTGGACGTGCGCGTCGAACCCGATCTCGCCGGCCGGGACCGGGTCGTGCTCGCCCGCCGGCCGTGACCCGTCACGATCGGGAGCGCATCGTGCTCGAACTCCGCCCGTGAAGGATCCCGTGCAGCAGGCCGCCGCCGCCGCGCTTCGCGGCGAGGCCGTCGTGCTCCCCACCGACACCGTCTACGGGGTCGGGACCCGGCCCGACGACGCGGCCGCCACGGCGCGCCTGTTCGCCTTGAAGGGGAGACCCGAGGACCTCGAGCTTCCCGTCCTCGTTCCGTCGGGGGGCGTGGCTCGCACGATCGCCGCGTTCGACGAGCGCGCGTCCACCCTCGCCGGCCGGTTCTGGGCCGGGCCGCTGACGCTGGTGCTTCCTCGCACCGAGATGAGTCGCGGGTGGGAGCTCGGCGGCGACGAAGAAACGATCGGCGTGCGGATGCCGCATCACCCGCTCGCGCTCGCGGTGCTTGCGCTCACCGGACCCCTCGCCGTGACGAGCGCGAACCGTTCCGGGAAGCCAACGCCGTCCACGTGCGACGGCGTGCTGGCGGTGTTCGGCGATCGCGTCGCCGTCTACCTCTGCGATGCGTCGCCACTCGAGGGCTCGGCGTCGACGGTGGTCGATCTCGCGCACGGGGAGCCACGGTTCCTTCGCGTCGGGGCGCTCGCGACGAACGATGTGCTCTCGGCGCTCGACGACATGCAGGGCGGCTTTGGGCGAAGGAGCGAGGTGTAGACTCCCGCTTCCATGGCCTCCATCCTCGTCGTGTGCACCGGCAATGTGTGCCGTTCACCGATCGCCGAGGGCATGTTGCGCTCGATCTTGCGGTCGCGATTCGGTGATGCGGCGCCGTCGGTCGCCTCCGCGGGGACCGCCGGCTGGGTAGGTTCGGCCGCCGATCCGAGCTCGATCGCCGCCGCCGCGGAGCTGGGCATCGACATCTCCGCCCACCGAGCCCGGCAGCTCGAGCACGACCTGGTCACGGCCGCGTCGCTCGTTCTGGCGATGGCGAGCGAGCACCGAGATGCGGCGTTCCGCCTGTTCCCGGGGACGGCGGGACGGATCTTCACGCTCAAAGAGCTCGTTCGCCTCTTGGAGGAGCTCTCGGGTGTTCCTCCGATCGGCAAGCCCGACGATGTCCTCGCGTCACAGGTGTCTGCCGCCCACGCATCCCGCTCCGGCGCGATCCGGGACTGGAGGCTCGACGAGGACGTCATGGATCCCCTGGGCATGCGGCCGGACGCCTTCAGGGCCGTGGCACGGGATCTCGACGACCGCTGCACGCGCTTGGTCGACGGCCTCTTCGGCCGCGCTCCGGCGCGAACGGCGGCCGCGACCGAAGGAGACTGAACGTGCGCATCGCGATGGGATGCGATCACGCCGGGTATCCGCTGAAGGAAGCGCTCAAGATCTTCCTGAGTGAGGAGGGTCACGAGGTCGAGGACTTCGGCACCGATTCGGAGGAGATGGTGGACTATCCGGACTTCTGCGCAGCGGCAGCCCGCGCGGTCGTCGACGGACGGGCCGATCGCGGCATCGTGCTCGGTGGTTCCGGCCAGGGCGAACAGCTGGCGGCGAACAAGGTCCGCGGGTCGAGGACGGCGCTCTGCAACGACCTGTACCTCGCGGAGCTCTCCCGCCGGCACAACGACGCGAACGTGCTGGCCATGGGTGGACGGATCGTCGCGGTCGCCCTGGCGAAAGAGATCGTCCGGCTGTGGCTGGCGACCCCCTTCGAGGGTGGCCGCCACGCGCGCAGGCTGGAGCAGGTCGCCGAGATCGAACGGGGAGAACGCTGATGAAGGATTTCGTCGCCGACTGGGACTCGCTCACGCGAACCGATCCCGAGGTCGCACGTGCGATCGCCGGCGAGGTCGGGCGGGAGCGGACGACGCTGCGTCTGATCGCCTCGGAGAACTACGCGAGCCCCGCGGTCCTCGCCGCGCAGGCCTCGACGATGAACAACAAGTACGCGGAGGGGTATCCGGGACACCGGTATTACGGAGGTTGTGAGTTCGTCGACGTGGTCGAACGCCTCGCCATCGAGCGGGCGAAGCAGCTGTTCGGCGCCGATCATGCGAACGTCCAGCCGCATGCCGGCGCGCAAGCGAACATGGCGGTGTTCGGCGCGTTCCTGGAACCGAGGTCCGACGACAAGGTCCTGGGTCTGGTCCTGGCTCACGGGGGACATCTCACCCACGGATCTCCCGTGAACGTCTCGGGCAAGTGGTTCAACTTCGTCGGGTACGAGGTCGACCGCGAGACCGAGCAGCTGGACTACGACCGGGTTCGCGACCTCGCGAAGGAACATCGCCCGAAGATCGTGCTGGCGGGCTACACCGCGTACCCACGTCTGATCGACTGGAGCGCCTTCCGGAGCATCGCCGACGACGTCGGGGCCATCCTGTGGGTGGACGCCTCCCACTTCATCGGGCTGTGCGCCGGCGGCGCCTACCCGAGCCCGGTCCCGTTCGCCGACGTTGTCACGTTCACGACACACAAGACGTTGCGGGGCCCCCGGGGCGCCATCGTGCTCAGCACCGAGGAACACGCCAAGGCGATCGACAAGGCCGTGTTCCCGATGATGCAAGGAGGTCCGCTCGAGCACGTCATCGCGGCCAAGGCCGTCTGCCTGAAGGAGGCGATGAGTCCGGATTTCGCCGACTACGCCGCCCGGGTGGTGCGCACCGCGCGGTCGCTCGCGCAGGGTCTGGCGGACGAGGGCGTCCGGATCGTCTCCGGGGGGACCGACTCGCACCTCGTGCTGTGCGACCTGAGGCCGCTCGGCATCGGCGGGAAGGACGCGGAGGCCGTCTGCGACGAGATCGGCGTCGCGATCAACAAGAACGGGATCCCCTTCGACCCGATGCCCCCGATGAACCCGTCGGGGATCCGCGTGGGAACGCCGGGCCCGGCGACGATCGGGATGGACGAGCCGGAGATGAAAGAGGTGGCGAGCATCATCGGCGACGCGCTCCGAGATCCGGGGAACGAGCGCGTGAAGGAGTCCTGCCGCGCGCGGGTCGCCGGGCTGATGAGCCGCTTCCCCGTCTACCCGGCCTGAGCGTGCGCGCTCGTCCTGCGGCCGCCCGCCGCTCCGGCACGCGGTAGCATCGACCGACTTGGCGAGCTACCTCGTTGTCTTCGCCGTGAGCGCGGGTGTGACCTTCCTGACCACGCCGCTCGTTCGGCAGCTCGCGCTCCGCATCGGCTGGATCGACCGGCCGTCGGACCGCAAGGTGCATCCCATGCCCACGCCCACGGTCGGGGGACTCGCGATCCACTTCGGGGTGCTCGCCGGCTTGCTCGCGGCGCGATTCATCCCGTTCCTCAACACGCTCTACGACACGAGCTCCGATCTCGACGCAGCCGCCATCGCCGGGACGGCGATCGTCGTGCTGGGTGTGGTCGACGACACCCGCGGCGTCTCGGCGCTCGGCAAGCTGGCGGGGCAGGTCCTCGTCGCCGGCCTGGTCGTGCTCCTCGGTGTGCAGCTCCTGTGGGTGTACCTGCCGGGGCAGCTCGTCTCGCTCTCGCCAGACATGGCCGTCCCGCTCACCATCCTGTGGGTCCTCGCGCTCGTGAACGCCATCAACCTGATCGACGGTCTCGACGGCCTTGCGGCCGGCATGGTGGCGATCGCCGCGGGCGCGTTCTTCGTCTACATGGCGTGGCCGCAGGCGGGGTCCGAGGTCGAAGCGAGCACGACGGCGGTCCTTTCCGCGATCGCGGCCGGAGCGGCGATCGGGTTCCTGCCGTGGAACTTCCATCCCGCGAAGATCTTCATGGGGGACTCGGGGGCGATGCTGCTCGGCGTCGTCCTGGCCGTGGCGACCATCTCGGGCGTCGGCCGGGACATCGAGGGGCCGGAGCCCGGCGACCTGGCAGTGATCGCGATCCCGATCGCCGTCCCGTTGCTCGTGCTCGCCGTGCCGTTGCTCGACGTGGTGCTCGCGATCGTCCGGCGGATGCGGCGAGGGCTCGGCATCTCCCATGCCGACAAGGAGCACATCCACCACCGGTTGATGGAGATCGGGCACTCGCACCGCCAGGCGGTGCTCCTCATGTACCTGTGGGCGGCGCTGATCTCGGGCTGCGCGCTTGCCATCGCATTCATCGACGGCGGCGAGCTCGTCATCGCGATCGTGGCGGGAGCGATCCTCGTGGCCACGGTCCTCCCCAGGCTGATCCGGGACCGATCGCCTCGCGGCAGCGACCGGCTGAGCGTCCTGGGCAACGGAGCCGGCGCCCCGACGCGCCCCCTCGGGCGGAGGGATCGCCGCCTTCGGACGTGGAGCCGACGGCGGAAGGAGCTCCGCCCGCCGCCGGCCGCACCGAAGGACGTGTCCTGACGCAACCGTTCGACCCCTGAACCGACTTCCCGTCCCGGGCCGTTGTCCACCGCGTACAACACGGGGAGAGGAACTCGTCGAGCGGGCCCGGGCGGCGCTCGAGCGCGGGTGGGTGATAATCCGGCTGGCGGTGCGGGATAATCGTCGACCGAACGGCGTTCGACGAGCGCCGATGGATCCCGCATGGAGACCCGAGGGGGCGTGGTGGCGGAGGTCGACGTTCGGCTCGAACGTGTGACCAAGGACTTCGGCGAGACGGTCGCCGTCGACGACCTCTCGCTCGACATCGCGGAGGGCGAGTTCTTCAGTCTGCTGGGCCCCTCCGGATGCGGCAAGACGACGACCCTTCGGATGATCGGCGGCTTCGAGGAGCCGACCCGGGGCACGATCTACCTCGGCGGAAGGGACGTCACCGATCTTCCGCCCTACAAGCGGAACGTGAACACGGTCTTCCAGTCCTACGCCCTGTTCCCGCACCTGAACGTCTACGAGAACGTGGCCTTCGGGCTTCGGAGAAAGAAGGTGCAGGACGACGACATCAACGCCCGCGTTGGCCAAGCGCTGCGCTTGGTCGACCTCGAGGGGTTCGAGAAGCGCCGGCCCGGCCAGATGTCCGGCGGGCAGCAGCAGCGCGTCGCGCTCGCCCGCGCGCTCGTGAACGCGCCGAAGGTGCTCCTGCTCGACGAACCGCTCGGCGCGCTCGACCTCAAGCTCCGCAAGCAGATGCAGCTCGAGCTGAAGCGCATCCAGCAAGAGGTCGGGATCACGTTCATCTACGTCACGCACGACCAGGAAGAGGCGATGACGATGTCCGATCGGCTCGCCGTCATGCGCTTGGGCAAGATCGAGCAGATCGGTCCGCCGGAACAGGTCTACGAGAGCCCGACGACGCAGTTCGTCGCCGCGTTCCTCGGGGCGTCCAACCTGCTTGAAGGAGAGCTGAAGGAGCGGCGCAACGGCACCTCGTCCGTGCTGCTCGCCGGCGGCGACGTGGTCCACCTGCCGTCGGATCGAGCGCCGTTCCAGCCCGGCGCGAACGTGCTCGTCGGTGTACGGCCCGAGAAGATCACGATCGCGGCCGAGAACGACTCGGCGTTAGCCTCGGGATGGAACGCCGTGAGCGGACTGCTCCGCATGTCGACGTATCTCGGGGTGAGCCACCAGTACCGGGTCGAGGGCCCGGGCGGGCACGAGCTCACCGTGTGGGTTCAGAACCTGGGCGCCGAACCCCCGCCGCAGCCAGGCGAGCGGGTTCGCCTGTCGTGGCAGTGGGAGCACACGTTCGCCGTGCTCCCACAGGAAGACCTGAGCGAGGAGGACGAGGGATGAGCGAGCACGAGCGGTCGATGGTGGATCCCGCCGTCATGCAGGAGATCCTCAGACGGCGCCTCACCCGGCGAAGCGTGTTGCGGGGCGCCGGGGTGGGCGTGGCCGGGTTCAGCCTCGCGTCACTGCTCGCGGCCTGCGGCGGCGACGGTGACGGCGGCAATGGCAACGGGAACGGCGAGACGGGATTCGACATCGCCGAGATCTACGCTGGTGAACCCGGCGACACCCTGAGCTTCGCCAACTGGCCCTTCTATCTCGATCAGTCGAAGGACGCCGATGGGAACGTGTTCAACCCGAGCCTTCGGCAGTTCGAGAAGGACAGCGGCATCTCCGTCGAGTACCGGGATGTGATCAACGACAACGCGGAGTTCTTCGGGGCGATCCAGCCGCTCCTCGCGGGCGGAGACGACCCGGGCTGGGACATCATCGTGATCTCGAACGGCAGGTACTTCACGGCCCTCGTCACGAACGATTGGGTCTATCCGCTGGACCCGGATCGGCGGCCGAACTTCGATGCGAACGCCGCGAGCTGGGCGAAGGATCCCGCCCACGACCCCGGCAATGCGCACGGGATGGCGTGGCAGTCGGGTATCACGGGGATCGGCGTCAATCGGCAGATGGTGAACGGACCCGTGACGAAGATGGACGACCTCGCGAACCCGGACAAGGTCGGCTCCAGCTCGGTCGGCATGCTCGAGGGTGATATGCCCGACTGGGTGATGATCAACCTCGGGATCGACCCGCAGACCTCCGGACCCGAGGAGTGGCGCGAGGCGGCGGCGTGGCTGCAGATGCAGCAGGACTCGGGCACCGTCCGCGCGTACTACGGCAACGACTACCTCGGCGAGCTCCAGAACGGAAACCTGACTGCCGGCATGGCGTGGTCGGGCGACGTGCTCTACTCGGAGGTCTGGCTCGGCTACGACATGGAGTTCGTCTTCCCCGAGAGCGGCGCGCTGCTCTGGATCGACAACATGTTGATCCCTGCCGGCGCCCAGAATCCCGTCGGGGCAGCGCAGCTGATGGACTTCTACTACACCCCACAGGTCGCGACGATGGTGACCGAGTGGGTCCTGTACATGTCGCCGGTTCCTCAAACCCAGGAGCTCATCGTTCAGGACGCCGAAGCCGCGGAGGAGGACGGCTTCAAGGGATACGCGAACAAGCTCTACCAGACGGCGGAGAGCGAGTTCCTGTACCCCACCGACGAATTCCTCTCACGGACCTCGTTCGGATTCACGGACTGGACCGACGAGGCCGCCGAGGAGTGGGACTCGATCTTCCTGCCGATCTCGCAAGGTTGAGGGTCGGGTGACCGAGGCCATCGCAGCGGGGGATCCGCCCCCGAGCAGGTTGCCCGAACGACGAACGCTGGGGTCGCGGCAGCGGCTCACCCCCTACGGGCTGGTGGCCCCTGCGGGGGGGTACCTGTTCGTCTTCTTCCTGCTCCCGCTCGGCCTGATGCTCTACACCTCGTTGCAGAGCGGAGGACTGCTGTCCGGCGGTTTCCGCTTCAGCTGGGAGTTCGGGAACTACTCCGACGTGCTCGGTCAGTACCAACGGCAGTTCGTGCGGTCCATCCAGTACTCGCTGATCGTCACGGTCGTTGCCCTTCTGCTCGCCTATCCGATGACCTATTGGATCGCGTTCTACGGCGGGCGATTCAAGTCCTCCCTTCTGTTGCTGATCCTGATGCCGTTCTTCGTCTCGTTCGTGATCCGGACGATCCAGTGGAAGTTCATCCTCGGCGACAACGGACCGGTCCTCGGCGCCCTGAAGAGCATCGGGCTCCTTCCGGACGAGTTCCGCGTCCTGGCGACCCCGTTCGCCGTGGTCGCCGGCATCACGTACAACTTCCTGCCGTTCACGGCGCTCCCGCTCTACGTCGCTCTCGAACGAATCGACAAACGGCTCGTCGAGGCCGCCAAGGACCTTTACGCGAGCCGGTGGCAGGCCTTCCGCAAGGTGGTGTGGCCGCTCTCGCTCCCGGGGGTGTTCGCCGCGTTCTTGCTGACGTTCGTCCCGGCCACGGGCGACTACGTGAACGCCGACCTTCTCGGCGGACCGGGCACGACGATGATCGGCAACATCATCCAGCAGAAGTTCCTGCTCGAGCTCGACTACCCCGAGGCCTCGGCGCTGTCGGTCATCCTCATGCTGGTGATGCTCGTCCTCGCCAGCGTCTACGCCCGCATCCTCGGAACCCAGGACGTGGCTCGAGCCGCGGGAGCGCAGGTGTGAGTACGATCGAGGTCGCAGCGCGCACCTCCGAGGATCATCCGGGTCCCGCACCGCTCAACCCAGCGCGCAAGCGTTGGACCCGCTTCATCCTGCCCGTGTACACGATCCT
>CAZMNP010000120.1:0-3261 GCA_964567675.1 uncultured Actinomycetes bacterium
GCGGCGTCCGGATCGACCCGATCCAGCTCGAGGAGGATCTGAAGGGTGAGTTCGGCTCGACCGTGTTCCGGCTCGTGCTCGGCGTCGCCCCATCAGAGGTGTACCTCGACCCGAAGGCGCTCGCCGACGCCGGATCCTCGAACGAGGACGTCGCGGCGTTCCTCTCGGATTACCGGTACGGCGAGAACATCGGCCCGTACGTCCGGCCAGCGGCCGTGCGCCGGGAGCGCCTGCAGGACCGGGCCTTCGCCGCGGTCCTGCCGAAGAGCTTCATCGCCGACCTCGCCGCCCGAGACCTCTCGCGCTACGGCGACACTCTGTATCCGCAGGCCGATCCGGACGGCATCCCGCCCGTCACTTGGTAGCGCCTCAGGGCACCCTCACCCGCTGCCTCACACGCTCCGTGGTAGGTTCGCGCCCGATGGGTGCGCACCGGTTCTCGCAGAGCATGGACGCGATCGTCGAGCTCGAGGAGCCGCTCATGCGGTTCTTCACGGACTCGGGCTACGCACGGCGTGATCCGTCGGACCCGGAGACCTGCGATTTCGTCGCCGGCAATCCGCAGGAGATCGCGCTCCCGGCGTTCGTCGAGGCGCTCCAGCGGTGGGCCGTTCCGAAGGACAAGGAATGGTACGCCTACAAGTTCAACGAGCCGTACGCCCAGGAGGCCGCCGCCGCCGGACTGCGCGAGCGCCGAGGGGTGCCGTTCCGGGCCGAGGACATCATCATGACCGACGGCGCGTTCGCGGGGCTCAACCTGTGCATCCGGACGGTGACCGACCCGGGCGACGAGGTCGTCTTCTGCTCGCCGCCGTGGTTCTTCTACGAGGCCTTGATCCTCGCGGGCGGTGCGACCCCCGTGCGTGTGCGTGTGGACCTCGAGACGTGGGACCTGGACGTCGACGCGATCGAGGCCGCGATCACCGAACGCACCCGGGTCGTGCTGGTGAACTCGCCGAACAACCCGACGGGGAAGATCTACCCTCGCGAAACGCTCGAGCGGCTCGGGGCCGTCCTTGCCGCGGCGAGCGAGCGCAACGGCCGACCGGTCTACCTGATATCGGACGAGGCCTACTCGCGGATCGTGTTCGACGACCGCGAGTTCATCAGCCCCTCGGCCTTCCACCCGTTCTCGTTCCTCGTCTACACGTTCGGGAAGCAGCTGCTCACGCCGGGCGAACGCATCGGCTACATCGCGCTCCCGCCCGAGATGCCCGATCGCGGCGACATGCGGGACGCGATGGTGTTGGCCCAGCTCACGTACGGCGGACACGCGACCCCCGGCGCCATCCTCCAGCGGGCGCTCGCCGACATCGAGGACCTCACGGTCGACGTGAAGGCGCTCCAGCGCCGCCGGGACCGGGTCGTCGACGCGCTCCGCTCGTTCGGCTACGACCTCCACTCCCCCGAGGGAACCTTCTACCTCCTGCCCACGAGCCCCGACCCCAACGACGTCGCGTTCACCGAGCGCCTGGCGAAGGAGAAGGTCTACGTGCTCCCCGGCGAGGTCGTCGAGATGCCCGGGCGGTTCCGCATCTCGATCACCGGCAACGACGAGATGGTGGAGCGCGCGCTCCCGATCTTCGAGGCCGCCGCGCGCGGCTGACCGGCGCGTGCCCCCGGTCGAGCTCTCCGAAGGAGACCGCGCCGCGCTCGACGGCGAGGACGGTGAGGCAGCCGCCTTCGCGATGCGGATCGTCGTCGAGATGGCCGGTGTGGTCGGCGCCGACCGGCTGATCGACGTCACCGCCGCCCACATCGACGGCTGTCTGTACCACGGGATCGCCGGGCTCGAGTTCGCGGAGCGGCTCGTCGCAGCGGGCGCTCGCGTTCGCGTCCCCACCACCCTGAACGTCGGCTACCTCGACCTGCTGCATCCCGAGCGCTACCGAGGCGACAAGCCGACCGCGGCGAACGCGCGACGGCAGATGGACGCGTACGTCGAGATGGGCTGCCGCCCGACGTGGACCTGCGCGCCGTATCAGCTCGCCGAGCGGCCGGGCCTCGGCGAGCACGTCGCATGGGCCGAATCGAACGCGATCGTGTTCTGCAACTCGGTGCTCGGAGCCCGGACCGCTCGGTACGGCGACTTCATCGACATCGCCGCCGCGATCACCGGGCGCGTGCCCCTCGCGGGCCTGCACTGCGACGAGGAGCGGCGGGCGACGCTGGTGATCCGCGTCGACGGCGTGCCGGAGCGTCTGCTCAGCTCGGAGGCTCTGTTCCCGGTGTTGGGCTCTCTCGTCGGGCGCGAAGCCGGTTCCGGCGTCCCCGCGATCGTCGGCCTGCCCTCCGACACGTCGGAAGATCGCCTGAAGGCGCTCGCCGCGGCCGTGTCCTCATCCGGCTCGGTGGCGATGTTCCACGCCGTCGGCGTCACGCCCGAGGCGCCGACGCTCGAGGCGGCGACCGGCGGCGCGACCGTTCCCGAGACCGTGGTGACCGTGGCGCGGCTCCGGTCGGCCCGCGACGAACTCGAGACCGGAACGAGCGGAGACCGGCTCGGGGCCGTCTGCGTCGGGACGCCGCACGCGTCGCTGCCCGAGCTCGAACGGCTGGCCGAGCTGCTCGGCGGCGAACAGCCGAGCGTGGCGCTCTGGGTGAACACCGGTCGCCACATCCTCGCCGAGGCCGAGCGCCGTGGCGTGTCGGCAGCGCTGGAAGAGGCCGGCGTTCGCATCGTGACCGATACGTGCACCTACCTCAGCCCGTTGCTCGGCGCCGTCAAAGGCCCGGTGATGACGGACTCGGGCAAGTGGGCCTGGTACGCGCCGGCCAACATCGGGGTCAAGGTCGTGTTCGGGAGCCTCGAGGAGTGCGTCCGATCGGCGCTCGCGGGCCGCATCGTTCGCGACGAGGCGCTGTGGGCCGATGACTGAGGCTCGGACGCTCGTGGCCGGCCAGGCAAGGGGCTCGGCGCTCGTGCTGGACGAGCCGCTCAGCTTCTGGGGCGGCGTGGACCCCGCGACCGGCGACATCATCGACGTCCATCACCCGCAGCGTGACGCGAACGTCGCGGGCCGCGTCCTGGTCATGCCGTCGGGCCGGGGGTCGAGCTCCAGCTCGAGCGTCCTCGCCGAATCGATCCGCGCCGGCACGGCCCCCGTGGCCATCGTGCTCCTCGAACCGGATCCGATCCTCGCGCTCGGAGCGATCGTCGCCCGCGAGCTCTACGGCCGAACGATCCCGGTCGTGGTCGTGGCCCCGGACGCGGCGTTCCGAACCGGAGAGCTCGTCACGGTCCGCGCCGACGCCCAAGGA
>CAZMNP010000121.1:0-11800 GCA_964567675.1 uncultured Actinomycetes bacterium
TTGGAAGATGACGACTTCCCACCGATACACACCACGTCGGGCGAGGACGGTACTCGCGACGAGCACGGCCATGCCGGCCACCGTGAGCACGACATCGAGCCGTCGCCGTCGCATGCCGTCCACCTCGTCGGTGCGAGCAGCAGCGGACGCTACTCCGCCACCATCGGAGTCGCAAACCGCGATCGAAGCTCCTTGGAGGCGTCGGGCTGTCCCTTCGCCGTTCTCTTGCTGCTCCGTGTCGTCGTTCAGATCGTTCGCGATCGCGACTGACGTGTCGGGATCACGACGCGGATGACACTGCCGATCGCGAGACCAAGCGCCGACCCGCCGACGACATCGAGCGGGAGGTGAGCTCCCACGTACATCCGGGCGAACGGCACGAACCCGGAGAGCGCCACGAGCGACACCCGCCAGCCATCCGACAGGTACGGCCAGGCCACGACCGTGAGCACGGCTGAGACGGCGGCGTGCCCGGAGGGGAAGCCCCGATCGCCCTGCTCCGCTCCTCGTAGCGCGACGCCTTCGAGGACGCTCGCCGGGCGTGCGCGATCCACGATCGGTTTCACCGCCTTCGCCCCGAGCCAGGCGGTGGTTCCGCCGGCGGCGATCGCCAGCGCGAGCCGTGGTCGGCGGCGAGCCAAGGCGAAAGCGGCAGCTGCGGGCACGGTTCCGAACGTGCCGTACTGCATCGGGACCCAGACCGGCCGAAAGGCTTCATCGGGGAGCCCATTCGCCCCGCGGAAGACGCGGATCTCGACCTCGGAGATGGCTCGCCGGGCGAGCGCTGCCGCCCCGAGCAAGACGCCTGCGCCGACAGCCAGCCCTGCGACGGCGTGTGCCAACCGGTTCGAAGCGAGGGCCTGCGGCGGAGGCGGCTCATCCACGCCGGAAACGTATCAGCGACCGGGCACGGCGAGCCGTTCCCGCCGACGCATCGCGACGTCTCGAACCTCCGTCACCAGGCCGGCCACGGTGAGGGCGATCCCGGCGCCGAGGAGCGTGCCCGCCACCACGTCGGAGAACCAGTGCGCGTTCAGGTACACCCTCGACATGGCCATCGTGAACGAGAACAGTGCCGCGTACACCTCCCACTTCCTCCGGTGATGACCGGCCGGGAGGAGCACCAACACGAGCGCGATCGCCGTGGCAGCGGTGGCCACCGCGTGTCCCGACGGGAAGGAGAACCCTCGTGTGTCGACGAGCGCGCCGGGTGGCCGCGGCCGCGCGTACCAGGCCTTGAACACCACCAACGCGACCTCCGCGACGAGCCAGATCAGCAACCACGTCACGAGCGCGCGCCATCGTCGCCGCACCGCGAGGAACACGGCCACCACGATGCGGAGCGGGATCAGCACCCATCCTCCGCCGAGCACGTTCAGCACCCTCGCGAGCACCGTGAGCGGGGCGTTGCGGATGTCGTCCGCGCCGCGATACACGACGTCGTCCACGGCCTGCACCGACGGCCGCGTCGCGTCGAACCCGACCAGCACGAACACCAGCACGGTCACTCCGAGCAACCCCGCCGCGTAGAGCAGCGCTCGTCGATGGTTCGTCAGCACGGGTGGGCTTCGCTCATCCGGGGCAGGGGCTCGCTCCGAAGCCGCACAGCTCGAGGCCGACCGTCTCGCGCATCCGTTCCACCAGCGGGAGGCGTGGGCGGAAGCTGAGGGCATCGTCGATGTCGACGGCGAGTGCGGGCGAGGCGTTCAGGTTGAATGCGAAGCGGTAGGTCACACAGCCGCCCTCGAACAGGTAGTAGCGGTTCGCGGCGAACCGCGGCAGCAGGCTGATCGGCTCCTCGAACCGGCGGGTCCCGGACTCGTCCAGTCCCGGAGTCACCTCGATCGCTTCGGACACGTCGCAGGTCTCGGTCAAGGACACCCGGACCGCCTGGAAGCCGGCCCGGTCCGAGTCGAGCCAGAAGCTCGCGAGCCCGCTCTCGATCTCCGATCCGCCGAAGATCCATCCGACGGGGAACTCTTCGATGCAGGGCAACAGACTCGCCGTGGGGACGGCCTGCGCCGCCAGCACCAGGCTCGGGTCGCCCACCTCGCACGTGACCTGATGGAGCTGGCGCGACTCGCACGCGGGAAGCACCGCCAGGGCGACCACGATCGCCGCGGACCACGAGGCCCGCCGGCTCCAGCCGTGGATCACGTGAACACGCTCCAGTTGCTCACTAGCAGCAGGAGCGACAGCAGGGACAGGAACAGGACCATCACCGTGAGCCCGACCCGGCGGAAGCTCCATCGCTGGATCGGGATGGGCTCCCGTTCGGGAGCCAGGGCCCGGAACTCGGCAACGAGGTCGCGCCCATCCTTCTTCATCTCGGTCCGGAGCTGGGTCGGGCTCGCGATCCCGCGCGTGGCGGCGAACGCCTCCGCGATCTCGTCGGGAGTGAAGTACTCGAGCGCCGCCTCGTACACGCGGGGGGCGTCGGACTTGAGCGCGAGGACGAGCATCATGTTCGCCAGGTCGACCGCCTGGCGCCAGGGCGATGGCCGGACCTGCACGAAGAACACGTCGATCAGCAGGACCTCGCCGTCGCGAACCATCAGGTTCGCCGGCTTGATGTCGCGATGCGCGAGCCCGGCGTCCCACAGGTCGCGGATGAGTTTCAGGCCCCCGTGGATCACCCCGTCGTCGACCTCGGCCTCGCTGATCTCGACCGCGCCCTTGAAGAATTCGGTCACGATCATGTACTCGCGCTCCGGAGTGATCTCGACGATGCCGTAGGGCTTGGCGGTCGGGATGCCGGCGTCCTCGAGCAGGCGCAGCGTGTAGTCCTCGTACTCGACGAAGCGGCGGACCGACTGGAACGGAGCCTCGTCCTCCAGGGCCCCGTACAGGATCGTCCGGCCGAGCTTGTACCAGCGGTCGGCGCGCACGTGGTTCTTCGCGTACAGCTTCGCGAAGACGTATCGCTCCGGTTCGGTCTCGGTCGCAGCGACCCGGAGGCGAAGGGGCGTCGAGCCGCCCGAGCCCGCAAGACCCACGGGCTTGGCCTCGAGCACGGTGAGCCCGAGCTGGTCGCCGGCCGCAGCCACGATGGCCTCCCCTCGGCGGCCCCCCACGTCCAGGTGCGCGGACTTGCCGCGCCGGTACCTCACCGGGAAGACCTCGTTCGGCACGAACCACCGGAACGCGACGAGCGCGACCGCGACGCCGAAGATCGCAGCGAAGCCTGCGTCGGTCGGGCGGTCCACCGCGAGGTACAGGCGCGCACTGACGAGCGCGAGGATCAACCCCCCGATGCCCCACTTGGCGAGTTCCCGGGGCCGCCCGGGGATCACGAGCGAGTAGATCATCCCGACGAGCGTTCCTGCGAACGCCGCGACCGGCTGCGACGGCATCGCGAAGCCCTCCCAGTCGCCGAGGATCACGATGCCGAGCGGTCGGGGTCGCGCGAGCGAGATCGCGGTCTCGTGCGTGAGGATCTCGAGCGCCAGGATGCTTCCGAGGAACACGAAGAGATGACGCCAGCGCTTGAACACGACGAGCCCGAGGATCGTCCCCCACCGCAGCACGCGGACCGTCCAATCCGACCCGAGCACACTCACTCCCGAGGCGAGATCGGTGAGCCAGTCCGTTCGCAGCGTCGCGAGCCACCGAAGCCGCGCGGTGTCGAACCGGTCGAAGATGCCCAGCAGGTTGTCGAACAGGAGCACGCCGAGGAAGACCGCAAGGAAGTACCCCGTCATGATCAGCCAGAACCTCCCGCTTCGGCCGAGCTCGCGCGGGAGCGGAGGCGCCTCGCCGGAGGGCCGTCGATGCCGGCCGCCACCATGACCTCGACGATGTCGCTCGTCGGCGGCGCTCGTCACCGGAGTGTGTTCGGTCGTGTCCATCGGATCCCCCTGAGGTGCCGCCGATGCTAGTCGTTCGGCCCGGAAAGGCCGTGCTCGGCCAGCCAGGCCGCCGCGACCTCGCGCGGCGTCTCATCCTCGGCCACGCGCGCATTCAGCTCCCGGAGGTCTCCGGTCGTCAGGAGCGCCGAGACCGAGTCGACCAAGCGCACGAACGCGTCGCCGTGCTCCTGGACGACCTCCTCCCGGACGACCGGGGTCACGTTCTCGGCGGGCTGAAGGCCCAGGTCGTCGTAGAGCAGGATGAAGTCGTACCGGTCGATCGCGGCGTCGGTCGTGAAGAGCAGGGCCACATCCACCGTGCCCGATCGCAGCGCGGTGACCGAGACCGGACCGCCCGCATCCAGCGATTCGAACGTCCCGAATTCCAGGCCGTACACGTCCTCCAGACCTCCGAGGCAGAGCGGGCGCTCCGGACATTCCGGAGGCCCACCGAACGCAAGCTCGGGAGCTTCGGGCACGAGCTGGCTGATCGAGCGAAGGCCGTACCGATCCGCCGTCTCGCGGGTCACCGCGAAGCCGTTCTGGTCCTGCGCCGGAGCGGGCGCGAGGACGGCGACGCCGCGCTCCGCGAACACCTCTTCCAGCCGGTCGTGCGTCAGAGCCTCGTCCGAGGTGGCCAACCCCTCGCCGCGCGTGAGGAACTCGAGCGCCGAGCCCGAGTACTCGGGAACGAACTCGACGAGTCCGCGCTCCAGCGATGGTTCGACGAGCTCGCGTGCGCCGAGCCCGAGCTGACGCTTCACCGCGAACCCCTCACCCTCGAGGGCCTGGGCGTAGATCTCCCCGACGAGCACGCTCTCGGGGAAGTTGAATGACGCGACGGTGATCGCATCGTCCTCGAGCGCCGTCGTGGTGGCCGGCGGCCCGCCTCGCGCGCACGAGGCGGCGAGGAGCACGGCGGCGAGGATCATGGCCGAAGCGGGAACGGCGCGGTTGCGCTCGGAAGCGCGGACCCGCATCAGCCGGTCGCGGCCGGCACGCGCTCCGCTTCCTGTTCGCGGCGCCAACTCGTGTTCGCCCGCCACCACAGGTAGGTGAAGCCGCCGAGGGGGATCTGCACGACGTACGTCAGGACGCGGAACAACAGCACCGCCGCGACGACCTGCGGCTCGTTCCCGCCGGCCGCCACCAGCCCGCCGATGTAGCCGAGCTCGACGACACCGAGCCCACCGGGCGTGATGGGGAGTGCGCCCAGCAGCCGCCCGAACGCGTACACCGCCAGGACCTGGAGCGTCGAGACCTCGGCCTGGGAGATCCCCACGTGGCGGAGCGCGAGCAGCAGGACGAGCCACAACGCCAGATGCGACATCACCGTCGTGACCGTGATGGGGAGCCATCGCTTCTCGACGAGCTCGATCGTGCGCCTGCGGAACGCGACGGCCTGCTCCCCCCAGGTCGTGATCGGCCTCTTCCCGAACGGGCGAAGCACCGCGGAGACCGCACGCCCGAGCCCGTCGCCGATCCGTCGCGCGAGCTCCTTCTTCCATAGCGCGAGGGCGAACAGCCCGACGGCGACGGCTAGCACGGCGAGCCCGATCAGCGCGGCCGCGACCAGCGCACCGGTGGCCTGGCCGGTGATCGCAAGGAGCGCGAGCGCCACGATCGGCAGGCTGAGCTTGAGGAAGACGTTCCAGATGCCGGTAACGCCGACGTAGAGCGCGATCGCGTGGTTCCCGAATCCCCAGGACCGCAAGATCGAGTACGTGAGGCCGACGGCAACCGCTCCCCCGGCCGGCAGGAGGTTCGCGACCGAGGTCGTCGTCGTCGTGAGGACGGCCGCCTGCGTGAGCTTCAGGCCCGGAAGCGCGGCCATGTTCGCGAGCCAGTACGTGAACAGGTTGAACAGCATTGCGGCGACGATCGTCGAAAGCTCGATCGATGTGAGCGACGAGATCGTCTTCCATACTTCCGAGTAGTCGGCGATCCGAGGGATCGCGAACGCGAAGATCGCGACGACGACCACCAACGACAGGACGGCTCCACCGATCCGCCGCATCCGCTTGCGGCGCGCCGCGTCGGCGTCCGAACGGTCGGGGACGTCGGCGTCCGTGCTCGGTGGGTGTTCGGTCTGAGGCACGGGCTCGGTCACGGTTGCCGAGCCTAGCACCCGGTGTTCGGACGCTACCCGTCACCCTCCTCGGTCTCTCCGCTCTCTCCTCGACGTCGCGCCGTCGTCGGCGGTGTTCCCGGTGACCTCGAAGCTCGCGTTGAGCTGGACCGCGACCTGGCTCCCGTCGGAAAGGCGCACCTCGACCGGATAGGCCGCGCCGTCGTCCCCGACATCGGACTCGGTGACGGTTCGGACCGCGAGGAGCTGCTCCGCTTCCGCCCACCGTCGTCGGGAACGACCGACGGCTAGCGGCCGTTCGCCGAGAAGTGCTGGTAGTCCTGGGCCGAAGTCCAGGACCCGCCCCACTCCCAGCCGATCCGGTGGAAGGCGCGCCAGACGAGGTCGCGCTCGTAGATCATCCCGGGCCGGACGTCCGACCGGTCGGCGTAGGGCTCGCCGTTGGGCGGCGAGACGTACGACCCGTCCACGTACGGGTTCTCGACCGGGTTGACGTCGATCGCGCGTCCGTAGGCGTGCTGGGACCACACGGTCGTTCCCGCCACGTACCGGCAGTTGAACGCCGAGGTGTTGTCGTGACGCATCGACTCCCGGTCGTCGGCGCCGTACCGATCGACCAGGCGCAGGCGGCGGATCGGGAACTCACGGCGGTAGAGCCGGCGGAAGACCTCGACGATCTCGTCGGCCCAGCGTCGGTGCACGACCAGCCGGCCGCGATGCGCCTCGCCGTCGAACCCGATGTATATGAGTCGAACGAGACGCAGGTGCCCCAGACCGACCGGACACCCCTCGTGCCACGAGCTCCCGGTCATCAGCTCCCGGGTGTCGCGATCAAGACGCGAGATCGACGCCACGAATGGTTCGTCGATCCCGGCGCCCACCGGGACCGCCGCGCTGAGCACGGCGATCACGACGACGGCGATCAGGGCGCGCACGCCGTCAGGCTACCCGCCAAAGCCCGCCGGTAGTTCGAGCGGTCACGGTCACGGAGCGTATCCACACCGACAAAACGGGATCGCGGTTTGCGGGCCGACGACGGCTTTCAATACGATTCAGCTGAGTGAGCCGAGGGGAAGGAGAAAACCCATGGACATCGTCACCGTGCGAAGGCGCGTCGCATTGGCGCTGGTCGCGCTTCTGCTCGCGGCCGGCGCCGTCGCGATCGCGCCAGTCGCGGAGGGAACTGCGGCCCCTGAACCGAGGGCTCGCGTCGCCTTCTGGCTCACGATCGCGCACAATAACGACGGCGAGTCGCAACTGGTCGACGCAGGGACCGATCTGGAGGACTTCGGCGGCGTCGCGAGGTTCGCGAACGTCGTCAAGAGGGTCCGCTCCGAGGCCCTGGCGCGACGCAACGGCGGATTCGTGCTGCTCAACTCGGGCGACAACTTCCTCGCCGGACCGGAGTGGAACGCGAGCCTCGAGAAAGGCGTGCCGTTCTACGACTCGATCGCACTGAACCGGATCGGTTACGACGCGATGGGTATCGGGAACCACGAGTTCGATTTCGGGCCCGATGTGCTCGCCCAGTTCATCAGAGGCTTCGATCCCGACGTGCCGTTCGTCAGCGCGAACCTGGACGTCGGCGACGAGCCCAAGCTGAACCGCCTCAAGAGGCAGGACAGGATCGTGAAGCGCGTCATCGTCCGTGAGGGAGGGCACCGGATCGGCGTGATCGGCGCCACGACGCCGAACCTCCCCTTCATCTCGAGCCCTCGAGATGTCCGGGTCCGGCAGAACGTCGCAGGCATCGTCAACAGGCAGGCGAACCAGCTCGAACGGCGGGGCGTCGACATCATCATCCTCATCAGTCACCTGCAGAGCGTCGAGGAGGACCTGGCTCTCGCTCCGCTCCTGTCCGGGATCGACGTCATGATCGCGGGCGGCGGCGACGAGCTTCTGGCCGACCCGGATGACGGCGACCTGCTCATCCCGGGAGACGAGGCCATCGTGGCCGGCTCGTACCCATTGTTCGGCACCGACGCCGACGGGGTCGACGTGCCGATCATCACGACGAACGGCGCCTACCGATATCTCGGGCGGCTCACGATCGGCTTCAACACCGCAGGCGACGTCGTCAGGATCGACGACGACGACAGCGGTCCCGTCCGCGTCTCTTCCACGGCCAACCCCGACGGCGTCAGGCCAGCGAGGTTCATCCAGAGGAACGTGGTGGTGCCGGTCCAGGAGGCAATCGCGGAAGCGGCCGCGAACATCGTTGCCACCTCCGAGGTCGAGCTGAACGGGCTTCGCGACCCGGGGGTCAGGACAGAGGAGACGAACGAGGGCAACCTGATCGTTGATGCGCTGTTCGACGCCGCCGAGGATCTCGCGGGTCAGTTCGGGACGCCGGTTCCGGACATCGCCATCCAGAACGGCGGTGGGATCCGCAACGACAGCCTGGTCCCGCCAGGCGACATCAGCGAGCTCGAGGTGTTCGGTATGGTGCCGTTCGCGAACTTCGTCGCGATCGTGCCGGACATCCCTCCGGACCAACTCAAGGAGATCCTCGAGAATGCGGTGTCCCGCGTGGAGTTCGTGGACGGGCGTTTCGCGCAGGTCTCCGGCCTCTCGTTCACGTGGGATGCCAACGGCACGGCGCAGGTCCTCGACGCCGACGGCAACGTGACCACGCCCGGCACACGCGTCGTGGAGGTCACGCTCGACGACGGCACGCCGATCGTGGCAGCCGGGGTCGTCGTCCCCGCCGCGCCGTCGGTCGACATCGCGACGATCGACTTCTCGGCTCGCGGCGGCGACCAGTACCCGTTCCGTGGTGCGCCGTTCACGTCCCTCGGAGTGACCTATTTCCAGGCGGTGATGGACTACCTGACGGAGGACCTCGGCGGTCTGATCACGACGGCGGACTATCCCGAGGGAGGAGAGGGCCGGATCACGCGGCTCACCTGAGTCGCGCCGGACCGGGGTTTCATGTGGCGGCGGACCGGAGCTAGATCCGGTCCTCCGCCAGCATGATCCGCCAGAGCCCCACCTCGTCCAGCCTCGTGATCTGGAGGACCCGCATCACCGGCGGCGAGGGCTCGCGGAGCACGAGCGCCCGTCCTCGCATCGACAGGCCGAGCTTGACCAGGCTTCGGACGCCGGAGCTGTCGAGGAACCGGACGCGAGACAGGTCCAGGACGAGTGGGCCCGTCCCCACGATGACGCTCTGGACGGCCTCGTCGAACCGGTCGGAGGTCGTCCGATCGAGCTCGCCGGCCACCCACAACTCCTGGGGTGAGACCTCCTCGATCTCCAGGGATGCCTGCCTGGTCACCCTCCCACCCTCTCGCTCCCTCGTTCTCTCGGTCAAGGGCCTTTCGACCCATCTCAAGTGGCGGTTCCACCGAGTCGAAACCCTAGGGATGAAGTCCTGTCCCTTCTGCGCGGCCGAGCTTCGCGACTCGGTCATCCGGTGCACACGGTGCCGTCGATCACTCGACGGGAAGGCCGATCCCGAGCACGACTCGGCGCCGGCGGCGTCGTCGTCGCCGGTCGCGACGCGCGTCGAGCCTCGGCCACCAGGCGCCGGCCCGACGCCGTGGGTTACGGAGGCCTGGGCCTCCCCCTCCACGAAGGCGCCACTGGAGTACGACCCCGGGTTCGACGTCGGCGCCATGCGCGCCCTGCCGCGGGAGCGACGCCAGTCGGCCCGTCCCGACTTCGTCCTGCTCCTCGCGTCGGTGGCGGCCTGCGCCGCTGCCTATCTCGCATGGAAGTCCGTCCCGCTCCCCTGGGTCGAGCTCGTGATCACCGACACGAGGGACCTCGATCCCGTGCTCGTCGGGAACGTCGCGCTCCGGGGTGAGCTCGCTCTGGTCGGCACGATCGGGCTGGCACTCGCCGGGGTCCTCGGGACCCTCGGCCTGACCTGGCTGTTCTACGGGATCGACCGCGGATCCAACGTTCCGTGGTTCGTGAACCCCGCGATCGCGATCGCCGCCACATCGATCGGCATCGGCGGCGCGATCCTGTCGTCCACGGTCTGGTTCGTGTGGAAGGACGCGGCGATCGAACGCTCCCGCGCCGTGGGACTCTCGCCCGAGAAGCTCAAGGAACTGTTGGACCTGCAGCCGCCGCCTTTCGTCGAGATCCAGCGACAGGCGGGTCTGATGCGGTTCGGCGGGCTCATGCTCGTCGGTTTCCTCGCGGCCTGCACGGCGACGTGGTCCACCCGTCGTCGCGGCTAGTCAGAACTTCGGGTACGGGTGGCCATACCCCTCGACGCGTTTGGCCATCGCTCCGCTCCCGTAACCCCAGCGACGAGGAAGGTCGCCCTTCTTGTCGCACTTGTCGCAGGTGAACGCCGCCCACCTCTTGTTCACCGTCTGCACGAAGTGGCAGTGCGGGCACTCGAAGAACGCGATGTCGCCGTAGCACGTGAAGCACTGATACTCGGCGGCGTCGTCACCGACCAGCTGCGGCGAGTGACACCAGGGACACGTCAGGTACGCCATGTCAGGCCGACGGGTCCGGGTTGAGGAGGATCTGCTCGGCCTGCGCCGCGCGCTGCTTCGTCACGGCCTCGCGGAGGTCCGGCCGGGAGCCGGCCAGGACCTGGGTCGCGAGGATCGCGGCGTTCACCGCGCCCGCCTTCCCCACGGCGAGGACGCCGACCGGGACGCCACCGGGCATCTGCACCATCGAGAGCAACGAGTCCAGTCCCCCGAGGAGCTTGGATTCCATCGGGACACCCAGCACGGGAAGAGTCGTCTGGGCTGCGACCACGCCGGGAAGCGCGGCGGCCATGCCGGCCGCCGCGATGAAGACCTCGACGCCTTTGGACTCCGCATCTCGGATCCACGCGGAAAGCTCCTCGGGGGTCCGGTGCGCAGAGAGCACTCGGGTCTCGAACGGAACACCGAGCGAGCGCAGCTGGTCGGCGCAGTGCTGCATCGTCTCCCAGTCGGATGCGGACCCCATCACGACGCCCACGAGCGGCTCGGCCATGGCCGCAGTGTAGAGCCTGCCGGGAACGGCCGGGGCTATGCGGACGCGATCCGCTCGCCCAGCTCTGCGGCGATCTCGATGAGGGCGAGCACGTCCTCCTCGGTGGTTCGGAAGTTCACGAAGCACGGCCGCAGGTAGACCTCGTCGTCGATCAGGGCGCTCGCGATCCACACGCGGCCGTCCGCCTGCAGCACATCGGCGAGTCGCTGGTTGTGGGCATTCAGGTCCCGGACGCCGGGCGGGACGTGGCGGAACGGGACGATCGACAGCACCGGCTCGGCCAAAGCTTCGAAGTCCGGCCGTGCCTCGACCGTCTCCCACAGCAGGTGCGCCTCGCGCAGGTTGCGCTCGATCGCCTCGCCGAACGCCCGCGCGCCGTGCGCCCGCATCGCGAGCCAGAACTTGAGCGCCCGGAACGGACGCGAGTACTCGAACGTGATGTCGACGGCATGCAGCTCGTGACGCTGGTGCGGGAGGTAGCCCTGCTCGTGTGCGAAGGACGCGGCGAGGTCCTCCTGGTTCCGAACCAACACCACGCCGCACGCCTTCGGCAGGTACAGCCACTTGTGCGCGTCGACCGAGACCGAGCGCGCGCGCTCGAAACCGCGGAAGAGCTCGGGACGGACCGCCGCGGCCGGGATCCCGTACGCGCCGTCGACGTGCATCCAGACCCCGCGCTCCTCGCAGATGTCGGCGATCGCGTCGAGCGGGTCGATCGCGCCCGTCAGCGTGGTCCCGGCGGTCGCGACGACCGCCACCGGCGTGATGCCCTCGGCGCGGTCCCGGTCGATGGCCTCGGCGAGGAGCTCGGGCACGAGTCCCCGGTCCGCGCCGAGCGGGATCGCGCGGAGGTGCCGAGAGCCGATCCCGAGCATCTCGATGGCCCTCGTGATCGAGTAGTGGACCTCCTCTG
>CAZMNP010000122.1:0-4919 GCA_964567675.1 uncultured Actinomycetes bacterium
GGCATCCAGGACGTGACGCCGGTGCCCCACAACGGGGTCCGGCCGAAGAAGCGCCGGCGCGTCTAGCGCGCGCCGGGTTCGGACCCGCGGAGTCGACCGCGGGGAGCATCACGAGGTGGGGAGGAATGGATGATCCCCCGCCGGAGGAGGTAGCAAGGATGTTCGTCGTCGCACGACCACAGATCCAGGAAGAGCCCGTCTCTCAGACACGCTCGAAGTTCGTCATCGAGCCGCTGGAGCCGGGATTCGGCTACACGATCGGGAACTCGCTCCGCCGCACCCTGCTCTCGTCCATCCCGGGCGCCGCGATCAGCTCCGTCCGGATCGAGGGCGTGCTGCACGAGTTCTCGACGATCCCGAAGGTGACCGAGGACGTCACCGACGTGATCTTGAACCTGAAGGGCCTCGTGATCCGCAGCGAGGTCGACGAGCCCGTCACGGTGTACCTCAAGGCGAAGGGCCCGGGCGAGGTCACGGCGGGAGACGTCGCGCCTCCGGCCGGTGTCGAGATCCTGAACTCGGACCTGCACATCGCCACGATCGGCAAGGGTGGGTCCCTCGAGATGGAGATGACGGTCGAGCGGGGCGTCGGCTATCGCATGGCCGACAAGAACAAGAAGCCGCGCGACCCGATCGGCGTGATCCCGGTCGACTCGATCTTCTCGCCGGTGCGCCGCGTGTCCTACGCGGTGGAGAACACCCGGGTCGAGCAGATGACGGACCGCGACCGGCTGATCATCGACGTCGAGACCGACGGATCGATCACCCCGCGCGAGGCCGTCGCCTCGGCAGGCGGAACGCTGTCCGAGCTCGTGCAGCTGGTGAGCGATCTGGCCGAGGCGCAGTCGATGCAGGTCGGCCCCGCCGAGGACGACTCGCAGCCGTCGGACTACGGGATCACGGTCGAGGAGTTGAACCTGTCGGTGCGGTCGTACAACTGCCTGAAGCGCGAGGGCATCAACACGGTCGGCGACCTCGTCGAGAAGTCCGAGGCCGAGCTGATGGACATCCGCAACTTCGGGCAGAAGTCGATCGACGAGGTCAAGGCCAAGCTCGAGGAGTACGGCCTGTCCCTGCGGGAGGAGTAGGGATGCCCAAGCCCAAGAAGGGCCCGCGCCTGGGCTCGGGACCCGCGCACCAGCGGCTCCTGCTGAACGGCCTTGCCGCGCAGCTGTTCGTTCACGAGCGGATCAACACGACCGAGGCCAAGGCCAAGGCCGTCCGCCCCGTGGCCGAGAAGCTCATCACGTTCGCCAAGAAGGGCGACGTGGCGGCGCGCCGGGAGGTGCTGAAGCAGATCCCGGATCGCGACGTGGTGCACAAGCTGTTCAGCGAGATCGGGCCTCGCTACGCCGAGCGCAGCGGCGGCTACACGCGGATCCTCAAGCTCGGTCCGCGACGAGGCGACGCGGCCCCGATGGCGATGATCGAGCTCGTCCAGTCGGTCGAGTAGCGGCCGGGCTCGTGCCGGTCGTCCGGCTCACGCTCGCGTACGACGGGACCGGTTTCCGCGGTTGGGCACGGCAGAAAGGTCAGCGAACCGTCGAGGGCGTCCTGGAGGACGCCCTCGCTCGGTTCCTGGACGGCGTGCCGCGACTCTCGGTTGCCGGACGGACCGACGCCGGCGTCCACGCGCGCGGGCAGGTGGCGTCGTTCGCGTCGGACGGCGCGCTCGACCTCGTGCGGCTCCACCGCTCGCTGAACGCGTTGATCGCGCCCGAGGTCGTCGTCCTCGACATCCGCTCGGTCGCCGACGGCTTCGACGCGCGGTTCTCCGCCACCGCGCGCCAGTACCGGTACCGGATCGATATCGGACCCTGGCCCGACCCGTTCGACGCGCGGTTCGTCTGGCACCGGCCGGGGCAGGTGTCCCTGCCGGCGATGCGCTCCGCCGCGCGGCACCTGGTCGGCGAACACGACTTCTCGGCCTTCTGCCGCAACGCTTCCGGAGGATCCGGCAACGTCCGGCGGCTGGAACGGCTGACGATCTCTCGTTCTGGCGATCGTGTCGAGGTCGCCGCGATGGCGAACGCGTTCGCGCACCAGATGGTCCGGAGCCTCGTCGGAACACTGGTTGCCGTCGGCGATGGCTCGAGGGACGCGGACCAGATGCCCGCGGTGCTCGCCTCCAAAGATCGGAGCCGTGCCGCGCAGATCGCGCCGGCTCACGGCCTCACGCTCGAGCGGGTGGTGTACGGACGAACGCCTCATCACTAGCGCCGGTTCACCATCGTTGCCCTCGCGAGTATGGCGGAACGGTGAGCCACCGCTGAGGTCCCTCACCTCGGCGCGCGATGTCACGCATGGCTGGGAGGATTACCGGATGCCGTTGCCGGAAATCAAGTGCCCGTCGTGCGACGAGGTGGATCGCCTGCGCGGGCGTCGTGTCGGCGACGCTGTGGAGATCACGTGCGAGGTCTGTGGTACCACCTGGAGCCGAGATGCTCGACGCCGGTGCCGGCTGTGCGGCTCTGAAGACCTGCGTTACACGCCTCAGCCCCTTTGGGAACGAGGACGCGGCGCCCAAAGAACCCCCGCTGGTCGGGTGGACGCCTGGGCCTGCAACGCGTGCGGCGGACGCGCCGTCACCTCAGCCGACGCCAGGGCCGCCGCAGGTGAGGTTCGTTCATCCGCGGATCATCCAAACGTGGAGAGGTAACGCGGTCGACCCGGGTCGACTCTCATGCCGCGAAGAGTGGTTCCAAGGTTGCCTCCGGCTGCCGCTTCCTTACTTGCTCGAGCCAGAAGTCGTTCGGGAACAGGGCAAGAAGGGTACCGTCGGTTCGAGCGAGAACCGCCACGTTCCTCAGGCCCTTGAGCGCGAGAGCGCTCTCAGGATCCGTGCGTCGCGTGCTCGAGTACGGACGAGGTGAAAGGTCGACTAGGAGTCCATCCTCCTTGGTTCCCATGGCTGAGCAAACACCACGGACGCTCATGGTGACGAACGACTTCCCGCCGACCTTCGGCGGTGTGCAGCAGTACGTCTACAACCTCGTGGCCAACCTGCCGCCCGATCGTGTCACCGTCCTCGCGCCGACCGCCCCTGGCGCTCGCCAGTTCGATGAAGCGCAACGTTTCGAGGTCGTACGTGACACGGACACGTCCCTGAAGCCGGGTCGCCGCATGGCCGAGGTGGTGAGATCCCTGATCCGAAAGCGAGACATCGATGTCGTCGTCTTCGGCCACGCCCTGCCGCTTGCCCTCCTCGGCCCCGGGATCGCCAAACGCGGGACGCCGTACATCGTCTGTACGCACGGCCGGGAGTACTGGATGGCGCTGCTTCCGGGGATGACCGAGGCGCTTCGTTGGGCGACGTCGCGGGCGTCGCGGGTGTTCGCGATCACGTCGGCAACGGCCCGAACGATCAGGAGCGCGGTTCCCTCTCACGTCCCGATCTCGCTCCTGCCGCCGGGCGTCGACGTCGAGCGTTTTCACCCCGACGGAGAGGCCGCCGATATACGCGGGCGTCACGGCCTCGGAGAGGGGCCGGTGATCTTGGCGCCGAGCCGGCTGGTTCCGAGGAAGGGGCACGACGTCCTTCTGAGGGCTATGCCCGCCCTCATCGACGAGACCGACGCCAACCTCGTCATCGTGGGACAAGGCCCTTACGAGCGGCGGCTCCGGGAGCTTGCCTCGCTGATACCGCCGGGGAGGGTCGCATTCGCGGGGGCCGTCCCCGATGCCGTCCTGCCCGAGTACTACGCCGCGGCCGACGTCGTCGCGGTGCCGTGCCGATCGCGATACCTGGGGCTGGAGATCGAAGGCTTCGGCATCGTGTATCTGGAAGCCGCTGCATCGGGAAAGCCAGCGATCGCCGGACGATCGGGTGGAACGGACGAGGCGGTCGTCGATGGGGTCACGGGACTGATGGTCGATGGATCCAGCGTCGACAACGTTGCAGACTCGGTCATGCGGTTGCTGAGAGAGCCCCGGGCGTCTGCCGCTATGGGGCGCGCCGGGCGTCGGCGAGCCCAGCGGCTGTTCGCCTGGCCGCGTCTGTCCTCCCGGTTCGGCTGTGTCCTGCGGGAAGCGGCGGCTTGGCCGGAGGCCTCAGGAGTCCGCTAAGCGTTCTCGGAGCTCGGAAGACATCGGATCCCGCCGGCAGCCGTAACCCCCACCGGCCCTTTGACGCCCCGACGAAACCGCAGGTAGCATGGGTCGTCCGGCCGTTCCGGCCGGCATCTTCTCGTATGAAGACCTACTCGCCGAGACCGCGCGACATCGAGCGCCGCTGGTACGTGATCGACGCCAGCGGGGCTGTGCTCGGACGTCTTGCGACGGAGGCCGCGTCGGTCCTGCGGGGCAAGCACAAGCCGATCTTCGCGCCCCACATGGACACCGGCGACCACGTCATCGTGGTGAACGCGAAGGGCGTCCAGATCACCGGCGGCAAGGGCGAGACCAAGGTCGCGTACCGGCACTCGGGGTACCCGGGCGGCCTGACCGAGACCAAGTACGCCAAGCTCCTCGCCGAGAAGCCCGCCTTCGCGGTCGAGAAGGCGATCCGAGGGATGCTGCCGAAGAACCGGCTCGGGCGCGCGATGGCCAGGAAGCTCCAGGTCTACGCCGGCCCCGAGCACCCGCACCAGGCTCAGCAGCCCGAGGCGCTGCGCCTGGGCGAGATCCCCAAGTGGAGCGGACTCCCGAAGGTCGCAGCCGCGCCCCAGCCGGGCGAGAAGACCGGCCCGGAGCCCGCCAAGCCGGCCCGGAAACCGAGCACGGCGAAGCGAACCACCACCAAGCCCGCGGCGAAGGCCCCGACGGCCAAGCGGTCCGTGGCGAAGTCGACGGCCAAGCGGACGACCGCCACGGCCTCGACGGCCAAGAAGACGACGGCCAAGCGGGCGAGCGCGAAGACGTCGGCCGTGAAGTCGACGGCCAAGCGCATCGGCGCTCGCCGGAAGAAGAAGGAGGAGTAG
>CAZMNP010000123.1:0-3337 GCA_964567675.1 uncultured Actinomycetes bacterium
ACGCGCCGGAGGATGGTTCGGGTCGAACCGCCGTGATCTGGGCCGCGCTCGCGATCGGTCTGCTGGTCTTGATCTGGTACCCGCTGCGCGCGTTCATCGCGTGGGTGACGTCGAACTTCGCGGTGACGAGCGACCGCATCATCCACCGGGAGGGGTTCCTCGCGAAGCACACGATGGAGATCCCGCTCGAGGCGATCAACGACATCCGGTTCCAGCAGTCGCTGTTCGAGCGGATGGTCGGCGCCGGCGACCTCGTGATCCAGTCGGCGAGCGAGTTCGGGCGCAACGTCTTCGCGAACGTCCGCAACCCCGAGCACGTCCAGCGCACGATCTACGAGCAGGGAGAGCGGAACAAGGAGCGGATGTACCAGGGCCGGTCCTCCGCGCCTGCGCCGTCGGCGTCGCCGGCCTCTCCCTCCGTCACGACCGAGCTCGAGCGCCTCGCCGAGCTCCGCAACAAGGGAGTCCTCACCGAGGCCGAGTTCCAGAACCAGAAGAAACGCATCCTCGGCGAGTAGCGTCGCTCCTCACCCTCGCACGATGTGTCACGATGGGCCATGCCCGTGGTGAACGAGGTTCGCCTGCCCGGGATCGGCGTTCGGTACGAGTTCGTCACCGAAGACGGTTCGCGGGTCGGCGTGATCCACCATCGAACCGGCGAGCGCGAGCTGGTCCTGTACGAGCCGGACGATCCCGACACGAGCCACGACCTGCTCCGTCTGACCCCTGAGGACAGCCGGACGCTCGCGGAGCTCCTGGGCTCGTCGCAGGTGGCGAAGGATCTGGCCGAGCTCGAGCAGGACGTGGAAGGGCTCGCGATCGACCGGCTGCCGCTCGCTGTGACCTCGCCGTACGCGGGGAAGACGATCGGCGATACGGGTGCCCGGACGAAGACCGGCGTCTCGATCGTCGCGGTGCTGCGGGAGAGAGCCCCCTTCCCCGCGCCCGGTCCCGAATTCGGCGTGGAGGCCGGCGACGTCCTCGTGGTCGTCGGTACCCCACGGGGCATCGAAGAGCTGGCGATCTTGCTGCGCTCGAGCTGAGGCCGTGCGCGACGCGCTATTCCTCGTCGAGCTCGGCGGGGTCGTCTTGGTTCTCGCCGTTCTCGCACGCGTGGCGACGCGGTTCGGCTTCTCGCCGATCCCGCTCTATCTGCTCGCGGGTCTGGCGTTCGGCGAGGGCGGGGTGATCCCGCTCGTCACGGTGGACGAGTTCATCGAGGCCGGCGCCGAGATCGGCCTGATCCTGCTGCTCTTCTCGCTCGGGCTCGAGTACTCGGCCCGAGAGCTGGTCGACTCGCTCCGGTCGAACGCCACGGTCGGGATCTGGGATCTCGTCCTGAACTTCACGCCAGGGCTCGTCGCCGGGCTGCTGCTCGGTTGGGGCCCGGTGCCGGCCCTGGTGCTCGGAGGCGTGACCTACATCTCCTCCTCCGGAGTCATCGCGCGGACGCTCGACGACCTGCAATGGATGGGGAACCGGGAGACGCCGCTCGTCCTCGCGATCTTGGTGCTCGAGGACCTCGTCATGGCCGCGTTCCTGCCGCTCGTGACGGTGCTGCTCGTCGGTGGTGGCCCCGTGCGGGTCGCGTTGTGGGTCGGCCTCTCGTTCCTCGTCGTTCTCGCCGTGCTCTTCGGGGCGGCACGGTACGGACCGGCGCTGAGCCGTGCCGTATTCAGCCACTCCGATGAAGCGCTCCTGCTCGGGATCCTCAGCCTGGTGCTGCTCACGGCGGGTGGGACGGAGGCGCTCAACATCTCGGCTGCGGTCGGCGCGTTCCTGGCCGGCATCGCCGTCTCGGGCCCCGCCGCCGACCGAGCCCGGTCGCTGCTCGTCCCGCTCCGCGCGGTGTTCGCTGCCGTGTTCTTCGTCTTCTTCGGCTTCCAGGTGGACCCGGGCACGATCCCGCGCGTCATCGTTCCCGTCCTCGCGCTCGCGGTGGTCGGCGCGGGGACGAAGTTCGCGACGGGGTGGTTCGGTGCCCGCCGGGCCGGGATCGGGCGGCGAGGCCGGATCCGTGCCGGCGTCGCGCTCATCGCGCGCGGCGAGTTCTCGATCGTGATCGCGGGGCTCGCGGTCGCCGCAGGCGCCGAACCCGACCTCGGACCGTTCGCCGCGGCCTACGTCCTCGTCCTCGCCATCGCCGGTCCCCTCGCCGCCCGGTTCGCGGTCCGAGCGACGTCGCCGCTCGCCCCGAGGAGCGCGTGAACGTCCGGTTGGCTCCAGGGCGGCCGCCGATGGGAGAATCGCCCGCGTGGACCCCCGGGTCGCGGTAGTCGGCATCGGACATGCGGGATTCGTCCCGATCACGACGGGCGTGTCCTACAAGGAGCTGATGTACGAAGCGGCGCAACGCGCCTACTTCGACGCCGGGATCGACCCCAGGACCGAGGTCGACTCGTTCGTCTGCTGCTCGGAAGACCTGATCGAGGGGACGTCGATCTTCGACGAGTACGTTCCGGACCAGCTGGGCGCGATGCAGCGGCCGGTGCAGACGGTCGCCGCGGACGGGCTGTTCGGGCTCGTCACGGGCATGATGTTGATCCGTTCGGGGATCGCGTCGGTCGTCGCCGTCGAGGCGCACAGCAAGGTGTCGGACGTGCGGTCGCTGGGGGCGATCGAGGCGTTCGCCCTCGATCCCGTCCTGAATCGCCCACTCGGCATCTCGACGCTCACGGTGGCCGGGCTCGAGATGAACGCCTTCCTCGATCGGAGCGGCCTGTCGGAGGAACACTGCGCGATGGTGGCCGCGAAGAACCGCACGAACGCGCTCGACAACCCGCGGGCCGCGTACCCGGCCCGGCTCGTCACCGAGGACGTGGACGACTCCTCGCCCGTGTCGTGGCCGCTTCGAGAGCTCGAGCTGGCGGAACGGGCGGACGGGTGCATCGTCCTCGTGCTCGCGGCCGAGGATCGCGCCCGCTCGCTCACCGAGGCGCCGGTCTGGCTGCTCGGCGCCGGGTGGTCATCCGGCAGCCCGACCCTCGAGAGCCGGATGGGGGGCGAAGCGGACTCCACGACGAGGGCCGCCGAGGCGGCCTACCGGCGAGCCGGCATCCAGGACCCCGGCGAGGAGGTGGATCTCGCGGAGGTCGACGACACGTTCGCGTTCCGCGAGCTCCAACACCTCGAGGCACTCGGGCTGGGCGAGGCGTCGGACGTGGCGGCGATGCTCGAGGACGGCGAGCTCGATGTCGACGGCGACCTCCCCGTGAACGTCTCCGGAGGATCCCTCGGGCAGGGGAACCTGTTCGAGGCGAACGGTCTCGTGCGCGTGCTCGAGTGCGTGGAGCAGCTGCGGGGCGAGGCCGGCGAACGCCAGGTGGACGAGGCCTAC
>CAZMNP010000124.1:0-19233 GCA_964567675.1 uncultured Actinomycetes bacterium
GACGGCATTCGCGACGGCTGCGGCGATCGACTCCAGGAGGTCGAACCGCTCGAGCTCGATGACCTCGCGCGCGGCCGCGATCAGGGCGCGGTAGTCCGCCGTTCCGCCGATCCCATCGGCGCTCACCTCGACCTCGACGTCGAGATCGAGCACGAACTCCTGCGCCTGATCCTTCTCCCCCGGATTCGCGCCGTGATGCCCCAACGCCCGGATGCCGGTGAGGAACAATCGCGAGTCGGTCATGGTGCTCAGCCTCCCTCACCCGGCGGCCGTCGGCCGAGCGTGACCGCGATGGGACCCACGTCCGGCTCGTGCCGGTGCTCGACCTTCAGGTACTTCGTCCGGAGCCACTGGAACAGGATGGGGCCGACCCGCTCCGGAGCGTCCTCCAGGAGGAAGTGGCCGCAGCCGGGGAACAGGGCGACGGACGACCACGGCAGGACATCGCCGAGGCGCTCGGCGAGCTCGACGTCGACGAACGTGTCTTCCTCACCCCAGAGGACGAGCGCGGGGATCTCGAGCGCCTCCAACCGCGACTCGAGGCCCTTCAAACCCTCGCCGTCGAAGGACCGAGCGACGCGGACGAAGCGCTCGAGGCCGTCCGGGCCGCGGAACGGCCGCAGGTACTCGTCCACGTCGTCCCTGGTGAGTCGCCCTTGTCGCGTTCCGCCTTCCAGCGCCGCTTCAAGCCAGGCAACGACCGCGTCGGGGTCGACCTCGTCAACCCGCTCGCGTAGCTCCCGCATCCGCGGCGCCGGCCAGGCCTCGAACGCGATCGAGTCGACCAGGACGAGCGCATCGACGTCACCATCGAGCGCGAGGAGCTGCGCGATCCCACCGCCGTGTCCGTGCCCCGCGACCGCGTACCGTTCGACGCCCAGACTCTCGAGCAACGCTCGGATGGAGACGGTGTGCGCGTCGAGCCGTAGGTCCGCACCGTCCGACGTCTCGGAGTCGCCCGACCCGAGCAGGTCGGGCGCGATCACGCGCATCCACGGCGACAGGAGCGGGATCAAGTGCCGCCAGACGTAGGCGGACGTGACGCCCCCGGAGAGCAGGACGACCGGAGGTGCCTCCGGGTCCCCCGTGTCGACGTACGCGAGCTCTCCGCCGGAGACCCTGGCGCGGCGCTTCTCGGTCCACGTCATCGGCCGGCCCTCACGATGGCGTCGATCACCCGGACGGCGCGGACGACCTCGCCCACGTCATGCACCCGGACGACGTGCGCGCCGCGCGAGACCAGCCACGCCACCGCGCCGATCGTGCCTTCGACCCGTTCGTCTTCTGGCACGTCGAGGATGGTGCCGATGAAACGCTTGCGCGATGGGCCGACCAGGACCGGCCGCCCGAGGTCGAGGAAGGCCCCGATCCCACGCATCAGCTCGAGGTTGTGCTCCAGGTTCTTCCCGAACCCGATCCCCGGATCGATCGCGATCCGTTCGGCCTCGATCCCCGCGAACTCGGCGGCCTCGATGCGTTCCCGTAGGTACTCGTGCACCTCGCCGACAACGTCGTCGTACTCGGGCGACTGCTGCATGGTCTTCGGCTCGCCCTTCATGTGCATCAGGACGATCGCCGCGTCGTGTTTGCGGACGACGTCGAACATCACGGGGTCGCCGCCCGCCGAGACGTCGTTCACGATCGTCGCGCCCGCCGCAAGCGCGCGATCCGCGACCTCGGCCTTCCTGGTGTCGATCGAGATCGGGACGTCGGGGTTGATCTGAGCGATCCCTTCGATGACCGGCAGGACACGGCGGATCTCATCGTCGGCGGGAACGGGGTCGGATCCCGGCCGCGTCGACTCGCCGCCCACGTCCACGACGTCCACGCCGTCGGAGATCATCTGCGTGGCGTGCTGGACGGCTTCGCCCGGATCGAAGAACTGGCCGTCCTCGGAGAACGAGTCCGGCGTGACGTTCAGGATGCCCATGATCAGCGTGCGCTCGGCGCAGTCGAACACGCGCTCACCCACCCGCCAGACGGGGCCGCCCACGCCCCTCATCGTAGCCACGACTGCGTGAACTACCTGCCGATGTGGTCCAGGGCCTCCTGGCGCGTGCGGGCGTCGGCTCGGAACAGGCCGCGAACGGCCGAGGTGACGGTCATGGAGCCGGGCTTCTTGACGCCGCGCATCGTCATGCACAGGTGCTCCGCCTCGATCAGCACGAAGACACCGCGTGGGTCGAGCGCCTTCTCGATCACGTCGGCGATCTGCGTGGTCAGCCGTTCCTGCACCTGCAGCCGCTTCGACAGCACGTCGACGACGCGGGCGATCTTCGAGAGGCCGGTGATCCTTCCGTCCTTGTTCGGGATGTACGCGACGTGCGCCTTCCCGTTGAACGCCAGCATATGGTGCTCGCAGAGCGCGGTCAGCGGGATGTCCTTCACCATGATCATCTCGTCGAAGTCCGCGCCCGCGACGACCGACACGATCGGCGTCGGGTCGACTCCGACGCCCGCGAGGATCTCCTCGTACATCGAGGCAACGCGACGAGGCGTCTCCTTCAGCCCGTCACGATCGGGATCCTCTCCGACCCCTTCGAGGATCAGGCGGACGCCCTCCTCGATCTTCTTGCGATCGATCTCGGCCATCGTTACTCCGACACCAGGTCGTCGAGCGTCTCGGGCAGCTTCGCCAGGTCGGGCACCTCGGCGGCGCGCGGAACGTCGGTGCTCTCGTGCATCCGGTTGATCCACACCGCCGTCAGGCCGAGCTCGGCCGCCGGCCGAAGGTCGTGGAAGACCGACGCGCCGACATGGACGTGCCGAGCTCGGTCGGCGCCCGTCTGCTCGAAGAACCGTTCCCAGTGTCCGTGCGCGGGCTTGTACGAGCCGGCCTCGGCCGCGGTGATGCGCAGATCGGTCGGAACGCCGATGCGCTCGAAGGAGGCATCCAGGTACTCGGGATCGGTGTTCGAGAGGATCCCGATGTGCCATCCGCGATCGCGGAGCTCGGTCAGCGCGGCGGGAACCTCGGGGAACGGCGGCCACGACGGAAGGGAGTCGGCGAGCGAGGCGCGCTCGTCCTCGTCGAGCTGGAGCCCTTCGCGGCGCGCGAGCTTCTCGAGCGACTCGGTCAGCACCTCTCGGTACGAGATCGAGCGCCCGCGCTGCACCTCGGGCTCGATCTCGTGATACGCGCCGAGCAGGAGCTCGGCGTCGTGCTCGGGCCACAGGTCCGCGAGCGTGTCACGGATCCCACCCATCCAGTCGATGAGCGTTCCGTAGCAATCGAAGGTAGCCCAGCGATCCGAAGCCATGGGGGCAGACTAGCCGACGGGATTCGGCGGGATGGTTCCGGGAGTCGGGGGCTTGCCCCCGGTTCGGATCGCGCGGCGCGAGATGGCCAGGCCGGCCCCGCGGACGCTGAGGTCGCGCTGCGGGCGCTTCGGGATTTCGGCGAGGAACGCCTCGACCTCCTCGCGCCCGAGCGTCTCGCGCTCGATCAGCATGGCCGCCAGCTCGTCGAGCTTGACCCGGCCTTCCTGGAGGATCTCCAGCGCCTCGTCGTGCGCCTCGTCGATCAGGCGGCGGATCTCGTTGTCGATCTCGAACGCGACCTGGTCGGAGTAGTCGGGCTGGCTCTGGAAGTCGCGGCCGAGGAAGACCTCGTGCTGCTTCTGTCCTAGCGTGAGCGGCCCGATGACGTCGCTCATCCCGTACTCGGTCACCATCTGCTTCGCGACCTTGGTGGCGCGTTCGATGTCGTTCGCGGCGCCGGTCGTGATGTCCCCGACGATCAGCTCCTCGGCGACGCGGCCGCCGAGCAGCATGGCGAGCTCGTCCGCGAGTTCCTCCCGGGTCATGAGGAACTTGTCCTCTTCGGGCAGGGTGAGCGTGTAGCCGAGCGCGCGGCCGCGCGGGATGACGCTGATCTTGTGGACGGGGTCGGTGTTCGGCAGGACGTGGGCGACGAGCGCGTGCCCGCCCTCGTGATAGGCGATCACGCGCTTCTCCCGCTCGCTCATGACGTGCGACTTGCGCTCGGGGCCGGCCATGACGCGGTCGATCGCCTCCTCGACCTCCTTCATACCGATCCCCTTCTTGCCCCACCGCGCGGCGAGGAGCGCGGCCTCGTTGATCACGTTCGCGAGGTCGGCGCCGGTGAAGCCGGGCGTGCGGCGGGCCACCGTGGCGAGGTCGATGGTGTCGTCGAAGGGCTTGCCGCGCGCGTGGACGTTCAGGATCGCCTTGCGGCCCTCGAGGTCGGGCCTGTCCACCGTCACGTGCCGGTCGAACCTGCCCGGGCGCAGCAGCGCCGGGTCCAGGATGTCCGGACGGTTCGTGGCAGCCATCAGGATCACGGCGGTGCGCTGGTCGAACCCGTCCATCTCGACGAGGAGCTGGTTCAGCGTCTGCTCGCGCTCGTCGTGCCCGCCGCCCAGCCCGGCGCCTCGGTGGCGGCCAACGGCGTCGATCTCGTCGATGAACACGATCGCCGGCGCGCTCTGCTTCGCCTGCTCGAACAGGTCGCGCACGCGGGCGGCGCCGACCCCAACGAACATCTCGACGAAGTCCGAGCCGCTGATCGAGAAGAACGGCACACCGGCCTCGCCGGCGACGGCGCGCGCGAGAAGGGTCTTCCCGGCGCCAGGGGGTCCGAACAACAGGACGCCGCGCGGGATCTTCGCGCCCATGGCCTGGAACTTAGCGGGGTTCTGGAGGTACTCCTTGACCTCCTGCAGCTCCTCGATCGCCTCGTCGACACCTGCGACGTCGGCGAAGCTGGTCTTCGGCGTGTCCTTCGTGACGAGCTTGGCTTTCGCCTTGCCGAACTGCATGACGCGGCCGCCACCGCCCTGGGACTGGTTCATGATGAAGATGAACGCCCCGACGATCAGGATCACGGGGATCAGCTGGAACAGGAAGCCGAGAAGTGCGGAACCTCGCTGCGGATCGCTCTCGAACGGGACGTCCGCGGCCTTGAGCTCGTCGATCAGGTCCTTCTGGTAATCGAGCGGGTACGTCGTCTCGTACGGCGTGCCGTCGGACATCTCACCGACGATCTTCTGGTCCGCCTCGTGGAACGTCGCGGTCTCGATGTTGCCGTCGGCGAGCTCGTTCTCGAACTCGCCGATCGTGAGCTCCTCCCCCTGCGCCGGGCGGTTGGCGAACGCCCAGAAGACGTACACGCCAAGCACGACGATCAGCACGTAGATCGAAGGGCCGCGGACGAGCCGCCGGTACGGAGACCCGGGGTCGGCAGCCAGGGGAGGTGCTCCTTTCCGTTGATGAATGCGGAGATGCTTCGGGGCCCGCGCGCGTCCTACGGACGCTTCGAGCCCTGCGCGATGGTAGCACGGGGGTGCCGTTCCGCCGATACCCCCGTTCGGGGGTGAACGCTCAGCGGATACCGGTGTCGACGGGCACGACGACGTCCACGAAACCACTCGCGGGGACGGTGACGTCGACGGGCTTCGCGAACATCCCCGGGCCGCCTTCTGGGACGATCGCCTCGAGCGTGTAGGCGCCCGGCGGCAGTCGGAGCTCGAACCGTCCGGATCCGTCCGAGGTCACCGTCTCGTCGAGCGGCTCCCCGTCCTTCAGGACTCGCACGGTCACGCCGGGAAGCGGTTCGTCGGGACACGGGGACGCATCGGTCTCAACGGGACAACTCGGGCCGAGGAGCACGACTCCCCGTACGCCTTGCTCCTGCGCTCCCGGCGACGGAGCCTCCGAACCGCAGGCCACCATCACGAGGGCGAGGATCGAAAGGGTGAGAGGAAGGAGGCGTTTCACGGGCGTTCGACGGCGGGCGCGGCGTTCGCGTTCCGCGTCCTCAGGATTCCGTGTAGGCCTCGGGCTTGAGCGTCGCGATGTACGGCAGGTTCCGGAACTTCTCGGCGAAGTCCAAGCCGTAGCCGACCACGAAGTCCGGCGGGATCTCGAATCCGACGTATCGCACGTCGAGGTGGACCCGCTGGATGCCCGTCTTCTTCAGGAGCGCGAACACTTCCAGGCTGGCGGGACGGCGTCCGCGAAGGTTCTTCAGCAGGTAGTTGAGCGTCAGGCCCGAGTCCACGATGTCCTCGACCAGCAGGACGTCCCGCGCCTCGAGGTCGTGGTCGAGGTCCTTCAAGATGCGGACCACACCCGAGGTCTTCGTGGCGGCGCCGTAGGAGGCAACCGCCATGAAGTCGGTCTCGACGGGGAGGCGGATATGCCGGGAGAGATCCGCCATCACGACGAAGGCGCCCTTCAGCACCGCGATGAGCAGGAGGTCCTTCCCTGCGTAATCCTCAGTGATCTGATCGCCCAGGTCGCGGAGCTTCTGCTTGATCTCGGCCTCGGTGATGAGCACCCGTTCGATGTCGCGCTCGTACGCCTCGAAGCGCGGCGCGACCGGGAATGCTGCGGCGTCCTCCATCTCGGACAGTGCGACTCGGCTTTCCATCCCGCCCCCCTTCACACCCGGCTCTCGGGGGAAGTGCGAGAGACGGAAACATACTCCTGCTCCCGCCGCGCCTTCAATCCGTTCGGGAGGTCGCGACGCCGGCCGACCCGCCCCCCGGCGAGGTCGAGGACGGCCTCGACCGCCTCGCGCGTCCACGGCGCGACGTCGTCCGAGGCCATGACGTTGTAGACGGCGAGACGGACGACCCGCGACGCGATGGGCTTGGGGAGCGATCGCAACGCCTCTGCGTCGAGTCGGACCAGATCTCGAGGGCCGTTCAGCGGGCCCTCGAGGACCGTGGAGAGTGCGTGGATGGCCGCGCCGTGGAGCTCCATGCGATCCGCCCGCAGGAGATCGCCCGAGCGCGCGATCGAGCGCGTCACGTCGCGGCCCGTCCCACGCTCGATGGCTGGGAGGACCTTGATGCGGATCGCGTTGCGAAGCAGTCGGGTGTCCTCGTTCGTCGGGTCCCGGCGGGGCCGTAGATGGAGCGCGCGGCAGAACACCACGATCTCGTCGCGTTCCACGTCGATCAGGGGCTGGACGATCGTCGAGCCCTCCTGCGCGCCCCCGGGCCAGATCCCCGTGATGGCCTCGAGACCGCCGCCGCGGATCAGGTTCAAGAGGATCGTCTCGGCTTGATCGTTCAAGGTGTGACCCTCAGCCCACATCCGCGCGCCGATCGACTTCCGGACGTCGTTCGCCGCGTTCATGCGCGCCACCGTCGCCCACGCCTCCACCGAGACGCCCTTCCCCGGAGCGTCGTCGGCGCCGCGAGCATGGAAGGGAAGCTTCAACCGTTCGGCGAGGCGGCGGACGTACTCGGCATCCTTGGCCGAGTCCTTCCGGAGACGGTGGTCGAAGTGAAAGACCTCGAGCCGGATCTTGAACAGCCGCCGCAGGTACCACAGCGAGTAGAGGAGACAGACGGAATCCGGACCTCCGGAGACCGACACGAGGACGAGGTCGCCCTCGCGGAACATCTCGTGCTCGCGGGCCGTCTTCGTGACCCGCTCGAGGACGCGGGCGACGGCCGGCGGGCGGCGCATCAGCTCCCGACAACCCTCCTCGCCCAGCGGGCCGGATCGGCGATCTCATCCAAGGTCGGCAGGTTCTCCTCGCGTTCCCAGATCCGGTTGAAGCCCTCCATCCCGGCCGCGTCGACGACGCCGCGGACGAATCGCTCGCCGGCGTCGTATTGGGCGATCTTGGTCTCGAACCCGATCGCGCGCTGGAACCCCTTCTCCATCCCGGAGGCGCTGCGCCGCTCCTTGAGGGCTCGTCGCATCTTGTCCAGATCCTCGACCTGCCCCGCGGCGACCCGGTTCATCACGAAGGACGCGTGGCCCTCGAGTAGCGACATCAGGCCCTGCATCCTCGCGAACAGCTCTCGCTGCTCGTCGTTCATCAGCAGGAGGATGCCGTTCGCTCCGCGCCAGTCGGCGCCTCCGCGGATCTCGTCGGCGGCGCGCTTGAGCTGCGACATCAGCTCGCGCGAGTCGACCTGGACGGTGTCGAGATAGGCGTCGATCTGGCGAGCGAGGTACGGCTTCAGCCACGGCGTGGCGCCGAACTGCACGCGGTGCGTCACCTCGTGGATCGCGATCCACAGACGGAAATCGCGCGAAGGAAGCGCGAACCGGCGTTCGGCCTCGACGATGTTCGGCCCGACGAAGTAGAGCATCCCCTCGTCATCGGGCGGGAGGAACACGTCGTACTGCCCGAGCACCTTCCGCGACACGTAGCCGAGCAGCACGCCGATCTGCGCACCGAGCGCCTTGCGGCGGAGCTCCGACCGTCGTGCTCCCTCGGGCACCAGCTTGCCGGCGAGGGGTTCCAGCAGCCGCTGGAGCGCCCTCAGGTTGGCGCCGACCCATTCGCCGCGCGACATCACCCATGGGCGGGCCCGGTAGCCGTTCGTCCGAAGGCCGGTGAACTCTCCGATCAGGGACTCCGAGAGCGGAGCGAGCTCGGCAAGCTCCTCGCGGAGCCGGGCGCGCTCGACCGCCGGGGTGCGGGGTCCCTGGCCGCCGAGCCGGCGGCCGGTCTCGGCGGCCGTGCCCCAGTCGACCAGGACGGCCGCACGCGAACCCATCGACCAGTCGACGGCGGCAGCCTCCATGGCCGCCCCTAGCCTTCGGCCTTCTTGCGCGCGGCGATCATCGCGGCGCGCTTGGCCTGTCCTTCGGCGACGCGCCGATCCGTTCCCTTCGCGAGGAGCTCGGCCAGGGTGGTATCGAAGACCTCCTGGTCCAAGGTGACGTCCTTGTGTTCCGCGCTGGGGGCCGGCGCCGGTGTCGCGGCCGGCGCTTCGGCAGCGGGCGCCGGAGCCGATGCCGGCGCTTCAGCGGGGGGAGCCGCGGCTGGTGCTTCGGCGGCGGCTGGTGCTGCGGCCGGCGCGGCGGCGGGAGCAGCAGCCGGTGCGGGCGCGGTCGCAACGGCAGCGGGCGCAGCCACCGCTGCGGGGGCCGCGGCTGGTGCACCGACGGTGGCCACGACGGGGGGCTGGACGATGAGGGGGGCGCTGACGACGTTCACGGGGCGGCGGACGTCCCGTCCGGGCTGGATCCTCGGCGCTCGCTGGCGGCGACGCCACCCCTCCGCGGTCTGGAACCGGGGCGCGAAGCGCATGTAGGAAACGACCAGTAGGAGCGCGACGATGAAGCCGAGCACGGCGAGCAGGATGGCCGCGTTGTAGACCCACCCACCGTTGTTCAGGATCGGCGTCGGGGACGCCGGGTCGATGATGACCTGGGCGAGCACGACGGCGATTCTAGCAAGCGCCCTCGCGCCGAGATGCGGTGAGAGCCGGAGAGGGGATTCGAACCCCTGACCTACCACTTACGAGGCGGTTGCTCTGCCTGACTGAGCTACTCCGGCGGAGAGCCGAGTGTACCGAACCACCTGGGCGGATCTCGTTGCTTCGCACCGTGCTGCCACCCCCGGCGATGCAGGTGGCGCCACCGATGTCGCGCCCCGAACCCCTCTGCGATGATTCTGGTTCATGGCCGGGGGCAACGGGGATAGCGGAACGCCGGGCGTCGGACGCGTGATGGTCGCAACCGATCGCTCCGAGACGGCCGACCGAGCCGTTCGCTGGGCGGCGGCGCTCGCGAACCGCTACGAGGCCGAGCTCCTCTTGCTGCAGATCGTGCTGCCCTCCAACCCGGGGGCGACCGAGGGCGGCCAGGCCGAGGCCACGCGCGCGACGTACGCGGCCGAGGAACTGAAGCAGTTCGCCGAGGAGCTCGCCGGCACTCGCGGGCGGGCGCGGGTCGTGATGGACGACGACCCGGCGCGCGCGATCCTCCAGGTGGCCGAGGAATCCGAGGTCGACACCCTCGTCGTCGGCAACGCCGGGATGAGCGGACGCAAGGAGTTCCTCCTCGGCAACGTCCCGAACCGGATCAGCCACAACGCGCGATGCACGGTGATCATCGTGAACACCGCACTTCTGGATGCCGACGGCAGGCAACGCGCCCCCTCGATGCCCGGTGCCGCCTACGGAGGGCGGTTGTCCCACGACGTCGAGGAGGAGATCGAACCTCGGCTCATGGGCCGAGCCACGCGCATCGGGTCCGTCATGGCGCGGCATGGGCTGAAGGAGCTCTTCACCAGGAGCGATCCGGAAAGCCGCACGCACCGCAGGCGTCAGGCGCTCGAGGTCCGAAGGGCGATGGAGGAGCTCGGGCCGACCTTCGCGAAGCTGGGGCAGATGCTCTCGACACGCCCCGATCTGCTCCCGCCCGAGTTCATCGAGGAACTTGCAACCTTGCAGGACAATGTCCCTCCGCTCAGCGAGGCCGAGGTCGTGCGCGTCATGGAGGAGGAACTCGGCGTTCCGTGGGAGGACGTTTTCGAGTCGATCGAGGCGACGCCGATGGCGGCCGGGACGATCGCCGAGGTCCATCGCGCGAAGCTCGCCGACGGCAGCCGCGTCGTCGTGAAGGTGCAACGGCCGACCGCCCGCGAGGACATCATGCAGGACCTCGGTCTCCTGAAGCTGTTCGCGGAGAAGACGGAGAACCGGCCCGCGTTCCGGCAGGTGATCGACATGCCGGCGGTGTTCGAGCACCTGTCGGAGTCGCTCAGACGCGAGCTCGACTTCCGTCAGGAGGCGGGGAACATCGACCGGATGCGGACGGTGCTCGAGCCGTACCCGCGCCTCGACGTGCCGTCGGTGTATCACGAGCTCACGTCGTCGAGGTTGCTCGTGATGGAGGAGATCCAGGGTGCGGCCATCCGAACGGCGCCCGAGGGGAAAGAGCGCTCGGAGGCCGCGCGGCAGCTGCTCGAGTCGTACTACGCGCAGATCCTCACGGAGGGGTTCTTCCACGCGGACCCGCATCCGGGGAACCTCATGTGGTGGAACGACAAGATCTACTTCCTCGACTTCGGCATGGTCGGCCAGATCGGCCCCGAGATCCGCGAGAGCCTGATGCTGCTGTTGATGGCGTTCTGGCAGGAGGACGTCCAGTTCCTGACCGACGTCACGTTCATGCTCGCCGGAGGGGCCGACCGAGCCGACCTCGACATCGGCGCGTTCCAGGACGAGCTCGGCGCGGTGATGGCGAAGTACCGCAACGTCTCGCTGCGCGAGATCCAGCTCGGACCGATCCTGCAGGAGATCACCGAGATCTCGATCCGCCACGACGTGCCGCTTCCCGCGTCGCTCGCGCTGACGGGCAAGGCGATGGCGCAGATGCAGCTGGCGACGGCCGAGCTCGATCCGGACCTGGATCCCTTCGAGGTCGCCGGGTCCTATCTCATGCGCGGTGTCACGAAGCGGATGATCCAGCGGACGGATCCGAAGAAGCTGTTCTACGAGGCCCAGAAGGTCAAGGTGCGCCTGTCCCGTATCGCCGAGGCGTTCGAGCGGCTCGCGGGCGCCCGGCCCGGACCCAAGCTCCAGGTCAACTTCACGGCCGAACGGCTCGAGGACACGGTTCGCCGCGTTGGGCGCCGGCTTTCGGCCGGCATCATCGGGGCAGCGGCGTTGCTCGGAGCGGCGACGACGGCCGCGTCGGCGCGCGTCGCCGAGTGGATCCCGATCTCCCTCGGCATCATCGGGGTCGGCTTCACGGTCTTCCTGCTTGGTGACCTGCTCCGCCGCAACCGGTAGGTCGGCCTACCCGGCCGGGCGCTCGATCTCGCTCACGCTCTCGGAGAGCGGTGTCGGCCTGGCCGGCGCGGCTCCTCCCTTCCGTTTGATCGCCTTCAACACGCGGCGCTCGATGAACCACGCGGCGATGCCGAAGACGATCCCGAGCGAGAACCGCTCGACCTTGCGCCACACGGACCCGGCCATCAGGTGAACATCTCGATGACCGGGATCCGCCCCGTGACGACGGTGCCGGTGCCGGGGGCGCTCCGAACCTCGAGCTTCCCGTCGAGCGCCGCGATACGGTCGGCCATCCCTTGGATCCCACTGCCCATGTTTCCGGAGGCAGTGTCGAACCCGACGCCGTCGTCGGACACACGGAAGACAAGATGGCCGTCCTCGTGGGCTAGGTGCACCGTGGCGCTCGACGCGTTCGCGTACTTGGACACGTTCTGCAGCGCCTCGAGCACACAGAAGTACGCGGCGCCTTCGATCTCCTGCGGGAGCCGCCCGACACCCTCTGAAGCGACGGTCACGGCAACCGCGGACTTCCGGCCCTGACTCTCGAGCGCTGCGGCCAGCCCCTTGTCCGCGAGCAAAGGAGGGTAGATCCCGCGGGCGAGATCGCGCAGATTCCCGAGTGCGTCCTGGGTTTCGGCCTCGAGCTGTGAGGCGAGCTCGGCCGCCTTGGCGGGATCCTTCTCGGTCAGACCACGGACGAGGCGGGCCTTGACGGCAAGCGCGACGAGCTGTTGCTGCGCTCCGTCGTGGATGTTGCGCTCTAACCGGCGCCGTTCCTCGTCCTGCGCGGAGACGAGACGTTTGTGCAGAGCACGAAGCTCCTCGATCCTCGCTTCGAGCTCGGACGTGAGTCGGACGTTCCGCAGGACCAGCCCGGCCTGCCCCGCCAGGTCGGACACGAGCTTCTCGTCGGTCGGCGAGAGCGGGTCGGAGGGCGGCTTCTCGAGCGCGAGCGCGCCCAACAGCTCGCCCTGATGCCGGACCGGGTAGGCGACGTCGGCGTTCGGGAGCGTGGGGAGCTCCCCGTTGGCGAGGTGGAGCGGCGGGGATGGCTGGGCGCCAGCCGGCCAGGATGCCGTTGGCCGCAGCTCGTCGCCGACCTTGAGCCAGACGTCGGCCCTAGTCGCACCGGTTCCCTCGGCGAGCACCACCGCCATCCGAGGGAGGAGGTCGGTGGTCGCGTACGTCTCGCCGACCCGTTCGGAGAACTCCGAGAGCACCTCGTACGGCGTCGCGCGGCGCCCGTAGACGAGGCGGTTGGCGAGATGCGTGAGCTTGGTCCTCGCCGGTTGGAACGTGAGCGCGACCACGACGGCGGCGACCATCGTGAGGAACGAGTTGTCCCGCCCGAGCCACGCTCCCACCCCGGCGACGACGGCCAGATACACCAGCGTGGCGAGGACCGCGAGCGACGCGTAGAGGAGAGCCTTCCGAACGACGACGTCGAGGTCCCACAATCGGTATCGCAGCACGGCGACGCCGCATGCCGCAGGGACGCCCACACCGATACCGAGGAGCGTCACCGACGTCATCGCCACGACGAGCCACGCCGGCTCGCGCTCCGGTGCGCCGATCGCGAAGTAGGAGAGCGTCAAGACGACGAGCGATCCGATGCTGACCGCGACCGCGAACACGAACCAGCGGAGCTGTTGCCGCTCCTCGCCGTGCGATCGCCGGTACCGCACCACGAGCGCCGCCACGCCCCCGACGAGGAACGCCAACCCGAGGATCCAAACCGTCTCGGGTGTGGTCGAGGCAGCCACGTTCGTCGGGTTGTCGAACCAGATCTCCGACGTGAGTTCCATCCGGGGCAGGAGGAGGACCTCAGACAGCGCGAACAGCACGGAGAAGGCGAGACCGACTCGGGCCAACCAGGCCCACCGCTTGGATACCGGACGACCGCTGGGGAAGACGATGAGGAGCAGCAGGAACAGACCACTCGGGACGACGAGCGATACGAGCCAGTATCCGAGCCAACCAGCCCAGACCGACCCCGGAAGCACGGTCTCCCCGCTCAGCCCGACGATCGCATAGTGGTTCATCGCGGCGGTGATCCCCTCGATCGCCGCGATCGCGAGGAAGAGCCACCCGATCGGGTTCTCCGAACGCCGTTGGGCAACGAGCACGCCGATCGTCGCGAAGGATGCCGCGAGGACGAGGTCGGTCGCGTAGATCCCCGTGAAGCCGACCTCCGTCGCCGCCGGGAAGGCAAGCACCGTCCCGGCGACGACCCCCGCGTACGCGATCCCTGCGAGAACGAAGGCGAGACGGCTCGCGCGGACGGCGCCTCGATCGGTCATCCCGGGACACCCTCGCGCATCGCCTCCCGCTCGGCGAGCGCGATCACCGCGAAACCCCAGGCGAGCGCGAGCCACGCCCAAGTGGTGTCGAAGGCTCCCGCGTAGTCGGACAGCAGGAGCGAGCCGGCGCCGATGACGGCGGCCGACACGCCGACGAGCCAGGCGCCGAACCGACGGCCGGATTCCCGGAGAGAGGCAGCCAGGCCGCACACCGGGAGCGCCAGCGCGGCCGCCGCCATGCCGCTGTAGTGATGGAACTCCCAGTGCGGATCCGCTGCGTTGCCCGTCTGCTGCAGATCGCTCTGCGTGAGGAGCCAGGCGATCGCGGGAACGAGGGCCACGAGCGACACCATCGCGGTCGGAAGGTCGACGCCGCTCGGGCGAAGGAGCGCGCGCCGGGACGGATGCAGCGCCCAGAGGACCACGATCGAGATCGGCCCCGTGTACCAGACGCCCGAGACGAAGTCGCCCGAGGCCAGGCCGGCGATCGCTCCTGCGATCCCGGAACCCACGGCGACGAAGAAGGCGGACACGTTCTGCTCCGGCCGCCACGCGCACACGAGCAGCGCGACCCCGAGCAGGATGCCGTACAACGCGGTGAAGGCAACGTTGTGAAGACGGTGGAGCGCCTCTGCATCGTCGACGAACGAGATCACGGTGAACGGGACGCTGAGGACGATCCCGACGACGCCGAGGATCCCCGCAACGATCCGGAACGCGAGCCTCGTTCCTCGCCGCTCGGTGCTCGCCGTCACCGATCCTCTCCCTTGGTGCGGACCCGGTAGACCTCCACCGGCTCCTCGCGCCCCTTCACCTGGCGAAGGCCGATCGGCAGCGCGTCCACGTCGTCGGCAGAGGCGATCGTGCTGGCGCTCGCGACGATCTCGCCGCCCGCGGCCTCGGACTGCAGGCGCTGCGCGACGTTCACGGCGTCGCCGATCACCGTGTACTCGAGCCGGCCGCCGCCGCCGACGGCCCCGGCGATCACGAGGCCCGAGTTGATCCCAACGCCGATGTGCAGTCCGTCCACCGCTTGCGTGCCCCACCCCTCGGCGTTCAGCTCGGCCTGCCTGGCCTGCATCGCGATCGCGCAACGGAGCGCGCGCGCGGCGTGGTCCAGGAGCGGATCGGGCGCGCCGAACACGACCATCACCGCGTCGCCCTGGAACTTGTCGATCGTCCCGCCGTGCTCGACGACGATCTCCGCCATCGCGGTCAGGTGCCGGCCGACGATCTCGGCGATCTCGCGGGCCGACAGGCGCTCCGCCATAGCGGAGAACCCGCGGATATCGCTGAACAGGACGGTGACCTCGAGCTCTTCCTGCCCCACCTCGCCGGCGGCGAGCTTCTCGGCAACCCGTTGGGGGATGTACGAGGAGAGCGTCGCGGCGGCGGCCTGCTTGGCGACGACCGCAGCGTGCAGCCGTTTCATCTCGTCGACGGCGCTGGCTCCGCCCGTGGTGGCGCCCGCGGCCATGCGCGTGAAGAGCCCGGTCACCCGGCCGTCGACCGCCTCCTGCGTCGTGCCGAGGCGCTCGGCCATGGCCTCGTAGCCGAGGCCCTGCGACATGAGCTCGAGCAACTCGCGGTCGTGCTCGCCGGTCTCGCGGCGGCCGGACAGGCGCTCGGCGATCGCGGGGTCGACCGCGCTGCCGCCGGCCGCCACCTCGCGGATTGCCTTCACGAGCTCGTCTCCCTGCGCGATCCGGTCCTTCAGGAGATACGCCAAGCCGCTCTGACCCTTGCCGAGCAGCGCGATCGCGTACGCCTCGTCGTCGTGCGCCGACAGCACCACCACACCGGTCCCCGGATACTTCTCGCGGATCGTGTGCGCGCAGTCGATGCCTTCGAGCTGGAAGTTCGGCGGCATCTTGATGTCCGTGACCACCACGTCGGGCTGGTGCTCCTCGGCCGCCGAGAGCAGCGAGGGCCCGTCCGCCGCGACGCCGACCACGTCCATGTCCTCGTAGGAATCGAGCAGCGCACGCACGCCCTCGCGCACGAGGACGTTGTCCTCGCCCAGCACGATCCGGATGCTCAAGCCGCTCTCTCCTGCTCCATGGCCCGCTCGATGGCCGCGTGTACCATCCGCGCATGGTCCGCGTGGTCTTCGCCGAGGATAACTACCTCGTGCGGGAGGGCACCGCCGCGCTCCTGCAGAACTCCAACGACGTCGAGCTCGTGGGCATGGCCGCCTCGCTCGACGAGCTCCTCGAGAAGGTGGAGGAGCTGAAACCCGAGGTGGTCCTCACCGACATCCGCATGCCCCCCACGAACACCACGGAGGGCATCGACGCGGCCAAACGGATCCGCGCGGAGCATCCGGAGATCGGCGTCGTTGTCCTGTCGCAGTACGCGGAGGAGGAGTACGCCTACGACCTCCTGAAGGACGGCGCCGCGGGTCTCGGATATCTGCTGAAGGAACGCGTCAGCGACCTCGATGAGGTCGTCCGTGCACTGAACGAGGTCTCCAAGGGAGGCTCCGTCCTGGATCCGAAGGTCGTCGAGGCGCTGGTCTCGGCGAAGGACCGGATGGCGCACTCGCCGCTCCTCAAGCTCACCGAACGCGAGCGCGAGGTCCTCGAGAACATGGCGCAGGGCAAGAACAACGCGGCGATCGCGAAATCGCTGTTCCTCACCGAGCGGGCCGTCGAGAAGCACATCAACTCCCTGTTCCACAAGCTCGGCCTATCCGAGGAGACCGACGTCCATCGGCGCGTCATGGCCGTGCTGGCGTTCCTCCGAGAGTCGAGCTGAGCCCACGCCGCTCACTGCGCGGTGCGCGTGTCCACGATGAAGACCGAGCAGGGCGCGTGGCGCATCACGAGGTTGGGGACGCTGTCGCGGACCCGCCACCATGCACCGTGCGTCCCCCGGTTGCCGAGGACGATCGTGTCCACGCGCTCGTTCGCCGCGACCTCCACCAGTCGCTCGGCCGGCTCGCCGGGCTCGGCCCAGCTCCGGACCGGGACGGCGGGGAACCGGCCGGCGATCCCACGCAGGTAGCCCTCCGGGTCGGCCGACTTCTTCGGGTCGGCCGCGTCGTGCGTCGCGCCGCTGGCGCGCACATGCACGACGAGCAGTTCCGCCTCGTTCACGCGGGCGAGCTCCGCCGCCGCCTGGATCGCCAGGTCCGCCGCCGCGGAGGTGTCGGTCCCCACCAGGATCTTCTTCATTCTCCGCCTCCTTATCCGCCACCCACGGTAGGACTCCACGGGCCGCTCCACGACGGCGCCCGCACCACAAGACGTCGGGGATGCCAGCATCCCCGACGTGGTGTGGTTCCGGCCTGGGAAGGGACGGGCCGCCCCCTTGGTGGCTCGGGTCTCCAACTGCCACGATGCGGCCAATGAGCGCGAAGAGACGGATCCGCCGATGACGAGCTTGACGGCGCGCCGGCTCGCCCACAGCCTTTGGATCGCTGCGTTCGGGTTGTGGATCGCGGCGCTGGCGCAAAACCTGATCGACAAGCCGCAGGAAGCGGTTCTCGTCGTCCTGCTGGGGCTGCCGACGGCGACCTATGCGACCGTCGGGGCCCTCGTCGCCCGACGCCGGCCCGACAACCCGATCGGCTGGCTTTTCTGCGCGGCGGCGCTTGGACTCGGGTTGTGGATGTTCGCGACTGCCTATGCGCAGTCCGGGCTGGGCGACCATCCCGTCGGCCTCGGCTCGCTCCCGGGTGCCGCCGTCGCCGCCTGGGTCGGCGTCCTCAGCGCGGTGATCCTGCCGGTCGTTCTCCCGACCTTCCTCTTGTACTTCCCAGACGGGCACCTCCGATCCCGCAGATGGCGTGTCGCGATCGCGTTCGTCGTCATCGGGGGCATGCTCATCTTCATCGGGGCGACCGCCGAGGCCTCCCAGAATTCGGGGAGCATCCATCTAGTTCCGCCGACCTGGGTCACCCGGATCCCCGGTGCCGGCGGGTTCTTCCCGGCCGGCCTGGCGTTTGCGGTCGCGGCTGCATTCGCCGGGCTGCTCGCTCTCAGTTTGCGCTTCCGATCCGCGACCGCTCAGGAGCGCCAGTCTCTGCGCCTGCTCGTCGGGATGATCACGGCCATGGCCGTGGCAACCGGGATCGCGATCGTGTCCGCACTCGCGTCGCAGGGCGCGGACTGGTCGTGGATCCCGGCCGTCCTCGCCATCCTGGTCGACGGGTTCGGGGTGCTCATCGGGATCCCTCTCGCCGCCGCGGCGGCCGTCCTGACGTACGGCCTCTACGACGTCGGGATCGTGATGAAGAAGACGGTCGTCTACGTCGTGCTCGTGGTGTTCTTCCTGCTCCTCCTCGGCGTGGTGAGCCTGATGCTCACGTCGCTCGGGTTCATCGGAGCCGATGGCGATGGGTCGAGCGGTCGCGAGCTCATCGTCGCCCGGATCGCGATGGCGGTCTTGGTATTCGCGTTGGTGCTGATCGTCGCGTTCCGCCCGGTCAAAGGGCTGGCGAGGCGCCTGGTGTTCGGCAGGCGGGCGACGCCGTATGAGGCGATGGCCAAGTTCTCCGAGCGTCTGGGCGAGACGTATTCGACGGACGACGTGCTTCCTCGGATGGCCGAGATCGTCCGCGCCTCGACCGGTGCGGACGTCGCCAGGGTATGGCTCCACGTCGGTACCGAGCTCCGCCCAGCGGCCTCGGCGCCGAGCACAGCCCCGCCGGCGAGCCTGATCGGCTCGATCGGCGACGAGATCCCCGAGACCGACCGCATCCGGACCTTCCCCGTCCGCGACCGCGGGGAGCTCCTCGGCGCCCTCACCGTTGCGATGCCGGCGGCCGAACCCCTGAGGAAGGGCGGCGAGAAGCTCGTGACCGACCTCGCGAGCCAGGCAGGCCTTGTGCTGCGCAACGTGCGCCTGATCGAGGAGCTCCAGGAGTCGCGCCGACGGATCGTCACGGCACAGGACGAGCGCGCGCGAAAGCTCGAGCGCGACCTGCACGACGGGGCGCAGCAGCAGCTCGTCGCGGTGTCCGTAAAGCTCGGGCTCGTCGAGAAGCTCACGACGCGCGATCCGGAGAAGGCTCGCGCGATCCTGGCCGAGCTCAAGGAAGACGCGGCGGACGCGCTCGACAACTTGCGCGATCTTGCCCGCGGGATCTACCCACCACTCTTGGCGGACAAGGGCTTGGAGGCGGCGCTGGAAGCGCAAGCGCGCAAATCGCAGTTGGACGTGCGCGTCGACGCCGACGGGTGCGGCCGCTATCCGCAGGAGGTTGAAGCCGCCGTGTACTTCTGTTCGCTCGAGGCCCTCCAGAACGTCGCGAAGTACGCCATGGCCTCGAGCGCCAGGGTCGTCCTCGGCGAGTCCGAAGGCCGTCTCACGTTCGCCGTGATCGATGCCGGCTCCGGCTTCGACCCCGAGGCGGCCAAGCCGGGAGCCGGCCTCACCAACATGCAGGACCGCCTGGAGGCGCTCGGTGGCCG
>CAZMNP010000125.1:0-10067 GCA_964567675.1 uncultured Actinomycetes bacterium
GAGCTCGCGGATCGATCCCCCGACCAGCCCGCGGAACGCCTGTGCCCATCGGATGATCGCGACGTCGGAGGGACCGAGCCGCTCGGCCTCGTCGACCTCGAGCTCCGCGGCGAGGCCCCGTTGGAGCAGGAACCCGCCGAAGTCCGGATCCTCGGGCACCGACAGCCGCCCCGTCACGCGGATGCGGTCGCCGCGGACTGCACGGAGCGGGTCCTCCTCGCCGCTCAGCCAGACCGACTCGTGAACGGACAGCACGCCGTCGCTCGCGCGTACCAACCGGACGTCGGCGACGGCCGACCAGCGATCGGTCTTGACCGAAGGATCGGTTCGCAGAACGGCGTCGACCACGACCCGGGCCGGCGCGAGACCGGCGAGCGCGGCGCCCTGGATCCGGTGGGCATGCGCGCTCCCCCAACCGGCGCCGAGCGCGACCGTCCCGAGCATCGCGAGCAGCGGTGGGATCCAGACCGGAACGGTCCGTCGCACGAGCTCGGGCGGCGAGACGGCCTGCACCTCGGGCGCGATGACCGCCGGCGCGAGCGCCGCGAGCGGATCCGAGCGCTCGCCCCGGCCGGGGGTCATCAGCGCGGCCGACCCGACGGCCAGGGCAGCGCCGAGGAGCCAGACCGCGACCGGGGCACCTTCGCCGACCGAGGGTCGAGCGAGGAGTCCGAGCCACAGGCCGGTCGCGGCGCCCGGAAGGAGCCACCCGCTCACACCGTAACGAGCTCCCGGATGTTCTCGAGCGTGGCGTCGCCGATCCCGCTGACGTCCAAGAGCTGGTCGACCGAGCTGAACGGTCCGTTCTGGGTGCGGTAGTCGATGATCGCCTGCGCGATCACCTCCCCGACGCCGGGGAGTGTCTCGAGATCGATCGCGGTGGCCGTGTTCACGTTCACCAGGCCGCCGGTCGAGACGCCCCCTCCGACCTCGCCGCCGACCGGAGCCGGTGGCGGCGCGCCCTCCTTCGGAACGAGGATCTGCGTGCCGTCGACGAGCGGTGCGGCGAGGTTCAGGCTCTGCAAGAAGGCGCCCGGCCGCGCGCCGCCGGCGGCCTGCACCGCATCGATCACGCGGGAGCCCTCGGTGAACTCGTAGACGCCGGGCCGGCGGACCCATCCGGCGACGTCGACGAGGATCAAGGCTGCGGGCGACGGCGTCGACCCGGGGGCCGGCGCGGGGGGCCGCTCGTGTGAGGCGCGGACCTCGACGGGCTTGGGCAACGAACGCAGGTACCAGGTCCCCGCTCCGGCCACCGTGATCGCGACGACGCCGATGAGCGCGACGAGCTCCGCCCGAGACAGCGCCGAGAGTCGATCGCGGATGGACTCCCCCGACACGCGCACCTCCTCCGATCGGCTCGCGCGGCGAACCGCTCCGCGGAACGACGAGGGAGAGCGGGAACGCGAAGGAAGCTAGCGGGCGTCGACCGTCGGTGCCGTGACCTGGGTCACAGCCGGGTCGAGGATGCGGCCGCGATGCCGGTCACGGCACTGCTGCGCCCGTCATCGGCAGGAACGGCTCGGCGGGGCAGCGTGAACCGGAACGCGGCGCCACCTTCAGCCGCCTCGTCCGCCACGATCGTCCCACCCTGGGCTTCGATCAGCCCGCGGCAGATGTAGAGGCCGAGGCCGGCGCCCGGCTTGCCGGTCCCACTCAGACGGTGGAACCGCTGGAAGACCGCCTCCCGGTCTTTCAGACCGATCCCGTAGCCGGCGTCTCGCACCTCGAAGCGGATGGCCAGTTCGTCGCGCGTGATCTCGACGGCGATCCGTGATTCCTCGGGCGAGTACTTCTTCGCGTTGTCGAGCAGGTTGGTGAGCACACGCACGACGGCGTCGGCATCGCAGACCACCTTGTCGACGCGACGCATCCGAAGGTCGACGCGCCCGGTCGTCCCCGACGCTCGTTCGGCGTCGTTCACCAGCTCCCGGACGTCGACGGATTCCAGGTGCAAGCGCAACACGCCGTCGTCGATCCGCGAGACCGTGAGCAGGTCCTCGACGAGACGCGCGAGACGCTGGGCCTGCGAGGACGCGCCGTCGATGAGCTCCTCGCGAACGTCGGCTTGGATCGCCGTGCCGTGGGCCTTCAGCGTGCTCATGACGCCGATGATCGCCGCGAGCGGCGTGCGGAACTCGTGCGCGGCGATCGCCACGAACTCCGAGCGCTTGAGGTCCACGCGGCGAAGGCGCTCGACCTCGGCCCGCTCTTCCCCGAGTTCGAACTCCCGTGACTCGGCGAGCATCTCCAGGTCGTGCCGTTCGCGACGGTGCTCCGCGCGCTGGTACGAGAGCAGCCCGACCGCGAACCCGGTGGCGAGCATCACGGTCGGCCGGTAGATCAGCTGCGACCGAGCGATCCCGCTGGGGATCGTCGCCGAAACGTGCAAGATCGTGAGACCCAGCGAGACGCCAAGCGTCTCCGCGAGGCGGAAGCGAAGGGCGGCCGAGACCACGACGATGAGGTAGAGCGTCCAGAACTCGCTCCGTGCGCCGCCCGTCGACTGCACCCAGAGCGTGATCAGCAAGATGTCGATCACCAGGGTGACGAAGCGCATGCGATAGGACGGGAGCTGATCTCCGGCCAGCACCACGAGACTGGTGACCCCGTACAGCGCGGCCAGCGCCAGGACGACGATGGCGGTGGGGCCGAGGGCGCGCCGGATCCCGAGGGAGTTCACGTAGATCGCGGCGACGGCCGCGATCACGACCAATCGGATCAGTGCGATCGATCGCTCGCTGCGGAGCGAGGTGATCCCGACTCCGCTTGAGACCGGAGCCTGAACGGGGAACAAGGAGCCGGCGGCGCTCATCGGTTCCAACCCACCTCCATTGGGGACCGGACCACCTCCCGATGGCCTCGGGATTGGTTATCGGACCTATCGCCCCATGGATTGAGCCATCAGTTCCGCCGGTCTCCGAGCCCGCCAGAGTGCCGGGCCGGGGGCCGGAACGAGGCGGCGTGCTTCAGCCGGCCGTGACGAGGTTCACGAGGCGCGGCGCACGCACGATCACCTGGCGGACCTCCCGCCCGTCGAGCGCCCGCTTGACCTTGTCCGAGCCCAGCGCCAGGTCCCGGACCTCGTCCTCGGAGGCGCCGGCGTCCACCTCGATCCGGTCGCGGACCTTCCCGTCCACCTGGACGACCAGGACGACCCGGTCCCGCTTCGCCAGCGCCTCGTCGAAGGCCGGCCACCGGGAGACGTGCACGCTCTCGGCGTTCCCGAGGGCCTCGCGCCAGAGTTCCTCGGTGACGAACGGGGCCATCGGCGCCAGCATCTGGACCAGCGCCGTGGCCGCCTCGCGCCCCCCGCCGCCGGCATCCAGGGTCGAGCGCAGCTCGTTCGTGAGGACCTGCAGCTTGGAGATGGCCACGTTGAACCGGAACCGCTCGAGGTCCGAGGTCACGGCCTCGATCGTTCGATGGGTGTGGCGCCGCAGCTCCTCGGGTTCCTCGCCTTCACGCTCGGCGGCCTCCCACACGGCGGCGTGCACGCGACCGAGCCACGCGTTCGCGGCCGGCCGGCGATCGGGGTCGGGCTCGATCAGCTTCCAGTCGATGTCGTCCTCGAAAGGCCCGGCGAACAGCATCGTGACACGCATCGAGTCGGCGCCCCACCGCTCGACGAGCGGCATCGGCTCGACGACGTTGCCCTTGGATTTGCTCATCGAGGAGCCGCCGAAGATGACCTGTCCCTGGTTCATCAGGCGGAGCGCCGGCTCGGAGAAGCTCACCATTCCCATGTCCTTGAGGACCTTGGTGAAGAAGCGTGAGTAGAGCAGGTGCAAGATCGCGTGCTCGACGCCGCCGGTGTACTGGTCGACGGGCATCCACCGGGCGACCCTTTCCGGGTCGAAGGCCTGGCGGTCCTCGTGAGGCGAGCAGTAGCGGAAGAAGTACCAGGACGAGTCGACGAACGTGTCCATCGTGTCCGTGTCCCGGACGGCCTCCTTGCCACAGGTCGGACAGGTGGTGTGCTTCCACGTCGGATGGCGGGCGAGGGGCGACTCGCCGCCGGGCGTGAAGTCCACGTCGTCGGGCAGCAGGACGGGGAGCTGATCCTCGGACACGGCCACCTCGCCGTGATCCGGACAATGGACGATCGGGATCGGCGCTCCCCAGTACCGCTGACGGCTGAGCAACCAGTCCCGCAGGCGGTAAGTGACCGCGGCCCTGCCCTTGCCCTGTTCCTCGAGCCACTTGGCGACCTCGGGGATCGCTTCGGGCGAGCGCAGCCCGTCGAACGGTCCCGAGTTCACCATCGCGCCTTCGTGGTCGTGGGCTTCGGTCATCGAGGTGGGATCGCGCTCCTCGCCCTCCGGTTGGATGACGACCCGGATCGGCAGCCCGTGATGCCGGGCGAACTCGAAGTCGCGCTGGTCGTGCGCCGGAACACCCATCACCGCACCCGTGCCGTACGCCATCAACACGTACGGCGCGACGAACACCGGCACCTGCTCTCCGTTCACCGGGTTCACGGCGTGGACCCCGAGGTTCACGCCATCGCGCGTATCCGCCTCCTCGCGAACGGTGAGCGGGGTCGAGCGGAGCGCCTCGATCATCGCGGCCGCCTCCGCCGAGACACCTCCGGCCTCGGCCAGCTCGGGGACGAGCGGGTGCTCGACCGCGAAGACGAAGAACGTGACGCCCCACAGCGTGTCCGGCCGCGTCGTGAACACCTCGACGCGGTCGCCGGTCTCGGCGATCTCGAACTCAACCGACGCGCCCTCGGAGCGGCCGATCCAGTTCCGCTGCATCGTGATGACGCGTTCGGGCCACTCGAGCTCCTGCGTGTCGTCGAGCAGGCGCTGCGCGTAGTCGGTGATCTTGAAGAACCACTGCGTCAGGTCCCTGCGGACCACCGGCGTCCCGCACCGCTCGCACGCTCCGTTGACCACCTGCTCGTTCGCGAGAACCGTCTGATCGTTCGGACACCAGTTGGCCGCCGCTTTCTTCCGATAGGCGAGGCCCCGATCGAAGAACCGCTTGAACAGCCACTGCGTCCATCGGTAGTACTCGGGGTCCGAGGTGTTGAGCTGACGGGTCCAGTCGAACGACATCCCCAGGCGCCGGAAGGAACGGCGTTGCTGGTCGATGTTCGCGTAGGTCCACTCCTTCGGATGGACGCCGCGCTTGATCGCGGCGTTCTCGGCGGGGAGCCCGAACGAGTCCCACCCGATCGGGTGCAGCACGTTGTTCCCCTGCATCCATCGGAAGCGGGCGATGACGTCCCCGCCGCTGAACGCCTCGGCGTGGCCCAGGTGCAGGTCGCCCGAGGGGTACGGGAACATGTCGAGGGCGTAGAAGCGGGGCCGAGGGTCGTCGGGATCCTCCGAGGCCTGGTACAGGCCCTCGGACTCCCACCGCTCGATCCACTTGGGCTCGATCTGGGTCGGATCGTAGGGACGCATCGAGGGGAATGGTAACGAACCGCCGTGCGCGGACCGGGTAGGCCGATCAGCGAGCCGGCGACCGTTCCTCCATCCCCCAGGGCGAGCCGTACACCTTCAGCAGATCCAGGAACGGGATCGGGTCGAACGCCTCCGGCCCGAGGACCCCCGCGCCGCTCCAGACGCCGCTCGCGAGGAGCTCGAACGCGATCACCGGGTTGATCGCCGTCTGCCACACGACGGCCTGCGCGCCGTCCCGCCGCCACGTCTCCTCGTTGTCGACGACGTGGTACAGGTAGACCTCGCGCGGTCCTCCATCGATCCCCGTTCCGGTGATCCAGGTCCCCGCGCACGTCTTCCCGGTCATCTTGTCGCCGAGCGTCGCCGGTTCGGGCAGCACGGCGGCGACGACGTCGCGGGGCGAGACCTCCACCCCGCCGACCTCCACCAGCTCGGTCCGGTCCAGGCCGAGCTTGCGGAGCGTCCGCAGGATCTCGATGTACTCCTCGCCGATGCCGTACTTGAACGTGACACGCCGGCAGTCGATCCACCGCGGCACGAGGACGATCTCCTCGTGCTCGACGTTCACGCACTCGACGGTGCCGATGCCCTCGGGGAAGGTGAATCGCTCGGGCTCGCTGAACGGCTTGGTCGTGTACCACCCGCGATCCTTCTCCCAGATCACCGGCGGATTCAGGCACTCCTCGATCGTGGTCCAGATCGAGAAGCTCGGCGCGAAGTCGTAGCCGTGGACCTCCAGGTTCGCGCCGTCGCGCACGTTCACGTCCGCGATCTCGGAGAAGAGATGGTCCGCGGCGTAGCGGGTGAACACGTCCGAGAGACCCGGTTCGACGCCGCATCCAACGAGGGCGAGTCGGCCTGCTTCCTCCCATCGCGACGCCTGGGCGAACTGGTCGTCCCCCAGCTTCTTGCCCACGAGCTCGTAGGGCCTTTCGGGATGCGGCTCCGAGGTCGACAGCGCCATGTCCATGTAGGTCGCGCCGGCCTCGAAGGCACCCTCGAACACGGGCATGACGAATCGCGGGTCGACGGCGTTCAGGATGTGGTCGATGCCGTGCTCCTTCGCCAGACCGGCAACCGATGCCGGGTCCGAGGCGTCGACAACCGCGGCGCTGAACCGACCGGTGCCACCGTCGTATCGGTCGACGACATCCTGGGCGCGTCTGGGGTGGTGATCGGCGAAGACGATGTGCTCGTAGAAGTCGCGTCGAGCGGCGATGGGCGCGACGGATCCCCCGACTCCCCCGGTGCCGACGACGAGGATGCGCATGGCCGCGAAGTCTATCGGTCACCCGGCGCGCGGGGGTCCGAGTGTGAGGGTCCCCGCGGGTCAAGACTCCAGCTTGGCGAGCCGAGCGGCAAGGCGCCGCCGCTCCAGCTCGGCCCCGCGGCGCTCGCTCTCGGCCGCGCGAAGTGCCTCGCGGGACTCGCTGCGGCGGGCCTCGATCTCCTCGTGCCGCCGCCGCGCCCGATCGGCCGCCGCGGCCGCGGAACGCTCCCGGCGTTCGGCCTCGGCGAGCTCCCGTCGCAGATGCCTCGCCTCCTGGTCGCGCTCGATGTCGCGCTCGGAAACGTCCTCGCGGCTCCGGCCGGCGCTCGCCGCTGCCGGCTTCGCCCCTCGCCCTCCCTCGAGCACCCGCAGCCCCGGCTCGCCGAACGAGACGGGCGGCTGCAACGGCTTCGTGACGCGTCCCGAGCGGAGCAGCTCGCCCGACTCCTCGTCGACGGCCGCCGCGTCCAGCGTGGAGGAGAGGTCGTCCCCGTGGGATCCGGCGGACGTCCCGGTCCGTTCCAAGATCGCCGCGGCCTCCCGGGCGAGCCGTCCCACGAGGCGCCGGCGTCCCTCCGTCGCCTCGCGAAGCGGCTCGACGTCGCCGCCCGAGAGCGCTCGCCGCTGTGCGTCGCGGAGCCGGGTGCCGAGCTCGAGGAGCTCCCGGATCCCCTCCGGGTTCTCCCGCGCGAGCGCGTTCAGGGCCCACGCGGCGACGACCGGCTTGCGCAGCCCCTTCACTCGTTTCGCAGCTTCACCGTCGCCCGCGGCCTGGAGCTCCTTGGCCAGCGCGTCGCGCTCAGGCGTGAATCGGTCGAGGGGCAGGGTGTACAGCGCGTCGATCCTGCCCTCGGGCTCGTCGGCCACGCTCGCTCCTTCGGTCCGTCGGGCTCCACGCCCGCGAACGCTTGACGAGGACCATCTTCCGACAGATGAGGGCTACGGCGCGCGCGATCCTCGAGTTGCTAGCTCCCCTTCGCGTAGTTGCTCGCGCCGAACCAATCCGATCGCGAGCCGCCCGCTCACGTGGTACTGGAAATGCGGCGCCTCGCAGCTCTCGGTGCCGGCGGTCGACTTCAGGTCGTTTGACCAACGCAGCCCGGCGCAAGCTCCTAGGTCGTCGCGTGCTTGGGTCGGGTCGGCGCCAAGAGTTGTGTCTCGAGTGTGTACGGGTCGAGCGGTCGCGACACCAGGAAGCCCTGTGCTTGGTTGACGTTCTCCGTCCGGAAGTGGTCCATGGGGTCGGTGGTCTCGACGCCTTCGGCGAGGGTCCGTAGACCGAGGTCCTTGCCGAGTTGCACGAGGGTTCCGATGAGTGCCTTCGATTCGGGTGACGTGGCGATCGCGTTGGTGAACACGCGGTCGATCTTCAACGAATCGAGGGGGAACCGTTGGAGATAGGCCAGCGACGAATAGCCGGTGCCGAAGTCGTCGACCGCGATGCGGACACCCAATGCCTTGATCGCATGAAGGCGTCGGGCGGTTTCCTCGGTGTCGCGCATCAGGGCGGTTTCGGTGACCTCGATGATCAACGCGCCGGGGTCGAGCCCACTGTCGCTCAGGGCCTGCCTGATGTCATCGATGATCGATTCGTGATCGAGCTGCCGGGCCGACACGTTGACGGAGATCTCGAGTTGGTCGCCGCTGGCGTGCCACCTCGCCATCTGTTCGCACGCTCGACGCAGAACCCATCGGCCAACCTCCTGGATCTGTCCGTTCTGCTCCAGGATCGGGATGAAATTGTCAGGTTGGATGATGCCGTGTATCGGGTGGTGCCAGCGCAGCAACGCCTCGACACCGACGAGGGCCAGGTCCTCGAGGTTGTAGATCGGCTGGTACACGAGTCGGAACTGGTCGCCGTTCAACGCCGAGCGAAGATCGAACTCCAGCTCGAGATGTTGGAGGAGCTCGCTGTGCATCTCGGTGTCGAAGAGCTCGTAACAGTTCTTCCCGGCACCCTTGGCGCGATACAGCGCTACATCGGCGTCGCGGAGCAGGTCGCCCGGAGTGGCCCGGTCGCCCATCGCGATGCCGATGCTGGTGTTGACCGTGAGGGGCATCGTCGTCCCATCGAGCACGAACGGTTGACGCATCACTTCCAACAATCGTTCGGCAACGAGCGCCGGGGCGACCTCCGACCTTGCCCCGTCGATCAGCACGACGAACTCGTCTCCGCCCATCCGACCGATGGTGTCGGCGTCGCGCAGCGTGGCCGCCAACCGGGCTGCGACCGCCATCAACAGCCGGTCTCCTGCCTCGTGACCCAACGTGTCGTTGACGTTCTTGAAATCATCCAGGTCGACGAACAGCGCCGCCCCACTTGTACCGTGCCGCCGATTGCGGGCAAGGAGTTGCTCGATGCGATCCATGATCAACGCACGGTTCGGCAGACCAGTCAACGTGTCGTGCAGCGCCTGGTGGCGTAGCTCGCCAGTACGAACGGCAACGAGGCGCATCGCCCTTGATCGACCCGTCGCTAGGACCAAGCCGAACGCCGCCAGCAACACACTCAAGGCCGTTCCGCCCAACAGCACAACCAGCGCCGTCCCGTTCGCAGAGACGTGACCGCTGGCGAGTACCTCGTTCGTCTCGACTGTCCAGCCATTGTGCAAGTCGATCACGTTCGATCGTGCACCCGTTCCAACCGAGCCGGCAGAGAACTGAGCGTCCGAGAACGCGTCGTGGTAACGCAAGGTCACGGCTGTGCGATCGTGGCCCTGCAACGCTCGATCCAGCAGCACGGTCGGGTTTACGATCACTCCGATCATACCCACGAACGCCTCACGACGAGCTGAGACGGTCTCGGGCACGATTGCACCGCGGTAGATGGGCACTTGCACGATCAAGCCATCCCCCCCGAATTCTTGAGCGATGGGATGATACGAGCCGATGCCGGTGTCTCTCGCGTTGAGGAAGTGTTCGTTGGCCGCTGGAACTGCGCACACGTCGAGACCCATCGGGTACAGAAGCTCGGCTGTGCGCCCGCGCTGGTTCGCGACGAAGCAGTAGTACGGTCGGTCGCCGGGCGGAATCACCTGGAAGCTGCCGTCGGGTTGCGGGGGGCCTGCCGGATCGCTGACAGCTCTCGTCGCGAAGGCCTGGAGATCCGCTTCGTCCACGATGATTATCAGACCGAGGCCGTTGAGTTCGGGATATCGCTCGAATGCGTGCACCAACGTGATCCACTGCGCGAACTCGGCGTTCGACGCAGACGGGTGCTCGAGGAAGAATGCTGTCGCATGCACGACCATCGACTCCCCTTCATTAATGGCGAGCTGCAACGTCGACGCGATCTCGGCCGACGACGTCATGAACGCCGTCCTCGACGCCTCATCAGCGCGGCGTGCGACTGACGTAGCAGCAAGCCACGACCCCACGATTCC
>CAZMNP010000126.1:0-10196 GCA_964567675.1 uncultured Actinomycetes bacterium
GAGATCGTCCGGTACGGCTACCTGGCGATCTTCGTGCTCATGGTGCTCGAATCGGCCTGCGTCCCGATCCCCTCCGAGGTCACGATGCTGTTCGGCGGGGCCCTGGTCTCTGCCTCGTTCCTGGCGCCGGACCAGCAGCTCAACCTGTGGCTCGTTGCCTTGGCCGGTACCGGCGGCAACGTCGTGGGGTCCTGGCTCGCCTACTGGGCCGGGTACGCCGGCGGGAGGCCCCTGATCGACCGGTGGGGGCGGTACCTCCTGATCCGGCCCCACGAGGTCGACCGCGCGCACGACTGGTTCGAGCGCCACGGGGAGCTCGCCGTGTTCGGCGGCCGCCTCCTTCCGGTGGTCCGGACCTTCATCAGCCTGCCGGCCGGCGTGGTCAGGATGGGGTTCGGCAAGTTCACCGTATACACGGTGCTCGGGTGCCTGCCCTGGTGCCTGCTCCTCACCTGGCTCGGCTATCTCCTCGGCGAGCGCTGGGAGACGGTCGAGCGGATCTTCCGGCCGTTCGCCTGGGGCATCGCGGCGGCGATCTTCGTGGCCGGCGTCTGGTTCGTCTGGCACCGGATCCGCTCGATCCACCGGGAGGAAGAGGAGCATCGGGCCCGCGCCGCCGAGGCTGAGATCGTGGCCGAGCAGGCCCGCGACGCCGAGGGGCCTCAAGCACCGAAGCGGTAGGCCAAGAGGAGGCGTCGCATGCGCGACGGCTCCTCAGCTAAGAAAGCTCGGCCCGCATCACCCAGGACTCGGCGTCCTCGGTGACCTTCTGGAAGCCCGTCCGCTCGTACATCATCCGCGAGCGGTTGTGGGCGGCCACCGACAGCGAGAGCGACTGGAAGCCGTCCTGACGGGCCTGGACCATCAGCGCGCGGAGCAGGGTCTCGCCGATCCCTTTGCGACGGTGGAGCGGAACGACCGCGATGCCGAGCTCCGGCGTCTTCTCGTCCACGAACCCCCATCCGGGCTCGTCCTCGGTGAACAGGCGGTACCAGGCAGCCCCGACCGGCTCGCCGTCGAGCTCGGCGATGACGCCGGCGTCGCCCGGCCGTCCCCACTCGCGGTGGTACCGCTCGAGCATCGGGTCGGCGAGCGCAGCGATCGTGCGTTCGCGCGGCCAGTCCGGATTCCACGCGGCGGCCTCGTAGAGCATCGACTTGAGGAACCCGACGTCATCGGGACCGGCCGGCCGGATGTTCAAACTCTTCGCCTTTCGCGCTTCGAGGAGCCGACCCTAGCGCACCGGACGGGCACGTGGAGAGCATCCTTCGCGGTGACCGGGCGTACCCTCGGAGTTGCGATGGGCAAGGCATTCCGCGTCTTCCCCGAGGCAGAGCATCAGACCGAGCCGGTGCTCGGATGGCGCGCCTGGCGGCTCGGGCGGACCGACGAGGGACTGCGGATCGTCCCCACCACACCGCGCTCGGCATGGGAGCCACGCGTCGCGATCCACGCCACGTGCAGCGGGGCGCACACGCGCGAGTACATGGTCTACAACCCCGAGCTCGTCGCCACCCATCGAAGCCCCGAGCCCGGATGCACGTGCGGCATCCACGCGATCAGGGACCCGGCGCGGCTGGCGCGTTCGGGACGGTCGGCGGCCGTCGTCGGCCGGGTCGCGATGTGGGGCCGCGTGATCGAGCACACGAAGGGCTACCGCGCCGAGTTCGCCTACCCCTCGCGTCTGCGGCTCGTGTGCTCGTGGTGCCTGTGGTACGGGCGACTGCCCGCGGTACCCGATCGGGTCTTCGAACGCGGCGGCGAGCTCCGCCCGGCGTGCGAGGCCCACCGGAAACGACCGGCCGCCGTCGGAACGCCGCTCGAGGTGGAGCAGGTCCAGCAGGAGCTGCTCGACACGTACGGGATCGAGCCGCTGCCCGTCGAGTCCTTCCACGCGGTGGACGAGCGCCACCCGGCCGGACTCATCACGAGGGTCCTGCGGGTGTTCGACCGCGCGCGGGCGTGAACCGCCTAGAGCTCGATCTCGGGCGCGACCTTCTGCAGCCCTTCGATCGAGACCGTGAGGAACTCGTCGAGCGGGATCCCGAGCCCTTCCTCCGCGCCGGTGACCTCCTCCCGGTTCACGCCCGGCGCGAACGCCTTCTCTTTCAGCTTCTTCTTGACCGACGAGACCTTCATCCCCGTCGCCTTCTCCGGCCGCACGAGCGCGGCCGCGACCAGCAGACCGGCGACCGCGTCGGCGTGCACCACCGCGACGGACATACGGTCGGTCCGGCACTCGGGGAACGCGTGCGCGAGGACGCCGTTGATGACGCGTTCGTCCACGCCGGCCTCACGCAGCCACCCTTCGGCCACGCGCGCGTGGTTCGACGCGTCGTCGCCGGTGTGGTCCTGGTCGAGGTCGTGGAACAGCCCGGTGAGACCCCACAGGTCCTCGTCCTCCCCGAACCGCCGGGCGAGCGCCCGCATGACGCCCTCCACCGAGATGAGATGGCGCACGGTGGTCTCCTTCAGGCACTTCTCTCGTGCGAACGCGTGCGCGCGTTCCCGGTCCATCACGGGACCTCTGGCGCCCGCAGGTGGAACGGCACGCTCGTCACCACGACGTTGGGCTCGAAGAGCAACAACCGCTTGAAGTAGAAGGCCGTCTGGTTGTGGAGCAGGTTCTCCCACCAGTGCGCCGGGATGAACTCGGGCAACACCACGGTCGCGATCGTGTCGCCGTGTTGCGTGTACTTTCGGATCTCGGCAAGGAGCGGCTCCCCGAACTCTCGGAACGGCGCCTCGACGAGCACGAGGGGCACGTCGATCCGGCGCTCGTGCCATTCCTCGATCACGCCTTCGCTCTCCTCCGGGTCGGACACGAAGAACATCCCCTCGAGCCTGGTCGGCCGAAGCGACTTGGCGTAGATGATGGCCCGCACGGTCGCGTCGTGGACGGCGCCGACGGGGACGAGCACGACGCTGCGCTCCGGCTCGACCGGATGCTCGCTGTGGGCGCTCGCGATCTCCATCTCCTCCGGAACCAGGGGCACGTCGGTCACGACCACTCCGGGTTCGAACAGGAGCGAGGTCTTGATCCGCAGCGCCTTCCGGTTCCGGACGAACTGCAGCCAGGACCTCGCACCGAGCTCCTCGGCGATCACCACCGTGACGAAGTCCTCGGGCCGCCGCGGGATGGCCTGGATGTAGGCGCGGAGCGCCCGCAGAAGCTTGTCGCGTCCGTCCTCGAGCAGCTCGAGCCTTCCCAGGCGAGGGGCGGAGGTCTCCCAGGCCGCCGCAGTCTCGGCGAAGCGCTCCGGCGCTCCGATGTACAGGGGGTGCACCACCTCCGGTCGGAGCGCCCGCAGGTAGCTGACGGCATCGAGCGTCGCTGTGTCCATCTCGCTCACCAGGAAGACGAAGGTGTTCTTCGCCTCTTGGTCGGCGGTGAGCCGCCGCGTCCGCAGCATCTGACCGACACGCTCGTAATGGCGATACACGAACAGGAAGAACGCGATGATGATCGGCATCGCGGTTATCACGATCCACGCGCCTCGCGCGAACTTCGTGACCGTCACGATGACGAGGACCACACCGGTCGTCGCCGCACCGATCCCGTTGATGATCGCGCTGCGCAGCCATCGCCCTTCGCGCAACCGCAACCACCGCCGGACCATCCCGGCCTGCGACAGCGTGAACGCGGTGAACACCCCCACGACGTAGAGCTGGATCAACCGCGTGAGGTTGGCGTCGAACACGTAGATCAGTAGGCACGCGAGCACCGCCAGGAACAGAACGCCGTTCGAGAAGACGAGCCGGTCTCCACGGTTGCGGAACTGCGACGGCATGAACCGGTCGCGCGCGAGTATGGCGGAAAGCCTTGGGAAGTCCTGGTAGGCGGTGTTCGCGGCCAGGATCAGGATCCCGGCCGTGAACCCCTGCAGCAGATAGAAAAGGAACCCACCCCCGAAGACCGTCTGGCCGATCTGCGCGAGCACGGACGCCCCTTCGAATCCTTCCCGTACCCGTACCTCGAGTTCCCGCGCGAGGTACGTGATCCCGAGGAACATGCTGATGCTGATCGATCCCATGATCGCCAGCGTCGCGGCGGCGTTCTTAGCCTGCGGCCGGCGGAACGCCTGAACGCCGTCGGCGATGGCTTCGACCCCCGTGAGCGCCGTGGCCCCGGAGGCGAAGGCGCGAAGGATCAAGAAGAGACCGAGCGCCTGATGCTCCGGCAGCGCGAGGTTCGCCGTCTCGGCCGTCGGGCATTCAGACAGGCACTGTGCGAACCCCGCCGCCAGCGTCAGGTACACCATCGCGACGAAGCCGTACGTCGGGACGGCGAACACCGTGCCGGCCTCCTTCACGCCCCGAAGGTTGGCGAGCGTGATCAGGGCAACGAATCCGATCGCGATCGCGACTCGGTGCTCCTCGAGGCTCGGGGCAGCCGAGCTGACGGCGATCGTCCCCGCGGTCACGCTCACCGCGACCGTGAGGACGTAGTCGGTCAAGATCGCGGCCGCCGCGGTCAGGCCCGGCAACGTCCCGAGGTTCTCCCGAGAGACGATGTAGGAACCGCCGCCGTTCGGATACGCGCGAACGGTCTGGCGGTACGAGGTGATGACGATGACCAGAAGGATCGCGATCGCACTCGCGATGGGCATCATGAGCGAGAGCGCCGCAGCTCCGGCCAGTGCCAGGACCAGCATCATCTCCTCGGTCGCGTAGGCGACGGAGGACAAGGGGTCCGAGCTGAAGACGGGCAGCGCAAGGACCTTCGGGAGAAGCTGGTGCTCCTGTTTGCTCGAGGCGATCGCGCGGCCGAGGACGAGGCGCTTCAACAGCCCGCTCGGCCGCGTCGGAGGGGTCGCCGTCTTCGCCACGGGTGCGATGTTACGGGGCAGTCGCACCCATCCGTGCGTGGTCGGGGCCGGTCTCTAGACGGATCGCACGACCGGGCGAGCGGGTTCCTCCCGAGGGACGGCGCCCGAGAGATGGAACGGGACACTCGTCACGACGACCCCCGGCTCGAACAGGAGCAGCCGCTTCAGGAAGAAGGCCGTCTGGTTGTGAAGCAGGTGTTCCCATCGTCGCCGAACCACGAGCTCGGGCAGGACGACGGTGACGATCGTTCCCTCGTGTGCGGTGTAGCGACGTACCTCGTCGAGCATCGGGATCGAGAGGTCCCGGAAGGGGGCTTCGACGAGGGCAAGGGGGATCCCCATCTGCCATTCGACCCATTCGTCCACGACGCTCAACTCTTCCTCTGGATCGAGCACGAAGTAGACGGCCGTCACGGCAGCGGCGTTGAGCGATCTCGCGTAGGCAACAGCGCGGGCCGTCGCCGCATGCACGGCGGAGACCGGGATCAACACGACGTTCTGAACCGGCTCGACGGGCTGATCTGCGTGGACGGCCACGAGCGGCCGCTCCTCGGGTAGCAACGGCACGTTCGTGACGACGACCCCCGCCTCGTACAGCAGGGATGCTTTCAACCACAGGCTCGAACTGCGACGAGCGAACTGGAGCACCGAGCGGTTCGCGAGCTCCTCGGGAACCACCACCGTCACGAACTCCTCGTCCGGATCGCGGGGGATCGACCGCAGGAAGGCACGAAGGCTTCGGATCCTGCCTCCGTTCACCGGGAGCCTCTCGAGCCGCCCCATCCGTGGCGCGAACGACAGCCATCGTTCCGCCGACGCCTCGAACGCATCCGGGTCGCCGATGTAGAGAGGGATCACTCGCTCGGGACGAAGTGCCAGGAGGTAGGACACGGCGTCGGCGGTCCCGAGGCCAAGGTCGGACACCAACAGGACGAAGGTGTTCGGCACCCGGTCGATGCGCGGGCGCGCAGCCCGAAGGACGGCGCCGACCATCCGGTAGTGCCGATGGACGGCGAGAAAGAACGAGATGATGACCGGCACGGCCGCGATCACGATCCACGCCCCGTGGACGAACTTCGTGAGGGCCACGATGACGAGGACGATCCCCGTGGCCGCGGCTCCGATCGCGTTGATGACGATGCTGCGACGCCACCCCGGCTCCCTCGTTCGATGCCATCGCCGGACCATCCCCGCCTGGGAGAGGGTGAACGCCGTGAAGACACCGACCACGTAGAGCTGGATCAGGCGGGTGAGGTTCGCGTCGAACACGAAGATCAGGCCGGCAGCCAGTACGGAGAGCACGACGATGCCATTCGAGAACACGAGTCGGTCCCCGCGATTCTTGAACTGCGAGGGCATGAAACGATCTCGCGCGAGGATCGCCGAGAGGCGCGGGAAGTCCTGATAGGAGGTGTTCGCAGCCAGGACGAGGATCCCGGCCGTCAAGGCCTGCAGCGCGAAGAACGGCAGCGTGCGCCCGAACACGGTCTCGCCGATCTGGGACAACACCGACTGCGCCGCGGCGATCTCCTCGTTCGTGCGAACGTGCAGCAGCACGGTCATGAGGGTGATCCCCAAGAACATGGTCACCGTCATCGCACCCATCATCGCGAGCGTCGTTGCCGCGTTCCGAGCCTGTGGTCGCCGGAACGCCGGGACGCCGTTCGAGATGGCCTCGACGCCGGTGAGAGCGGTCGAGCCCGACGAGAACGCGCGGAGGATCAAGAACAGCCCGAGACCGGCATGCGCTTCCAAGGGGAGATCCGCTGTCTCGGCCAGCGGGCACCCTGAGAGGCAGCGGAAGAACCCCATCGCCAGCGTCGCGTACACGACCGCCACGAAGCCGTACGTGGGAAACGCGAACAGGACGCCGGCCTCCTTCACCCCCCGGAGGTTCGCGAGCGTGAGCAGGACGACGAAGCCCACCGAAAGCGCGACCTTGTGGTCGACGAGGGACGGAGCGGCCGAAGTGATCGCGAGCACGCCGGCGACCACCGAGACCGAGACCGTCAGCACGTAGTCGATCAGGAGCGCGGCCGCGGCGACGAGACCGGGGATCTTCCCCAGGTTCTCGTGCGCGACGATGTACGAGCCTCCGCCGTTGGGATAGGCACGGACGGTCTGCCGGTACGAGACGATCACGATCAACAGGACGGTCACGATGACAAGCGCGATCGGGATCCGATAGACGAGGGCCCCGGCCCCCGCCGTCACGAGGACGAGCATCATCTCTTCGGTGGCGTAGGCGTTCGACGAGAGCGGATCCGAGGAGAACACCGGGAGCGCCAGGAACTTCCGGAGGAGTTGATGCTCGAGCTTGTGGCTCGCGAGCGCGCGGCCAACCAGGACCCGCTTGACCGTCGTCGACATCGATTACCGAGTGTCTCGTCGGCCGCTCGAGAGAGGGTTGTCCTCGAGGCCCTGCCCCCGGGGATACGGCCAGGCTTCGAGTTCGAGCCGATCGATCTCGGGGTCGCGAGGATCCCGCTTCCGGGCCGCGACGAGATCGGCGTCTCGAGAGGCCGTCTTCCACTCCTGCCAGCTGAGCCAGGCTCGCATGAGCGGTCCGACCAGGATCCCGAGGAAGAGCCCGATGACCAGGCCGACGAAGACGTCTCCGGACAGCGCGGCAACCATGACGCCACGTTCCAACCGTGCGCGTGAGGATGCCGTAAGCACCTGGCGGGCTTCCGTAAAGAGATCGTAAAGAGCTGACTACGGGTCCTCGGCGATCCAGCGGTAGCCGACTCCGGGCTCGGTCAGGATCAGTCGAGGTGCAGCCGCCGCGTCGCCGAGCTTGCGCCGGAGGGCGCGGACGTAGACACGCAGGTAGTGGCTCTCTTCCGCATAGCCGGGCCCCCACACGCGACGAAGCAGCCACGGGTGCGTGAGGAGCTTCCCGGGGTTCGTCACGAGTGCTTCGAGGAGCCCCCATTCCGTCTTCGTCAGGTGGATCCGCTCGGCGCCAAGCGTGACGAGCCGCCGACTGAGATCGATCTCGAGGTCGCCGACCCGCCGTACCGGTGGAGCGGGATCCTCTGGGTGGCTGCGTCGAAGGGTTGCTCGTAGTCGAGCCAGCAGTTCCTCCATCGCGAACGGCTTGGTCACATAGTCATCGGCGCCGGCATCGAGCGCCGCAACTTTGTCGGCCTGCAGATCCCGCACTGAGACGACGATGACCGGGACCTCCGAGAAGCCGCGGATGCGTTCGATCACGGACCGACCATCGATGTCGGGCAAGCCGAGGTCCAGGAGCATCAGATCCGGTGACGCGTCCGCCACCGCCTCGATCGCCTCGGTCCCGTTCGCGGCGGTTCGCACCTCGTAGCCGTGCGCCTCGAGACTCGTGCGGAGCGCGCGACGGATCTGCGGCTCGTCGTCGACGACGAGGATCTTCGTCACGACGCGGTCTCCTGGGGCAGCGGGGCCGCGTCGGCCAGGGGCAGCTCGAGCACTACCGCGGTGCCGCCCGACGGCGCTCCCTCGATCCGGATCCGCCCGCCGTGGGCGAGGACGATCGCGCGGGCGATCGCGAGGCCCAGCCCGCTCCCCGATCGTTCCTTCGCCTCGCCGCGGTAGAAGGCCTGGAAGACGCGCTCCCGCTCCTCGGGGACGATCCCGGGGCCCTGGTCGGTGATCCGAAGCTGGACCGCTCCTTGCCACGGGGCGACGGAGATCACCACCTCCCCGCCGGCGGGAGAGAATCGGATGGCGTTCTCGAGCAGGTTCGTCACGACCTGATCGAGCTGGACCGGGTCGACCGGAACCTCCGGAGCGTCCCGCAGGAGGGTCCGGACCCGCACGGCGGCCAGACGGTCCGCCATCCGATGCAGGACCGACTCGACGACTTCGTCCACAGCGGTGGGCTCTTTCGCCGGAACGAGCGCACCGGCGCGCACCTTCGCGAGGTCGAGCAGGTTGCCGAGCAACCGGTTCAGCCGGTCCGTCTCCTCGAGCACCGTCGTCAGGAGCTCGCGCCGCGGTTCTTCGTCGAGCGTGACGTCCTCCTGCAGGAGCGTGGTCACCGCAGCCTTGATCGACGCGAGCGGTGTTCGGAGATCGTGCGTCACCGAGGAGAACAGCGCGGCGCGGGCTTGATTGATCTCGACTTCGGTCCGGGCACGAACGACCTGAGCGTCCAGGCCGGCACGCTCGAGCGCGATAGCGACCTGCTTCGCGGACTGCTCGAGGAGCCTGCGGTCTTCCTCGAGGAGGCCGCCCGCTGAGAACGGCGGCACCGCGGTGATCGCTCCCACCTCCTCGCTTCCCACTCGGATCGGGATCGTGATCGCCCCGCCTTCCGCGACACCCTCTCGAAACCGTCGCGCGTCCAGGACGTCCTCGCCCGCTCGCGCGTGGATCTCGCACCTGGCGAGCCCGAGCGCTTCGAGCAGCGAACCGGCGAAGTCGTCGAGGACACGGCCGAGCGCGTGACCCGACATCACCTTCGTGGCGAAGTAGCTGAGCAACCTCGCCTCACGCTCGCTCCGAGCCGCGCGTGCGCCTTCGGCAAGGGCGCGCGACACCAGCGAGCCGACGATCACCGCAACGATCAGGAACACACAGAGCGAAACGATGTCGTCCGCGCTCGCGACCCGGAACGTGTAGCGGGGGAACGTGAAGAAGTAGTTCAGCGAAAAGAACGACAGGAGGGAGGCCACCACACCGGCGGCGGCTCCCCCGAGAGTTGCCGCCCCGACGACTCCGAGCAGGTAGATCGCGACGGCCCCGAGGGCCGGAGCTGGGTGCACCGTGACCGCGAGTCCCGTCGACAGGCTCGCGGCCGCGATCCCGACGAGCGCGCTTCGGACCCTGGAGGGATTCCCGAACCGATGCCATGCGCTCATGCCGAGACCACGCTACGGCGTCGCTACGTCTTCTTCACGTTCGAGCGGCAGCCTTTGACACCCGCTTACGGCACCGACTCCAAGTTGGAGGGGACACGGAGAAGAAGCCATGGCCATACCAGCGAGGACCAAGCCGAGGACGACCGTCTCCGGACCGATCTCACGGTCCGGATCGGCTCGAACGCGCCCGCATCCGCCGGGAGCCGTGGCGATGGTGAAACGCCTCGTGCTCGGGGCGGCACTCCCGACATCTCACCTGGCTTCGTCGCCGACGACCGCACGGAGCAGCAGCCGGCGCGCTAACCTACCCAACCGTGCACATCGTCATCATGGGCTGCGGCCGCGTCGGGATCCTCCTCACCCAGGAGCTGGCGAAGGCCGGCCACCAACTGGCCGTGATCGACAAGAACGAGGGCGCCTTCGACCGTCTTCCGCCCGACTTCGAAGCCAGGACGATCGTGGGTCTGGGCTTCGACCGCGAGGTGCTGGAGGAGGCGGGGATCAAGGAGGCGGACGCGTT
>CAZMNP010000127.1:0-2777 GCA_964567675.1 uncultured Actinomycetes bacterium
CGCGCAGGTGGTGGACATCGGCATCATCGATCGCCAAGACGGACTCATCCACTACCCGTACACGATCGAGCGAGGCGTGCGGTTCCCGGACGAGCCGACGCCGATCGGCGGATTCGCTGGTCGGGTCATCGAGACGCGCGAGCCGCTGCTCATCAACGAGCGCGTGGACGAGCGTGCTGAGGAGTTCGGCGCCGCCGTCATCCAAGGCGAGAACCCCAAGTCGGTCCTGTTCGTCCCGCTCCTCGTCGGTGGTGAGGCGACGGGCAGGATCTCCCTGCAGAACATCGACACCGAGCACGCGTTCACGGAGGCCGACGTGCGACTCCTGACGACGATCGCCGGCAGTCTGAGCGTGGCACTCGAGAACGCCCGGCTGTTCGAGGAGACTCGACAGCGCAACGCCGAGCTGGCGCTCATCAACGATGTCCAGCGCGGCCTCGCCGAGAACCTCGACGCGCAGGCGATGTACGACCTGGTCGGGGAACGCCTGAGAGAGATCTTCGATACCCACGTCGTCGACATCGCGATCGTCGATCGTGACAGCCAGCTGATCCGGTTCCCCTACTCGATCGAGCGGGGGGTTCGGTTCCCGGATCAGCCGATCGAGATCATGGGCTTCCGTCGCGTCGCCCTCGAGACCCGCGCACCCGTCGTCGTGAACGAGGACGTCCCGGCCCGGTCTGCGGAGGTCGGTCAGCCGGCAGCGATCCGGGGCGAGGTCCCGATGTCGGAGGTCTTCGTCCCGATCGTCGTCGCGGGTCAAGCAACGGGCGTGATCTCGCTCCAGAACCTCGATCGCGAGCAAGCCTTCAGCGAGGCCGACGTTCACCTGCTGGCGACGATCGCCGGCAACTTGAGTGTGGCGCTCGATAACGCGCGGCTGTTCGAGGAGACGCGCCAGCGCGCGGCCGAGCTCGCGATCGTGAACAACGTCGGACAGGCGTTCGCGGAGCAGCTCGAGCTCGACGCGCTGATCGAGCGGCTGGGCGACCAGCTCCGAGAGGTCTTCTCGGCCGATCTCGTGTACGTCGCGCTCCACGATCGGGCCACCGACATGATCGAGTTCGCCTACTACAGCGAGGGTGGCGAGCGCCGGGACAACCGGTCGTTGCGCTTCGGCGAGGGCCTGACCACGAAGATCCTCCAGACACGCGAACCGCTGCTGCTGAACCGCCCCGAGGACTTCGAGCGGGTCGGGGTGCCGCTCGTGGGTACGCCCGCGAAGTCGTACCTCGGCGTCCCGATCGTCGCCGGCATCGAGGCGATCGGCGTCGTGAGCGTGCAGAACATCCAGCAGGCAGGGCGCTTCAGCGAGGCCGACCTGCGTCTGCTGTCGACGATCGCCGCGAACGTCGGGATCGCGATCGCGAACGCGCGTCTGTACCAGGAGACGAGGCGCCGCGCGAGCGAGATGGCCGCACTCGCCGAGCTCGGACGTGAGGTCGGAGGCCTCCTCGAGCTCGACCCGATCCTCGGGAAGATCGCCCGGCGCGCGCTCGAGCTTCTCGAGGCGACCAGCAGCGCGGTGTTCCTCCAGGAGGAGGAGGGCAACCAGTTGATCCCGGCCGTCGCGCTCGGCGAGCTCGCCGAACCGCTCATGAAGGACAGCATCGGGCTCGGGGAGGGGATCGTCGGCGACCTCGCCGCTCGTGGCGTGGCCGAGGTCATCAACGACGTGACGGCCGACCCGCGGAGCGTGCACATCCCGGGGACGGAGGAGGACGTGGAGGAGCGCCTGATGGCCGCTCCGCTGCTCGCCCGGGGACGTGTGGTCGGCATGATGGCGGTGTGGCGGACCGCGCCCGCCCCCCCGTTCACCGACGACGACCTCAACGTCCTCGTCGGCCTGTCGCAGCAGGCCGCGATCGCGATCGAGAACGCCCGGTTATTCGGCGAGGTCCGGGAGGCACGGGAAGCGGCGGACGCGGCGAACGAGTCCAAGAGCGCGTTCCTCGCGACGATGAGCCACGAGATCCGCACGCCGATGAACGCGATCATCGGGATGAGCGGCCTCCTCGGAGAGACGAAGCTCGACGCCGAGCAGCGCGAGTACGCGTCGACGATCTCGCGCAGCGGTGACGCGCTGCTCACGATCATCAACGACATCCTCGACTTCTCGAAGATCGAGGCCGGGCGGATGGAGCTCGAGCTCGCCCCGTTCGACGTGCGCGGATGCATCGAGTCGGTCGTGGATCTGATCGGCCCGATCGCGCAGCGCAAGGGCCTCGAGGTGACCTATGGGATCGAGCCGGGGACGCCCGAGACCGCCGTGGGGGACGAGAGCCGCCTCCGCCAGGTCTTGCTGAACCTGCTGAACAACGCGGTCAAGTTCACGGACGAGGGCGAGATCGCCGTCCACGTCTCGTCGCTCCCGACCGCGTCTCGAGATCGGATCGCGTTCGAGGTGACGATCCGCGACACCGGTGTCGGGATCCCGCCCGACCGCATCGAGGACCTGTTCCAGTCGTTCACGCAGGTCGACGCATCGACCAGCCGGCGCTACGGCGGAACGGGACTGGGGCTCGCGATCAGCCGCCGGCTCGCGGAGCTTATGGGCGGCACGGTCACGGCCGAGAGCGCCGGGGTCCCCGGCGAGGGGAGCACGTTCCGCGTGACGTTCGAGGCAGGCGTGTCGGACATGACGCCGACCGCGCTCCGGCGCGACGGCTCCTTCAGCGGTCGCCGAGCCCTCGTCGTCGACGACAACGAGACGAACCTCCTGCTCGCGACCGCGCTCCTGTCGGCGTGGGGAATCGAGACGACGACCGCGTCGTCCG